>CAYQKH010000184.1:0-4783 GCA_964417945.1 uncultured Opitutales bacterium
GGTCGCCTACCAGAAAGGAGATCCGGAGTCGCTCCCTATCCTGAAACCCGCCATCCAACCGGAGGCCTTGATGGTAATTCCCGGTGCGGCTCTCGCCTCCGGGGAGGCGTTTGTTCAATCGTCGGAAGAAGCGGTCAGCCTGGCCCAACTTACGGACTGCAGCCTCGTCGACATGAACCTCTTTGGGCTCCTCCATGTCCTGAATCGGGCGCAGATCCCGAGTGTGCACCTCCGCATCGTCAGCGACCGGGCGGACGAGGCGGCGCGGGCAGATTTCCTGGCCTTTGTGGAGGACTACGTCGGGGCGCTGGGAACCTTGGTGGTGGAGCTGTTGGCGGAGTGGCCGGCGGACCCGACGGCACCGGGGAGCTACGAGGGGTTGCGGAACCTGCTGGGGGAGTAGTCGTCGGGTTATCCCTTTTCCGGACACAAGGTTTTTAATACGTTTAGCCGTAAAAAAAAGGAAAGCGGACCCCACCGTTTGGCAGGGGATCGCCCACCGGGCGAAAGTAAACGAACCCGAATAGGTCACCCAAATTGAGAAATCGGGTTTAAGAAGCCTCAAATTATCGTTTTGTGTAAACCCAAGCGCCATTGCACTTTTTTTTGGAATGTTTTTCTCAATTTTTTTGATTTGCCTTCAGCCGTCGCCGTTCGGGCTATGGCCGATTGGTGCAGCTCATCACATCTTGGCTTCATGAAAAATCCGGGTTAGCCCCCACTCCGGCCGGACTGCCCGAAGATCCACAACACGCTGCCGAGGAAGAAAAAGACGAAGAGCCCGAGCATCCGTGGCAGGAAGCCCTCCATCATCCCGTCCGCCAGCTGGATCCCCAGCAAAACGAGAAAGCCGAAGGCCGCCAGCCAGCAAACGATCGCCCCGCCGGCACCCGCCCAATAGCGGAGGGCTCTGCTCTTTTGATCTGCCACATCCTCAAAGTAACTGTTCGCCGGACTCTCGAAAAGCCAAACCCTTCGGTCTACCCGCTCTCAGCCCACTGCTTCGGAGAGGGACCGGATCGTTAAATCCCCGATCCCGATCCGGCGCAGGCGATCGTCGTTGGTGATAAAGGTTCCCGTTCCCGTCAGTTGCTCGAACGGCACCGTTTGGACTTTAGCCCGGCGGCATTTCGATGTAAGCACGAGGGCGTGCCCCCTACCCCGCAATGGAAAATCCCCTCCGGGCTCCGGATTGCCGCCTTTTTTTCGGCGGCGGCAATTGGGGTTTACATCCTGCTCTGGGTAACGGGTTGGCTGCTCTCGCCGCCCCTCGAGACGCGCCCCCTGGTCTACCCGGAAGAGCAGGTCCGGCAGACCGAGGCGCTCCGCGAGGTCTCGTTCGACCCGGAGGCCGAGGCCCCCAGCCTCGTTGTGGAGGTGGATTACGCGGAGGGCCCGGAGGCGCGCTGGTGGCCGCAAAACGAGGCCCCCGTTCTCAAGCCGCTGGTGGAATCGGGCGCGTTGCCGCCGGTGGCGGAGCGCGTCGGCCCCGAGCCGCTCGTCCTGCGCAGGGTGGACGGCATCGGCACCTACGGCGGGACCTGGATCCGCGTGGCGAACAGCCCGAGCGATGTGAGCGTGATCGACTGGCGGCTCTCCTACGCCACCCTCGTGCGCTGGTCCCCGCTGGGCTACCCGATCGTGCCGCACCTCGCCAAATCCTGGGAGGCGAACGCCGACCTGACGGAGTGGACCTTCCACATCCGCCGCGGCGTCCGCTGGTCGGACGGGGAGCCCTTCACCGCGGACGACATCCTTTACTGGTGGGAATACGACATCAAGGCGCTGGACGTCGAGCCGCCCAACTTCATGCGCATCCGGGGCACGATCGGGGAGATCGAAAAAGTGGACGACTTCACGATCAAGATGGTCTTCGCGCACCCGCACGGCCTCCTCCTCGAGATGATCGCGCGCAACACCGACATGTTCGCCCCGCGTCACTACCTGGGACAATACCACCCCCTCATCGGGGATGACGCCGTGATCGAGGAGGCGATGGCGGCGGAAAACCTCACCACCCGCCGCGCTCTCTATGTGCGCAAGCAGCGCTATGACAACCCCGAGCACCCGCGGATCTGGCCCTGGATCTACCGCACGCACAAGGAGGTCCCCCCGCAGCGATACGTGCGCAACCCCTACTACTGGGTGGTCGACGAGGCGGGCAACCAGCTCCCCTACATCGACCGCGTCCAGTTCGAGATCCGCAACCCCCGCCTCATCCCCAACCTTGTCTCCTCCGGCATGGTCAGCATGCAGACCCGCCACCTCCGCTTCGACGACTACACGCTCTACATGAGCGAACGCGAGCGCCAGGGCTACGAGATCTACCACTGGTTCTCCGCCTCCCGCTCGATCTGGGCCCTCTTCCCGAATATGAACCGTGTCGCGCCCGAGGGAGATCCCACCGCGGAATGGAAAAAACAGTACCTCCGCATGCGCGACTTCCGCATCGCCCTCTCCCACGCGATCAACCGCGAGGCGATCATCAAGGCGGTCTACTCCGGCATCGGCGAACCCGCGCAGATCGCCCCCGGGGTGGAGTCGCTCTTTCACCACCCCGCCCTTCAGAACGCCCATATTGAATACGATCCCGAGCGCGCCAACACCCTCCTCGACGCCATCGGCCTCGATCAGCGCGATGTCGAGGGCTACCGCACCTTCCCCGACGGCCGCCCGATGACCTGGTTCATCGACTACACCGACTTCACCGATGCCGGGCCCGTCGAATTCATCGTCGACGACTGGGCCCGGGTCGGCATCCGGGCCCGTCAGCGCGAGCGCAACCGCCCCCTCTTTTTCGTCGAGAAGATGGCCCTTCTCCACGATTTCACGGTCTGGACCGGCGAGGGCGAGTTCCTCCCCCTCGTCGAGGGCCGCTCCTTCGCCCCCCTCTACGGGGAGAGCCACCAGGCCTCCGGCTACGGGCGCTGGTATTATCTCGGCGGCCTTTTCGGGGCCGACCTCTCCGGGATCCCCGGCGCGATGGAACCCCCCGCGGGCAGCCCCTCCCGGCTGACGATGGAGCATTTCTCGGAGGCCCTCGCCCACGCCGATATCACCGAGCAACGCCGCTGGATGGACAAGGTCCTCGAGATCAACGCCCGCGAGCTGTTCTCGATCAACATCGCGACTCCGCCCCCCCAGCCCGTCGTTGTGAAGAACGGGTTCCGGAACGTCCCGCGCAACGCCTCCTTCAGTGCCGCCTTCCACACCCCGGGCAACGCCGGCTTTGATACGTATTTCTTCGAGGAGCCCTTCGAGACCCCGAAGATCCTCGAGCAGACCCGCGAGGAAATCCTCAACCCCTCCCTGCCCGCGCGCGTCACCGCCGCCCGGGACGGCGGCGGCCCGGACCTTGGGAAACTCATCCGCTGGATCCTCTTCGGGGTCGCCGCCTGCGGGCTGGCCATGGCCGGGACCCGGCACCCCTATATCGGGAAGCGCCTCCTTCTCATGGTGCCCACCCTCTTCATCATCTCGCTCGTCGTCTTCATCATTCTCCAGGCCCCGCCCGGCAGCTTCATCGAGTCGAAGGTCCTCCAGGCCGAAATCTCCCAGAACCCGACCCAGCTCGACCAGGTGCGCCAGATCCGTGAACTCTTTCCCTTGGAGCACGGCTTCTGGTATCAATATGCGGACTGGGTGGGCTTCCGCTGGTTCCTCTCTTTCAATGCCAAGGATGCCGGCCTCCTCCAGGGCAACCTCGGCTACTCCATGGAGACCCTCCGCCGGATCAATGACATGGTCGGCGACCGCATCCTCCTCACCCTCCTCATCTCCATCGGGACCATCCTCCTCACCTGGTGCCTCGCCCTGCCGATCGGAATCTACTCCGCGGTCAAGCAGTACACCTTCGCGGACTACGCCCTCACCCTCATCGGCTTCATCGGGATGTGCGTCCCCAACTTCCTCCTCGCCCTCCTCCTCATGTATTGGAGCGATCTATACCTCGGGCTTACCATCTCCGGGCTCTTCTCCGAACAGTATGCCGCCCAGTCCTACTGGGATCTCCCCAAGGTCATCGACCTCCTCAAGCACATCTGGGTCCCCGTCGTCGTCCTCGCAGTCGGCGGGACCGCCTCCATGATCCGCATCATGCGCGGCAACCTCCTCGACGAGCTGAAAAAACCCTACGTCGTCACCGCGCGCGCCAAAGGGGTCCGGCCCCTCAAGCTCCTCGTCAAGTACCCGGTCCGCCTCGCCCTCAACCCCTTCATCTCCGGGATCGGCAGCCTCTTCCCGATGCTCATCTCCGGCGGCGCGATTGTCGCCCTCGTCCTCAGCCTCCCCACCGTAGGCCCTCTCATGCTCGACGGCCTTCTCACCGAGGACTACTACCTCGCCGGCTCGATGCTCATGGTCCTCAGCCTCCTCGGCGTCCTCGGCACCCTCGTCAGCGACCTCCTCCTCCTCTGGCTCGACCCACGCATCCGCTACGAAGGAGGTGGGCGGTGAGGAGGAATGTTGCGCGTTTCGGGTGGCGGGTTGCGGATGAAACACGGGTTACCCCAAGATCTCATCGAAGACCGCCTCGACCGCTGCGATCACCTTATTGGCATCCTCACAAAGGTGATCAACGGGATGAACTCCCCGACAAAATCCCGCCACTCCTGACGCGTCACCCACACCCGAAACCTGCAACCCCAAACCCGCCCATCCTGAGCCTATCGAAGGGCAACCCGTGACCCGCATCCCGCAACCCAAAACCTCCGACGCCGGCGCCCTCTCCCAGTGGGCCCTGATCCGGCTGCGTTTCGCGAAGCACAAGCTGGCGATCGCCGCG
>CAYQKH010000184.1:4793-5867 GCA_964417945.1 uncultured Opitutales bacterium
GCGCTCTTCACGCTCGGGGTGCTCTCCGGGATGTCGATTCTCGCGGAGTTTGTTGCCCCCTACCCGCCGAACGAGCACCACCTTGATTTCATTTACGCGCCCCCACAGGTGCCGGCCTGGAGCGTCGACAAGGGCTGGCACGCCGCCACCTTCCGCCAGCAGACCGATCCGATCACCCTGAAGACCTATTACCTGAAAGATCCCGAGTCCTATGTCCCCCTCCGGTTTTTCGCACCCGCCGCCGAGGACAACCGGCTCTTCGGCAGCATCCCGCTACCCGTGGTCTTTTTCGGAGTGGACCCCGGCCGCCTGGAAAAGGCCAGCCACGACCCCGGAGCGGAAACCGCCTCGTTTTTCTTCCTCGGCTCCGACAAGTTCGGTCGGGATCTCTTCTCCCGCATCATCCACGGCGGGCGGATCAGCCTTTCCATCGGGCTCGTCTCGATTGCCGTGACCTTCGTCCTCGGGGTCCTCATCGGGGGAATTTCGGGCTATGCCAGCGGACGGGTGGACACCGTCATCCAGCGGGGGATCGAAATTATCACGGCCTTCCCGCAGCTCCCGCTCTGGCTGGCCCTCGCTGCGATCATGCCGGGGCAGTGGTCGTCCCTCCAGATCTATTTCGCGATCACGATCGTCCTCAGCCTCCTTAACTGGGTGGGTCTCGCCCGCGTCGTCCGGGGAAAAATTCTTTCCTTGCGTGAAGAAGATTACGCCCTTGCCGCGCGCCTCCTTGGGGCGGGGCACGGGCGCGTCCTCTTCCGTCACCTCGTCCCGGGCTTCACCAGCCACATGATCGTCGTCCTCACCCTCAGTGTGCCGGTGATGATCCTCGGGGAAACCGCGCTCAGCTTCCTTGGTCTCGGTCTGCGCCCCCCTATCATCAGCTGGGGCGTCCTCCTCCAGGATTGTATGCAGCTGCAAATCGTAGCGAACTACCCGTGGATTCTCACCCCCGTCATCCTTATCCTTGTGACCGTCCTCGCCTTCAACTTCCTCGGGGACGGCTTGCGCGATGCGGCGGATCCTTATGGCCGCCGCTAGGGCTACCTCGCCGTCGACCGAAACCGGCCC
>CAYQKH010000185.1:0-5866 GCA_964417945.1 uncultured Opitutales bacterium
TCCAATTCCCTCACCTCCGCGGTCACCGCCTCTCCCGGATCTCCGTCCGCCCAGGCGTAGGGATGGAAACCGCCCTCCTCCTCTCGCTCCACTCCCGCCCCGTCGCGAAGATACCGGTGCACCACCCCTTCCCGGGAGACCCAGATGCCGCAGAGCGCCATTTCATTGATGCCTGAATTTTGTCCCATTTTTTAAACGTGACAGCTTCTTCCTTCGCGCGCAAACGCCGAGCGGGATTGCATTTGACCCATTCCTCTGAACTCAGGAAAACCAAATTTATGCCAACCGAAGAATCCCTGCCTTTCACAAAGTTTCATGCCCTCGGCAACGACTACCTCGTTCTCGACCCCCTTCACCATCCCGCTCGCCCCGAGCCCGACTTCATCCGTCGCGTCTGCCACCGGAATTTCGGCCTCGGCTCCGACGGAATCCTCTACGGGCCCTTCTCGCCAGTAGGAGAACCCTCCACCTTCGGCCTCCGGATTTACAACCCCGATGGATCCGAGGCTGAAAAAAGCGGTAATGGCCTCAGGATTTTTGCCCGCTACCTCTACGACCTCGGCAAGGTCACCGACGCCCCCTTCAAAGTCTGGACCGAAGGCGGACGCGTCGAAGCCACCGTCCTCGATAACGGCAGCCGCGTCCGTGTCGAAATGGGCAAGGTCTCTTTCCGGAGTGAAGCCATCCCCGTCGATGGGGAGCCCCGCGAAGTCCTCAACGAATCCATCGAAATTGACGGTCAATCCGTCACCTTCTGTGCCGCCACTATCGGCAATCCTCACGCCGTCTTTCCTATGGAAGCCATTTCCGAGGCCCTCGTCCGAAAAATCGGACCCGTCGTCGAGTCCCATCCCCTCTTCCCCAAACGCACCAACGTCCAAATCCTCAAGGTTCTTAACCGTTCTGAAATCGCCATTGAAATCTGGGAGCGCGGTGCCGGTTACACCCTCGCCTCCGGCAGCTCCAGTTCCGCTTGCGCCGCCGTCGCCCGGCGTCTCGAACTCGTCGACGAACACATCACTGTCCACTGCTCCGGCGGTGACCTCGACATCTCCGTCTCCGACGATTTCCAGGTTCTCATGACCGGCTCCGTCACCCGCGTCGCCGACATGCAGTTCCACTCCGATGCCCTCGACTTTTCACCCTCGGGCCAGTGAGCAAGTTGGCAGAGCGCCGAGGCCACGGACCGCGATTAGCGGTTCCGTGCGCCGATGGGTTCTCCCCTTTTGGAACCGCTTATCCACGCAAATCCCACGCTTATCCTTTCTCTCGATCAGCGCCGATCAGCGGAGATCAGCGGTTTCCTCTTCATGGCCTTTTTCACCTTTCCTTCAGACCCATCAACGCTTGGAGCCTTTCCTTCCATCTGCTCTATCTGCTTCATCTGTGGCCGGTCATTCTTTCCGTGGAAAATCGTCGGCTTCTGCCGACGTCGCCAAAATTTCCGAGGACGCGAGCCTGTCGAATGGCAGGAGGACCCGGACTCTATTCCTCCGCCGTTTCCTCTGGTCGTTGCACTACCCAGAAGCGGCACTCGTCACTGAACACCCGCGTCGCCGCATCTTCGTTCGCGAGCTTGCTTCGCAGGACATCTGCTTCGACCCGGAAGCCCACCCGCTTCAGGTCTTCCCGGATCTCTCCCGGGGTCGGAACATGAATGTAGAGGTCCCCTAACTCCGTCGGCTCAAAACGGTCCCCGAAGTCATCCAGCATCAGTTTTTGCTTCCCTTTCCGCCAGAGCCCTCGCTCCTTCTCCCAGAAGTTCTTGTATTTGCTCAACTCGCGGTCGTGTGAGGTAAAGACAAACCATCCCCCCGGTCGCAGGATTCGGAATATTTCTTTCATGGCGTCAAAGCGGTTGTTCCGTCCCGGGATTTGCATCAGGCCGTTGAAACCGAAAAGGACACCATCGAAAAGTTTATCCTCGAAGGTCAGGCGGGTCGCATCCTCCACCTTCCAGTGGATCCGGTATTCAAGGATTCGAGAGAGCCGACGCGCCTCAAGAATCTGCTCCCGAGCGAAATCAGTCGCGAGGACATTCCGGTAGCCTAGCTCCCAAAGGCCCATCGCGATCCGGCCCGCTCCGCACCCACATTCCAACAAAGTATCCGTTTTCCCAAAAACCCGGGTGAAGATCTTTTCCTCGCTCTTCCAGAGTCCGATCCGCACCGCCGCATCTGAGTAGTGCTTCACCACCTTCCGGTCATTGTAATAGTCTTTGACGATTTCTGCATCCATACTACACACCTTACCTTCTTCACCATCCGCCTCTCCAGCAACTGGTTTTTGCACTTCCGCTTCTCGCCGCTCTTTCGTCGGTTTTCATTTTTCAAGCTTGCGTTCGTTTGGAATTCCTTTTTTGTAGAAAGTTTTTCCTATGAAAGCCACAGTTCAAACACAAGGCACTCAGCTTACCGTCGAAGAGGGCGATATTTTTAAGCTCAACCGTTACCCCGACACCGCAGCTGGGTCCATCGTGACCTTCAAAGACGTCCTCGCTGTTATCGACGGGGACCAAACCCGCTTCGGCACGCCTACCGTGGAGGGTGCCACCGTTGAAGCCAAAATCCTTGAAAATAAAAAGGATAAAAAGGTCATGATTTTTAAGAAGCACCGCCGTCACGGCTACAAGCGCCGCCGTGGCCACCGTCAGGAAATATCCATCATTCAGATCGAATCCATCAAAGCCTAACCCCTTTCACCAATGGCCCATAAAAAAGGACAAGGAACTTCAAGGAACGGTCGCGACAGCCACGCTCAGCGCCTCGGCGTTAAAAAATTCGGTGGCGAACGCGTCATTGCTGGCAACATCATCATGCGCCAGCGGGGAACCCGCTACCACCCCGGCACCAATGTCGGTCTCGGACGGGATCATACACTTTTTGCTCTTTCTGATGGTATTGTCGAGTTTGACAAAGCCCACCGACGTGTGTCAGTATTGAACTAACTTTAAAATTTTCCCATCCCCCTCCCAAACCCGTCCGGCTCCCCCGCCGGGCGGGTTTCTTTTTATCCACAACAATCGGCTTGTCCCAGGCGCTTCATTTCCAGACGCTTTTTAGTCGATCATGGAAATCCCCAGGGAAGAGCTTCTCCGCCAGCGACGTCTCCTTCAGCAGCAGTTGGAGTGGATCGATGGTAAGCTCGCTGCAGACAAGTTGAAGTCCAGGCAGACCCCGATCTTGGACACACTTCAAGTTCCGACTCAAAGCCCATCGCCGGTTCCGGTCGTCGCACCCAACGAGTCCGATTCCCGGGCGGAGGACATCCTCAGCCGATACGGCTCCAGCTCCTCCACCAGTGCCGCCCAGCTTAAACTCGGCTGCATCTTCCTCACCATCCTCCTTTCCGCCCTCGCCCTCTTCACCTTCTTCGGCCTGCCGCACCTCCTGCGGTATTTTAAAGAAGGAGCGGAGGAACCGCCCGCCCGGCAGCAATTGCCCGATCTGCCGAGTCCTACTTCCGAGCCCCCTCCTGCGCCAGACTCTCAAAAACCCGCTGGGTAAACGCCATGTAGCGGACCCCGTCTACGAAGGAGGTCCGTTCCACCGGCTTCCCCTCGCGGATGCTGGCGACAAAATCTGCCTCCACGTTCCACCCCTTTTTTTCGGCTTCTGGAATCTCCAGTTCCTTTTCCTCCGTCTGGCCGGCTTCCGCCCAGCGCAGCTCCCCCGCTTGCAGGTCCATCTGCAAGGACCCATTTTCCGCATTAATCCAGATCCCCATCTCGGGATTGCCGGATTCTAAGGAGCTGAAGTGATAAATCAAGCGGCTCTGATCCGGGTAGCGACCCGTTACCGTTAGGGTCTCCGGTATCCGAACATGGTGCGGGCGCTCCGTTTCCGGATCCAGCCGGTACTCATGGAAAATCGCCCCGTCTGCCGAAATCCATGCCGGCTCCTCCGGCAGCCAGCGTTGGATCGCCTCGTGGAAAATCCCCATCGAAAGGACGTTGATCCCGCTGTATTCAAAATGCTGTCGCCAGGTCAGCGGGGTGTCTTCCCGGACCGCCTGCCCGCCCGTATGGACCGCTCTCACCTCGCGCAGGGGCCCAAGCGTTCCATCCGCCATCATCCGCTTCACCGTCTCATCCCATTCCAGCGTGAACGGCGAGGGCACCACCTGTGCGACGAGGTGCGGCGCCGCCTTCGACGCCTTCAACATGGTCTCCGCCTCCTCGAGGTTCATTGCCATCCGGGCTTCGCATAGGACGTGCTTCCCGTTCTTGAGGGCTGCTATCGACGCATCCGCATGGAGGTAAGGCCAGGTCCCGATACAAATCGCATCCACTTCCGGGTCCTCCACCACCTCCCGCCATGTCATCCCGATCCGCTTGATTCCGAACGCCTCTGCCACCGCCTTCGAGGACTCCTCGCTGCGGTTGCAGACCATTTCCAGCTCCACCCCGTCGATGGCCTGAAAGCCCGGGATATGCCGCTCCTTCGTGTTCGTTCCCGCCCCGATAAATCCGATTTTCAGTGGTTCCATGAATCTAAACACTTAAGGGTTGGCAGCGCCCTCAGCAAACCTCTTTCTGTTCGGGATGCACCGCATATGTGTCTTCTGTGGTTCGCGCGACGGCAACCATCCCGCCTTCCAGGAAGTGGCCCTCAAGACCGGCCACCTTCTCGGCGAGCGTGGGTTCGCCCTCGTCTATGGTGGCGGCAGATCCGGCCTCATGGGCGCCGTCGCCGATGCCTGCCTTCAATCCGGCGGATCCGTTACCGGTGTTATCCCCCATTTCATGCACCGTTTTGAAGTGGTGCATTCCGGCCTCACCGATCTTCACCTGGTCGACACGATGCACCAGCGCAAGGCGCTCATGTGCGAACTCGCCGACGCCTTCATCGCCCTCCCCGGCGGGATTGGGACCTACGAGGAACTTCTCGAGCAGATGGCCTGGTTCAAACTCGAGCAACACCAGAAGCCTATCGGGGTCGTGGACACCGAAGGCTTTTACCAACCCTTTCTCCATCTCCTCCAACATACCTGCGAGCATGGGTTTTATGCCGCGCCCGACCTCGATCGATTGAAGGTCGCCGATCATCCTGCCGCCCTTCTCGACTCTTTTTCTGAACCATCCTCCACATCATGATCTTCGACCATATAAACAACTGGGAATCCCTTCCCCTCACCCCCGCCCTGCGCGAAGCTTTTCAGTTCATCCGCAGCTTGAATGCGCTCTCCGAACTCGGCGATTACCCCCTCCGGGGTGAGTCCGTCTTCGCACGCGTCCTTGAATACGAGACCAAGCCCTCGGACAAAGCGCTCTGCGAGGCCCACCGGCGCTACGTCGATATCCAGTCCACCCTGCGCGGCTCCGAGGATATTGAATGGTTTTATGGTCCGGATCTCGACATCAGCCAGCCCTATGATCCCGAAAAGGATGTCGAACTCTACCGAAAGCCCGCAGCCGTCCCTGCCGCACGCATCTCCAACGTCCCCGGCGTCTTCACCCTCCTCCATCCCACCGATGCCCACAGCCCGGGAATTACCTCCCCTGGAGCCTCCTCCGCCGCCGTGAAAAAGGTCGTCGTCAAGATCGAGGTCGAGCTCCTCAAGCCCTGACACGGGTTCAGCCGCCTTACCCGCCCAGGAGCCCAGGGTTCACCCGCCAGACCGCGAAGTTCAAGGCTCCCGCAAAGCTGACCCAAAGCAGGTAGGGCACCATCAGAAAACCGGCCAGCAGCCGCTCCCGCCAGAAGCCCAGGAGCGTCGCCGCGATCAGCAGCCATAGCAAAAAGATGTCTGCAAACGCCGGCCCGCCCAGCTTCCAGACGAAAAAGAGCCAGCTCCACAACGCGTTGAAGCAGAGCTGGATCCCATAAAGCACCAGCGGCCAGCGCGCCCCCCCCCGCTCCCGGTG
>CAYQKH010000186.1:0-5851 GCA_964417945.1 uncultured Opitutales bacterium
GGTGCTTATTGCAGGGGCAACTGGATCAGCTTCTGGAACAGCCGAACCGCTATGCGGTAGAGCTGTCGGGGCTGGATCCGGAGGGCCTGGAGGCATTGGATAGCTGGGTGGGTTCCCGCGGAGGGCGGGTCGAAGGGAGTCGTGCGGTCCGGGTTTCCCTGGAACAGCTCTTTCTTGAGAGGGCACGCAAGGAAATGGAGGGCTGAGATGGTTTTTCGTGTCCTGACGATCGCCCGGATCACCTACCTGGAAGCCTTCCGCCAACGGTTTTTCCATCTGCTGTTTATCCTTGCATTGACGCTGGTCGTTTCCTCGCTGTTTTTCCAGCAATTCAATTTCGGGAGCACGGAGTTGAAATTCATCGTGGATCTGGGATTCGGGTCGATCCTGTTTTTCGGGACGGTGGTAGCGATCGTGCTGAGTGCGCAGATCCTTTTTTCGGAATTCGAGAACCGGACGGTGCTGACGATCCTGGTACGCCCGATGCCGCGGCACCACTTTCTGCTGGGGAAGTATGTCGGGATGCTGGCCTTGTTGCTAAGCTTTGTGCTGGTCCTGATGGGGGTGACAAGTCTGCTTTTGATCAACCGGCACTTTGCGCTGATGGAGGCGATGCCGACCTCTTTCGATCACGGGCTGCGGGTACGCTACGCAGATATCCCGCTCCTTGGAGCAATCCACTTTTTGAAACTGGGGATCGTCGTCTCGATGACCTTTCTGGTGGCGACCTTCAGCCGGACGAATCTTTACACGGTGGTGGTTTCGTTCCTGATGGTGTTGATCGCGCAGTTGCAATATCTGGCGGGAGAAGCCTACGGGGAGGGCACACCGTTCCTTCTGCGCGGGGTCTCGTGGGTCATCTCGGTGGTCTTTCCGAACTTCCAGGTCTTCAATGTGGGTGACCTGTTGGTTTACTCGGAAACGGGGAGTTTTCCGGAGCTGCGGCTGGGGGTCCTGTTCGGCTACGGTGGGGTCTACCTCGTGATCTACCTTCTGTTGGCGGCGGGGTTTTTCCGTGTGCGGGAAATTTGAGCGGGTGGAAAGGCAGCGACAGATTCCGGCACATGTTGACCCGCGGCGACTGCTGCCGGTGGTGGGGGCCTTCCTCGTTCTAGTGGTGGTGCACACCTTGACGATGTCGCTTGAGCGGAGCGCGTGGGAGCAGGTGCAAAGCGAGAAGCCGACGCTGCGGCAGGAAGGGGTGCTGGAGTCGATCGCCCAAGGGGTGATCCCGGGGATCGCCGGAGGACTGCAGAACTTGATCGTGGATTTCATTTGGATCCGAATGAGTCAGAGCTGGGCAAACCGGGAGGTCGCGGAGACTCAGGCGCTGATCCATACGGCGACCGCTCTGGATCCGCGGCCCTTCTACTTCTGGCGGAATGGGGCGCGTATCATCGCCTATGACATCCCGGTGTGGCGGATCCAGAGTCTCCCGGAAGCGGTCGGATCCCCGGATCCGATCGTGATCGAGTCGATTCGCCGGGATTACGCGGAAAAGGGAATCGAGATGCTGCTCTATGCAGAGCAGTTCCATCCGGAGAACCCCGAGATCTGGATAGAAATCGGCCAGATCCAGAACAATCTTTTGCGAGACCGCCTTGCCGCAGCCCTCAGTTTCCGAAAGGCGTATGAAATGGAGGGCGGTCCGTATTTTGCGGGGCGGCTCTACGCGGAGTTGCTCAGGCGGGCGGGACTCCCGGAGGAGGCCTACGCCTTCTACCGGGAAATGCATCCCGAGTTGCCCGAAGGCGAGCCGATGGCCGCGGCGGACGTGGTCCTCGGGAGGATCCGCGACCTTGAGAGCGAGCTGGAGATCCCGGCGGCGCACCGTTATCGACCCGGGGAGGATTGAGGGAAGGGCTGGACTTGAGAGTTGAGGAAGGGTGTTTATGCCCTATGCTGAAGTTTTTACTGATAATCATGAATAGGGCAAAACGATCTGTGATAGGAACGAGAAAACGGCTTGAATTTTTGTCAATCGGAACCGGTTCCCCAATATGTAGTGGGTCTATTGTTACAAGCAGGCCACAAATTGGGTTTTACCCGCGAAACGTCCGGTTCAACCTTGACATCACGGAACGCGCCTCGGCATAAAATAAACGCGATGGATGGAATTTACTCCCATCGGGCTTTGGTCCTAAACCGTTTGTGGCAAGCGGTGAACATCGTTGGCGTGAAGCGGGCCGTCAGTCTTCTGTTCCAAGGACACGCGCAAGCGATCGACACGACGGAAGGCAATTTCCAGATCTATGATGCAGAGAGCTGGTTCGCGTTATCCGAGGAGTATCCTCCCCGGCCGAATCAACCCTGCCTTCATACGGTCAAGATGACCCTGCGCATCCCGAAGGTACTACTGCTGCGATATTACGACCGCCTCCCTGCCCAGGAGGTCAAGTTTTGTCGGCAAAGCATTTACGAGCGGGATGACTATCGGTGCCAATACTGCGGAAAGGTATTCTCGGCTCCAAAGCTAAACCTCGACCACGTGATCCCGCGCCATAATGGCGGAAGGACCACCTGGGAAAACGTGGTGGCCTCCTGCATACATTGCAATACGCGGAAGGCGGATCGCCTGCCGCACGAGGCCGGGATGCGTTTGATTCGGAAGCCGGAACGCCCGAAATGGCGGCCTTTTGTCAGCACATTGGTGGACTCGGAAATCGATGATGAATGGCATTACTTCTTAGGAAAAAACCGGGCCGACTAACCACGAAGACCTGATCTGCCGGCTGCGAAAGCAGACAACCTCCCTTTTTAACTTCCAACTATTTTTCCGGAAGCCAGGACTTGAAGGTCGTTCCTTCAGGTCCTGTCTTTTTCAGGACGATATCCCCGCGGTGTGAGCGCATGATGCGCTTGACGATGGCGAGCCCAAGGCCGGTCCCTCCTTTTTTTCGGGTGAGGAAGGAGTGAAAGATTTGCTCGCGGATATCGTGGGGAACGCCGGAGCCGGTATCCTCAAAGTAGATACAAATGCGGTTTCCGGAGGGGAGGGTTTCCCGGGCGGTGCGGATGGTAATGGCACCCCCGATCTGCGGGTCGATGGCCTCGATGGAATTCAGGATGAGGTTGAGAAAAGCCTGCTGGATCTGCCCCTTATTGCACTCGACCCAGAGGACTTCCTCGCAGGGCAGGAGTTGGATCTCGACGCGGCATTGGCGGCATTTAAGCCGGACGAGGGCGAGGGTGTCGCGGATGAGGCGGTGGACATTGTAGCGGGCATGCATGTCCTGCCGGGTTTTGCCAAAGCTGAGAACCTGGCCGACGGTCTGCTCGAGCTGGTCGAGTTTTTCCCCGATGATAAGGAGATCCTTCCCGCGCTCATCAGCCTCAGGAAACTGCAGTTCGAGGGATTGGAAAAGGAGTTTGATAACAGTGAGGGGGTTGCGGATCTCGTGGGCGATCTCGGCGGCGAGGAGGCCGAGGGTGGTCAGCTTCTCGTTTTTCCGGAGCATTTCCTGTGAGGAAAAAACGCGACTGTAAAGCCGAGTATTGAGGATGGCGACGCCGCCGAGGTTGGCGACGGCCTGAAAGATGTCGCGTTCGTCGTTATTGAAGCGATGGGAGCGATCGGTGTAGGCGTGGAGTGTCCCGATAACGCCCTCTTCGGTGATGATGGGGCAGGCGAGCATGGATTGGAGGCCCTTATTATGGATTCGCTCGCGGAAATGACCCTCCTCGGTTTTCTGGAGCTGAGGGAGTTCGATGGTTTTCCGAAACTGAAGGCAGGCGCGGACGGCGGATTCCTCAACGGGAAAGGTGTATTCGAAGTTGAGGGCGCCTTCTTCGCGATCGTTGGCGGCGGCGAAGCGCATGGAACGCCCGTCGGAGGAGAGGAGGAAAAGGGCGGTCATGCGACAGCGCAGGAGCTTTCGTGCTTCACGGGTCAGATAATCGATAGCGTTCTGGAGCTGGATGGAGCCGCCAAGCCGCTGCCCGATACGGACGAGGCCTTCGAGTTGGTCGGCCTTGATTTTCAACTGCCGGATGAGCCAGAGCTTACTGACGACACGGGTGGCCTCGTTGGTAAGGAGGGTGAGGATTTTGAGGTCTTCTCCGTCGAAGGCGCCGACGCGTTCGCTATCGACATTGACGACGCCGATGACAATCCCCTGTTCCTCCATGGGAACGGCCATTTCGGACCGGGTGGCGGGGTTTGCCTGGATGTAGCGGCTTTCTGCGGCGACATCCCGGACGAGGAGGGGATTGCTGTGGAGGGCGACCCATCCAGTAATGCCTTCGCCGATGCGGAGGTCGAGGTCGCAGGTGTTGGGAGGAAGGCCGGAGGAAACCTCGATATCAAGGCGGTTGGTATCGGGATTGATTAAGGAGATGGAGGCGCTGCTGGGTTCGAGGACGGCCATGATCTCGTCGAGAATGAAGCGCAGGGCCTCGGTGGGGTCCTCGGTGCTGCCGGCGATACTGCTGATCCGGTAAAGGGAATCGATGACCGAACTCTGGTTACGGGAGGACTGCATGAGGGAAGGGCCGGAAACCCGGTTGCAAAAGAGAAAGATGGAGCCAAAAGGCGGGATTGGCAATCCATCAGCCGGTGGCGGCCCCGGTGGATTCGTCCTCGGCCTGGATGATGGCATCGAGGGCCTCGCGCAGCTTGAGGAGGTTGCGGGTTTCAAAATCCTTCTCGGAGTTAAGGGGCTCGATGTAGAAGGTATCCATGGCGACGCCCCGTTCAGTGGCAATTCGGGCAAAGGTGATGTCGAAGCCGTATTCGAAGATGGCGCGGCTGACCTGGTAGAGGAGACCGAGGCTGTCCTGGGTCTGAAGTTCGAGGATGGTGCGCTTGAGGGAAAGTTCGTGGTAGACATCAACCCGCTTGGGTAAGTCCACGTTGAGCTTTTCGACCTCGGAGCGCCGACTGCGGCGCATCTTCTGGGAGCGGGAGCGGAGCTCAGGAAGGAGGTCCTCGTTGTGAAGGAGGGCCCGTTCGACGTAATGCTGGAAGAGTTCCCGGGCCTTCGGGTTGCTGACAACCCCGCCGTCGGGCTCGGCGACATAGAAGGTATCGATCGTGATGTGGTCGGAGCGGGAAATGGCCTTGGTGCTGAGAATGTTGACGCCGGCGACGCTGAGGGCGCCAGCAAGCTTAAAGAAAAGGCCGGGGCGGTCCCAGGTGACGATGTGGACGACGGTCAGGCTCTGCTCAAGGTCGTCCCGCCATTCGATGACGGGGACGAGGGAACCGAGGGAATCGGCCTCATAAATGGTGGCGAGGAGACGATGCACCATATGGAGGTGGAGCTCGATATCCGACGCATCATGGTGGAGGAAATAGCGGTCGGGGAGAAGGCTGAAATGCGCCTCGATTTCCTCCTCCGATATCTCGTCTCGATTTCGTTCCAGAATGTCTTCGTAAACCCCCATGATCTGTTGCTTGTAGTCCTCCGGGCGGTCCTGTTCCTTGGTCAATTGTTCAAGGGTGTTCCGATAGAGATTGGTATGGAGCATGTCCTTGTAGCCATTCCAAAGGGTGGAGGAGGTGCCGCGTCCGTCGCAATAGGTATGGACGTAGAGGTAATGTAACCTTTCAGGCTGAGTAACGATTTCGGCAAAGCGCTCAGAGGTTCTCGGGTCATCGATATCAAACCGCTGCCAGAATCGTGCCATTTCGAGGTGCTGTTGGATAATGAACAGGATTTTATCCTGAAGGTCTCGTTTCACCTCCATACGTTCGAGAACGGGTCTGGCGGTTTCGGTGCCACGCTCGGCGTGTCCCTTCACACCCTGTGCCTTGCCGATATCGTGGAGGAGGAGGATAAGGTAGAGAAGGGTGGGGGCGGCGGTCTGTCGGAGGGCCTCAAGATATTTTGGGGTATCGGGATCGGAGCCC
>CAYQKH010000187.1:0-5808 GCA_964417945.1 uncultured Opitutales bacterium
GAGGGGGGGGATGAGGAGGGGGAGGGGGATAATGGAAACCGCCCCGGGTTTTTGGGCCGGGGCGGTTGGTTTGGGAACGGTTCGTCTTGGGTGAAAGGATCAGTAGACGATGGCTTTGGTCGCGGCCTGGGTGCGGACCATGTCCTTGACCTGGACGTCGAAGGCATCTTCGGATTCACCGGTTTCCTCGGCGGCCTTGGCGAGGAAGGCTTTCCGTTGTTCGAGGAGTTGGGTGAGTTCTTTCTGGAGGGCTTGGCGGGATTCGACCTTGGCGGCGATTTTGGATTCCATTTCGGTTTTGGAGAGGCCTTTTAACTCCTCGGGGAGTTCCTTCTCGGAGAGCTCGTCGAGGTCGACGTCCGCATTCGCGAGGTCGGCGAGGAGGTCGCCACGACCGGTGATGGCGGCGGAGGGGGCGCTTGCGGAAACATAGGCCTGGCGCTCGGCGGCGGCGAATCCGGTAAGGGCACTGGCGGTCTCCATTTTGCGGCGGGCGGAATCGCGTTGGACGTGATCGCCGTAGGGGATGACAGTGGCGCTGATCTTCCGGTTGAGCTGGTTGATCTGATCGTCGTAGGGGGTGGAAGCGACAACCATGCCGCCGTCCTGGCGGATGGCGGCAAACCCGCCGTGGCCCATCTGGGCGATGGATTTCCAGATGCCGGTGGTCTCGGTCATCGCCCCGCACTGGATGGTGTTGATGATGATATCCTTATCCCGGGCGAGGGCGCAGGTGGTGGTGTAGGGGACATCGTCCTGGTAGGATTTCGGAGGGGCATCCCCGACAAGGAAGACGACGCGAAGGGTGTCGGGATTGCGGCTCCAGTCAAAGCGGGTGACGGCTTCGTGGAGGGCCTGGTTGACGGATTCGGGGGTGTCGCCGCCCCCCCCGGCCTGGAAGGACATGAGGTCGGTGTAAACGGCATCGATATCCTCGCTGAGCGCGGAATGCCGGGTGACATAGGCATCGCCGCGGTCGCGGTAGCCGACGAGACCGATCCGGAGGATAGGTTCGGGACGCCCCGATTTCAGTTCATTGATGATGGACCAGATCTTCTGCTTGGCGCCGTCGATCAAGCCGCCCATCGAGCCGGTGGTGTCGAGGACGAAGACGACCTCGATGAGGGGCTGTTGTTGGGGCTCAGGTAGGTTGGTGTTGTCGGGTTTGCTGCCGGGGATAAAACCGGGAAGGGTAAGGGCGGCGGTCCGGGTGGGTTGGGAGGCGGACTTTGGCTGGGTGAGGACGAGGGACATCCCGAAGAGGAGAAGCCCCATGACGATGAGGGTGATGTGATTGGATTGCATGCTTTTCTGGCTTGAGGGTTCGGGTTATTGAACGAAACCCAGTTTGCCAGAAAAGCGCGGGGAAGTTGTCGTGGAGGGGTAAAAGGTTTGTCAGGGAAATGTCAGGGCTGGGCGAGCTCGCCGCGGTAGAGTTTGCGGGCGTTGATAACGAGGCCGCCGTCTTCCTGGGAGCGGATGACGGTTCCGCTGAGGACGATGGAATCGAGTTCCCGCAGCCGGGTATCTCCCTTAAGGGAGCCGGTCCGGACTTCGCCGGCCTCATCGACGATCTGGATCATGGCGCGGGAGTTGCGGAGTTTATCGGGATCTTCACAGCAGGCGTCCCATGGGGTGGGGCAATGATCTTCATCGCTCATTTCGTTACAGAATACGAGGGATTCGTCGGCGAGCATGAAGAGCGCGTAGCCTTCGCCGAAGGGCTCGGTGGTGCCACCGATCTGGCCAGAGACGGTGACAGAATCGCCGGGTTGGGCGGTCTGGACGAGAGAAGCGATAGGTTGGGCGGATTCGGGAGCGGTTTCGAGGAAGAGATCGGAAGCCGCGGGCTCACTCAATGCGGTATCCGTGGATTGGGTTGCTTCCCCGTCCGGACCGGAACAGGCGCTCAGAAAAAGAGTGGCGGTTCCAAGGACGGAGAGTTGGAGGAGGGTGTGGTATTTCATTATTGGGTTCAATCGTTCGTTGTTAGGGGTTGTTTGAAATCAAGAGCGCAGGGCGGAGGGGAGGGCGGTATTCAAGCATCGGATGGAGGGGGGGATGGAGCCGATGATACCGAGGATAATGCCGGTGAGGAGACCGGTGAAGGCGACGCCACCGGAAATCTGGAGGTGGAAGGTTCCGATGGAGAAGTCGACGGCCCGGCCCTCGAGGAGGAGGACGGCGAGGGCAGCGGCAAAGAGAGTGCCCGTAAGGGTGGCGATAAGGCTTTCCTGAAGGATGGAGAGATAGAGGGCGGGTCGCCGGAACCCGATCGCTTGAAGAGTAGCCATCTCCCGGATGCGGGAAGCAAAGGCGGCGTAGAGCATATTGAGGCCGCCGAAGACGGCTCCTGCGGCGACGAGGAAAGCGGTGATCCAGGCCATGAGGCGGATAGGGGCGTAAAATTCGGAGAGCCGACTATAGTATTCGGATTCCGGGATGGCGGTGAGTTCGAGATCGAAGCGCTGTTTGGCGAAAAGGTCGGCAGCGGCGAGGCCGGAGGCATCTTCCATGCGTATCACGACGCAGGAAAAGGTTTCCCTTTGGATGAGGGTCATGAGGTCGTTGCGGTCGAACCAGACTTCCGATTCCATGACGGTTCCGGGTGCGGCGAAGACACCCGAGACGGTGAAGGCTTGTCCTTCGAAAACGACGGTGGAACCGGGCGATAGATTGGTCTTGGGGAGGCCGAGGGTGTGGTGCGCGAGGCGTCCGACGAGGACTTCTCCGGAATTGGGAAACCGGCCTTCGAGAATTTGCACGGATGGGTGGACGGTAAAGGCAGAAGGCGTCACCCCACGCAGGAGGGCCTGGGCGTCGGGGTGGTTGGCAAACTGCAGTTCGCCCATGTAATGGACTTCCCCGGAAACAGCAGGGCGTTCGAGTCTGCGGCTGATGCCGTTGACTCCGGCGGCGGCGAGGGATTCCACTTGGGGAGGAACCTGGCTGCGTTCGACACTATCCTCGGACCCGGCGCTGAGGAGGATGATGTTTCGCGGGGAGCCGGATCCGCTGAGGACGGAGTGCATGCCCTGATCGAAACTTCCGGCGGCGAGGACGAGGAAGACGACGAGAGCGGCCCCGAGGACTTTCTGGAGGAGGCGGACGGGATCCCTGAGGAGGTTGCGGGTGGCGTAGCTGAAGGGAAGGAGGGACATCGTCAGGCTTGGCGGAGGGAACGGACAATCGGCTGGGTGGCGGCAAGGATGGCGGGCCAGATGGAGGCGATGAGCCCGAGGAGGAGAGCGGCGAGGAGGCCGCCGAGGGTGGCCCCGAGGCTGGGGTTGAGGGCGAGGGTGAGGCCCTCGTTGCCGAGGGTGAAGCTCTGCCACCGGAAAAAGGCGGCGGCGGCGAGGCTGCCGAAAAGGCCGCCGATAAACCCGAGGATGGCACCCTCAAGGACCATGATCATGCCCACGGCGGGTCGGGGGAACCCGATGGTCTGGAGGATGGCGCTCTCCTGAATGCGACCGCGGGCGGCGAGGAGGAGAGCATTGGCGATGAGGCCAAAGACGGCGAGGACGGCACCGATGCCAAGCCAACGGGTGAAGTGGATCATCTCGAGGAGGTCCTGGGCGGTCTGGGCGAAAAAGGCCTTTTCCGGACGGGTGTGGGTGGGGGCGGTATCTCCGGCGAAGAGGGCGTCAATTTCCCCGGCCACGGCTTCGAGGCGGTCGGGGTCTTCCACGCGGACATTGAACTGGGTGACGGTTCCCAGTCCGACGCGGGACGCCTGTTGGAGGAAGGGGAGGTGGACGTAGGCCACATTATTATCCTGGGGCAGGGGAGATCGGATAATTCCGGCAACCCAGACACGGACACCGACGGCCTCGAAGGTGTCGCCCGGGTTCAATCCGCGGCGCCGGGCAAAGGTTTCGCCGACAAGGGCGGCATCAGTGCGGTTTTTCCAGTCGGCGGTGGAGCCGGAGATGACTTCAATCTCGGGGTTGTAGGCGAGGAGGTTTGCGGGGGGGACCCCGCGAAAGGTGATGACATCCAGGCTGGCCCCGCAGTTGTTGACGGTAATCTGGATGGGGACGACCTCGGTCACGCCCGGGATGCGCCGGATGTCGGCATTGTAGTGTTCCGGCAGGCGCGAGGTCATGGGGCAGAAGCGGTTTTCCCGGTAAACGACGAGGATATTTTCCCCGGCCTTGCTCTGGGTGACTTCGGCGACAGAGTGCTGCAGGGTCTGCACGGCGGTGTAAAGAAAGATGCCGGTCGCCACTCCGCCGATGGTGAGGAGGCTGCGGATGCGATGCCGGGATACTTGCTTCAGAGCGAGTTGAAAAAGGGAGAGAAGGGTATTCATGGGTTTGAGATGGGGTTCAGGCGGGGGTGACGACGGTTCCCTGTTCGATCAGTTGTCCTTTCTCGAGGTGAAGGGTTCGGTCGGCGGACTCGGCGGCGCGGGCGTCGTGGGTAACCATGACGATGGTTTTTCCATAGGAGTGGCCGAGGTCCTGGAGGAGTTCGAGGATACTGGAGGCAGCCTTCCGGTCGAGGTCGCCGGTAGGCTCATCGGCGACGAGGAGGCCGGGATTATTGACGATCGCGCGGGCGATGGCCACGCGTTGTTCCTGACCGCCGGAAAGCTCGGTGGGGCGGTGGTCCATCCGGTCGGAAAGGCCGACGAGTTCGAGGGCCTGATGAACCTTATCCCGGCGCTGCTTGCGGGAGAAGGACGGATCGAGGAGGAGCGGGAGTTCAACGTTCTCGAAGGCGGTGAGGATAGGGACGAGGTGGTAGAGCTGGAAGATATAACCGCAGTGGGCGGCCCTCCAGGCGGTGAGACGTCCGCGGCTCATGGTGGCGAGGTCCTCGTCCCCGACCCGGAGTTCGCCTTCGGTAGGTTGGTCGATTCCCGCGATGAGGTTGAGGAGGGTGGTTTTTCCGGAACCGGAAGGGCCCATCAAGGCGAGGAACTCACCGGCGGGAACGTCGAGATCGAGGTTTTCCAGAGGGGTGACCCGTGTCCTGCCTTTCCGGTAGGTTTTGGTCAGGCTCCGGCAGCGGATGAAGGGTTTGGTGGCGGATGAAGTGGACGGGGAAGATTGCATGGATCGTTTAGTTGAAGAGGGGTCGAATACGCTGGCCTTCGGAGAGGGTGTTGGTCGGGTTGAGGACGATGCGCTCGCCGGGTTGGAGGCCCTCGATCACCTCGCGGTGACCATTGCGTTGATTGGGGCCGAGGCGGATATCGCGAAGGGCCAACCGGTTGTCGGACAGGCCGACCGTCCAGACCCGGGCGGCATCCCCGGAGCCCTCGATAAGGGAGCTTTGCGGGACGTAGAGTTGAAGATTCCCGTAGGAGGCTCGGTTCCCGTTCCGTTCGGAAGGAGCGCGTCCACCGCTAACCGGAAGGAACTCGGCCCGGCAGAGCATTTCGGGTCGCAGGAGGGGGTGTGGGTCGAGGAGGGCGACCTTGGCCTGAAGGGTATTTCGCTGGAGGTCGGCCTGTCCGACAATGCGGGTCACCTGTCCTTTCATCTGCAGGTCGGGGAGGAGATTCGTGCGGATCCAGGCGGGTTGCCCCAACTTCAATTGCGCGGCCTGTTCGAGGGGGACATCAATGCGTGCCTGGAGCTGTTCTGGCTTATAAAGAATGGCGATAGTGGCGGACTCGGGTGCGTCCATCCTGAGCATCTTCTTTCTTCCGGGTGCGGCATGCAGGACTTGCACAACGCCATCGATGGGGCTGCGGATTTGGGTGCGGTCGAGGGCAAGTTGGGCCTGGTCCAGTTGGACGCGGGCCTGCTGAACAGCCTGGCGGGCCAATTCCACGGAGGCGCGGCGGGCTTCGGA
>CAYQKH010000188.1:0-5592 GCA_964417945.1 uncultured Opitutales bacterium
GTGCCCCGTTCCCTGCAGTCCGGATGCGCGGCGGGCCGGGCGGATGCCCCGTTCGTGATCGAGGGAGACGAATACGACTCCGCCTTTTTTGATAAGCGGAGCAAGTTCATCCATTATGCGCCCCGGACCCTAGTCCTGAACAACCTCGAGTTCGATCACGCCGACATCTTCCGCGACCTTGAGGACGTGCGCCGGAGTTTTTCCCATCTCCTGAAACTGGTCCCAGGCGGCGGGGCCATTCTCTACAACGGCGACGATGCCGAACTGGACAAGCTCCTACCGGTGCAATGGGTCCAGTGCCATCGGGTGGGCTTCGGTGAGGGAAACACGCTTCGGATCCGGGGCTACGAGGAGGGACCCGGCGGTTCGCGCTTTGATCTGGAATGGGACGGAAGGTCACTGGGGTCGATCGAATGGGGCCTTGCAGGAGACTTCAACGCGCGAAACGGAGCGATGGCGGTATTGGCCGCGGCCCTGGCCACCGGGCGAGCCGATCCACGGGGCATGGAAATTTCCCTCCTCAACGGTTTTGAGGGTGTGCGCCGTCGGCAGGAAATCCGCTACTCGGGGAAAGGGTTGCGGGTAGTGGAGGATTTCGGGCATCATCCGACGGCGATACGGGCGGTCGTCGACAGCATGCGGAGCCGCTTTCCGGGCAGCCGGGTGTGGGTTTGCTTTGAACCCCGCAGCAACACCTCGGCGACATCGGTAATGCAAACGGAGTGGGAGGGAGCCCTTGCTCGGGCTGACCAGGTCTGGATGAGCCCGATCTTTCGGGAGGCCGACCTTCCCCCGGCGACCCGGTTGGACCGCGGGCGGCTCGTGCAGGAGCTGGAAGCCCGCGGGGTTCCGGCGATGGCGGCTCCGACCTATGCGGTTATGGAGTCGGCGGTTTTAGGCGCTCTGGAGAAGAGAGGAGCAGAGGAATGCACCCTCATCTATTTTTCGAACGGGTCTTTCGGCCAGGCCCTCGATCATGTGGTGTCGGCTCTGGAAGGCGATGAAAGCATCAGAGGGGTTTGACGAGGATCTGGCCCCCTCGTTTTTCCTCCTCGAAATCCTTCCGGCGGGAAGCGGGCAAATCCTCCGGGGAGCCCGGGCGAAAGTCGGCGCGATCCTTAAAAAAAGAAAAATTCTGGGTACTGAGCGCGACAAGAGATTGCATCCCTTTGGCGTGTGCGGCCTCGGCGGCATACTGGACCATCTTCCGCCCGATGCCCTTTCCCTGATAAAAGGGATGAACATAAACGGTCCCGAGTTCGGCGATCCGTTCCTGCGGGTAGGGCGTAAGGCAGGCGCAGGCGATGAGGCTGTCGTCGATCTCGTAGACGAAGAAGCGTTCAAGATCCCGCTCAATGGATTTCCGGGTGCGCGGGCGAAGGGCGTCGGATCGGATCCCCTCGCGGGTAAGGTTGAAAATCCCGTTCAAGTCGCGGGGAGCGGCAGCCCGGATCTGCTCGTATTCGTTGGCGTGGATCATTGTGCCGATCCCCTCCTTTTCGAAAATCTCGGTGAGGAGACCGCCGAAGCGGGTTCCGTCGAGGATATGGGCGCGTGGAACCCCGCTCTGGAGGGCGCGACAAGCTTCCCGCGCCTTGCTTTGGAGGGTGGGATGGATGTTGTGGTCTTCTCCAGCAAGGGCCTTTTCAAGGATGGAGAGGGGAATATTCTTCTGAAGTAAGTCTTCAAGGGCGAGGCCCTGGTAGCGCGTCAGGTAGATCAGCTTGGAGGCCTGGAGGCGGACGGCCAGCTCTGCGCTGGTGTGGTCGGAATTCAGGCGGAGGGGTCGGCCTTGGCGGGTAAAGGCGATGGGTGAAATGACAGGAATCGTTCCGGAATCGATCCGCCCGCGGAAGTATTCGGAATCGACATTGCTGATCCGCCCAGTCGACTGGTAATCCACGCCCTGAATGGTGCCGCGCTCGGCGGGCCGGACGGCGTTGGAAATCTCGCAGCGGAGGCCGACCTGGGTTGCCCCGGCGAAGAGTTGATGGTTAAGGGCACCATTGGCCTCCATGGCGAGTTCGAGGGTTTTGGGATCAGTAGGGCCGAAGCCGTAGGCGTCGCTGATGGCCTGTCCGCGGGATTCCGAAAGCTCGCAGAGCTTTCGGCCGATTCCGTAGGCAAGGACAAGCCGGATTTGCAAGCTATGGAGAACGGAGATGTCGGTGAGGAGGTTGGTGAAATTCTCGTGGAGGATGACGCCGGCATCGAGCCCGAGAACAAAGGTATGGCCGCGAAACATCGGGACATAATGAAGAATGCCGCGCAGGTCGACAGCGCGCAGGGCAGGTTCCGTATTTTCGCGGCGTTCCGGCATGGCAACAGGGAGGGATTAAGAGGAATGGCGCGGGCAAAGGCAACCTTCAGGATACGGTCGTGGCCGGAGCCGGAGGATTTGACTTGGTGGGCGGAAAGGGACCGAATAGGAGGATCGCATGAAGTCATCGCTTCCGGAACCATTCGCCGAGCCGATTGAAGCCTTCCTTGCCTGGATTCAATTAGAGCGCGGGCTTTCAGAGAACACGGTAGCGGGCTACGAGCAGGACCTGCATCAAGCGGCGCATTACCTCGCGACAACCGGAGTGAACGGTTGGGAAGACACCGAGGGGACGGATCTGACTGGCTGGGTCGCCACCCTGGGACGGGAAGGCTACCGTCCGGCCTCGGTAGCTCGAAAATTATCCGCTCTGCGGATTTTCGCTCGATTCCTTACCAGGGAGACCGGGCGGGCAGGCGATTTCACGGAAGTGCTGGCGGGGCCGCGTTTGCGGCGCAAGTTGCCGGAGGTGCTGAGTATCGGCGAGATGCGGTGCTTGCTGGACGCTCCGGAATTGGGAACCCCGATGGGCAATCGCGACCGGGCGATCCTTGAGCTTTTTTATTCCAGCGGGCTGCGGGTAAGCGAGTTGTGCGGGCTGACCCTGCAAAACGTAGATCTGGAGGAGCAGTATTTACGGGTATTCGGAAAAGGTTCGAAGGAACGCCTGGTTCCGCTGGGTGGACCGGCAACAAAGGCAATCCGGGACTACCTGACGGTCGGGCGGCCCCAGCTGGTGAAGGCGAAGACGGGAAGCGAGCTTTTCCTGAGCCAGCGTGGAGGACCGCTCTCGCGGAAAACAATTTGGGCGCTAGTGAAGGAGTATGCGGAGCGGGCGGGAATCGACAAAGCGGTGAAGCCGCACCTGCTGCGCCATTCCTTCGCGACCCACCTACTGGGGGGCGGCGCGGATTTACGGGCAATCCAGGAGATGTTGGGCCATGCCGACATCTCCACGACGCAGATCTACGCGGCGGTGGAAGGGGAGCGGATCTTGGATGAGCACGCGCAGTTTCATCCGAGAGGTCGCCTGTAGTAGGGCTTGCGATCCGGAGGGGATCGGGTCATAGAGTGGGGCATGAAGCTGATCCGCTACCTCGACCCGAATGACAAGATCCGCTTTGCGGCCCTGGATGAGGAAAACGGCCCGCCAAGGGTTATTCAGGGAAAGGCGGACGCCTTTGAGGTCACTGACGAGGTAGCGGAAATCTCCCGGACGCTTTCGCCGGTGGACGCCCGGCTGATCATGGGCATCGGGATGAACTACCGGGCGCACCTTGAGGAGATGGGGCGCGAAGAGCCGCAATACCCGGTCCTCTTCATGAAGTCCCCGAGCGCGGTGGTAGGCGGTGATGCGCCGATTCTGTTGCCACGGAAACTCCGCAGCGACAAGGTGGATTATGAAGGCGAGCTCGCGGTCGTGATCGGACGGGTGTGCCACAATGTGAGCCGGGAGAGTGCGTTGAATTATGTTCTGGGCTTTTGCTGCGCCAATGATGTGAGCGCACGCGACTGGCAATTTGAGTGGAACGCGGGGCAATTCTGTCGGGGAAAAACCTTCGACACCTTCTGCCCGCTGGGGCCCTGCCTCGTAACGCCGGACGAGATCGAGGATCCGCATCAGTTACAAATCCAGACACGCCTAAACAGCAAGCTGGTGCAGGACAGCAACACCTCCGACATGATTTTCGACATTCCCTACCTGATTGAATTCCTCAGCGCGAGCTGCACCCTGCTGCCGGGAACGGTGATCCTGACCGGGACGCCGGAGGGCGTCGGGGCAGGGCGGGATCCCCAAGTCTTCCTGAAGCCGGGGGATTCGGTTTCGGTTGAAATCGAGGGAATCGGGGTGCTCTCGAATCCGGTCTTAGAAGAGGTCCTTTAGCCCGATTATTTTACCATAATTGTAAAAAACGGGTTGAAGGGGTCAGGGATCGCCGGGCGAGCGGGCTCCTACGGTTGCAACCGGGGATTGCCGGGTGAGTCCAGTCCTACGGTGCCGGGGCGTGGTGGCGAAAGGAAGTTTTTCGCGCTATTCTTACTGAAAATAGCGGACGCCGGCTTCGAAGATGGGCTGGAGACTTGCTCCCGGGATATTGCGCGCAACATGGGGCCCGCAACGCTCGCTATGGCCCATTTTTCCAAGGATACGACCGTCCCCACTGGAGACGGCCTCAATATTCCAGAGGGAACCGTTTGGGTTGGTGAGCGGGTCGGCAGCGGGTTCGCCGTCGGCATTAACGTATTGCGCGGCGATCTGGCCGGATGCGCGGAGGGTTTCGAGCTGGTCCTCGGGAGCGAAAAAGCGCCCTTCACCGTGGGAGACGGGAAGGGTATGCAGGTCACCGACCCGGCAGAGGCTCAGCCACGGGGAGAGGGTGGAGGAGACGCGGGTGGTCACATAACGGGAGACGTGCCGGTCAATGGTATTGAAGGTGAGGGTGGGGCTCCGTGGCTCCGCGGACCGGATCGTGCCGTAAGGCAGGAGCCCGAGCTTCACGAGGGCCTGAAAACCGTTGCAGATACCGAGGATGAGGCCGTCCCGCTCCTCGAGGAGGTGGTGGGTCGCGGCGGCAACCTTCTCGTTGCGGAAGACTGCAGCGATGAACTTACCGGAGCCGTCCGGCTCGTCGCCGGCGCTGAAGCCCCCCGGAAGCATGAGGATACGGGATTGCCGGATGGCGTCCGCCAGCGCATCAATGGAGCCGGCGACGGCTTCGGCGTCACGGTTGCTGTTCTGGATACCGGTTTTGACCTCGACCATCTTGATCTTGCTCCCAATATCAATTTTACGTTGAGCAAAGATTTCACCGGTGAAGGTCTGGAATATACTTTACCGGATCCCTTCAGTCACGGCACACATACAGCCGGCACGGTTGCAGCCGCTGATAACGCATTTGGTACCATCGGGATCGCTCCTGAGGCAGAATTGGTCCTGGTGAAAGTCTTAGGCGATGCCGGAAGCGGGACCTTCGCTGATGTCATCGCTGGGATAATGTACGCTGCGGATATCAATGCAGATGTGATCAATATGAGCCTTGGAGCTGCTTTATATCGATCAGGCGGAGAGGACTATACAGCCAAAGAAGCAGCCGAATTGGCAGTTGCCCTAAGTAAAGCCACCAACTATGCCTACCAGAAAGGAACCATAATCATCGCTTCTGCTGGTAATGAATCTATCGACGGTGATCACGATCAAGACCTGATACATTTACCCTCAGATTCATCCCATGTGATTTCTATCTCGGCCACTGGTCCAGAGGGATGGGGAA
>CAYQKH010000189.1:0-5558 GCA_964417945.1 uncultured Opitutales bacterium
AAACAAAATCATCACCACCAGCGGAGGGGGGATGCTCGTGACCCCGGATGAGGCTCTCGCCCAAAAGGTCCGCAAGTGGGCCACTCAGGCTCGGGAACCGGCCTACCACTACCAGCACGCCGAACTCGGCTATAATTACCGCCTCAGCAATGTCCTCGCCGGGATCGGTCGGGGACAGCTCGAGCGCCTGGAACACAAAGTGGCGCGCCGTCGCGAGATCTTTGAACGCTACCGGGAGGCCTTTGCGGACCTCCCGCTCTCCTGGATGCCGGAGGCCGATTTCGGCCCCGGCTCCCGCGCCACCCGCTGGCTCAGCTGTCTCGTCCTCGACGACACCGCCCCCCTCGATCCCTGGCAGATCTGCGAGGCCATGGACCGCCACAATATCGAATGCCGACCGTTATGGAAACCCCTCCACCTCCAGCCCCTTTATTCGGGAACGCCCTGCATCGGTGGAAAGGTGTGCGAAACCCTTTACCATAATGGGCTCTGCCTTCCCTCCGGTAGCGGAATGAGCGCCGCCGGGCAAGAGCGTGTCATCGATGCGTTTCGTGCCCTCTTTTCCTGAAACGGAGCCATGAAAAACACCCTCCAGTTGCTTTACATCCTTCGACCGCTATTTCTCCTTGTCGCTTACAGCACCATCCTCGTCGTCGGCCTCAAGCTGTCCTACGAGCTGCGGTTTGATTTCAATATCCCCCCAGAGTGGAATGCCCGCTTCCTCGAAAACCTCGCGTGGGTCGTCCCCCTCAAACTCGCCTTGCTCCTCGTCTTCGGCCAGTTCGGCGGCCTCCTCAGTTACTTCCGCTTTCCCGATCTCTACCGCGTCTTCTTCGCCCTCGCCTCCGCCGCCCTCCTGCTCGTCATCGGCTGGTATGCCTTCGATATGGCGGACTACCCGCCACGCGGGGTCATCCTCGCCGATTTTCTGTTCTCCCTCATCTTCATCGCCGGCTTCCGCGTCTTTCTCCGTGTCTACCGGGAGCGCTACCTCGTCGGCAACGGTTCCGCCCCTAAACGCACAAAACGGACCGCCATCATCGGCGCCGGGGATGCGGGCACCCAAATCGCGGCGGACCTTCTCGGGCACCCCCGTCACGGACTCCGACCGGTCGTCTTTCTCGACGATGATCCCCAGAAACTGAACCGCCATGTCCACGGGATTTCGGTCCGCTATAAGACCTCTCAACTCCAGGAAGCCAAAAGCCGCTACGGCATCGAGGCCATCATCATCGCCATGCCTTCCGCGTCCACCCGTGTCGTCGGCGAACTTACCCAAAAGGCCCAGAAGCTCGGTCTTCAGGCCGAAATCGTTCCCTCCCTTTCCCAGCTCACCTCCGGCGAAGTGCGTGCCAGCCAGATCCGACCCGTCGAGATCGAGGACCTCCTCGGTCGCGAAGCCGTTGGCCTCGATTCCGAAAAGATCATCTCCATGCTCGAGGACGAGGTCGTCCTTGTCACCGGTGCCGGTGGCAGCATCGGTTCCGAACTCTGCCGCCAGATTACCGCCCACCGGCCGACCCGTCTCCTCCTCGTCGAACAAAACGAATTCTCCCTCTTTCAAATCGAGCAGGAACTCGTCTCGAATGGCTACAACTCCATCATCCAGCCGCTCGTCGGCAATATCCTCGATCCTGCGCGGATGAACGAGATCTTTGATCGCTTCAAGCCGACGGTTGTCTTTCACGCCGCCGCGCACAAGCACGTCTTCCTCATGGAGCGGCAACCTGGAGAGGCCCTTAAAAACAATTCCCTCGGCACGAAGCGCATGGCCGACCTCGCCGCCCAAAAGGGGGTCAAGAAGTTTGTCCTCATTTCCACCGACAAAGCCATTAACCCCACCAGCGTTATGGGGGCCTCCAAGCGCCTCGCCGAGCTTTACCTCCAGAAAAAACAACAGGAGGTTGCGGACACCCAATTCATGGCCGTGCGCTTCGGGAATGTCCTCGGCTCCTCCGGCAGCGTCGTTCCCATTTTCCGCAAGCAGATCCTTGAAGGCGGTCCCGTTCGCGTCACCCACCCGGAGGTCACCCGCTATTTCATGACCATCCCGGAAGCTGTCGGCCTCGTCCTCCAGGCCGCCACCCTCGGACAGGGCGGCGAAATCTTCCTCCTCGACATGGGAGAACCCGTCAAAATTGTCGACCTCGCCCGCCAGATGATCGAACTCAGCGGATACCGCCCCGGCATTGATATCGAAATCGAATTTATCGGCCTCCGCCCAGGTGAAAAACTCTTCGAGGAACTCAGCCACGAAACCGAGGAACACGCCGAAACCGGACATCCGAAGATCTTCAAGTTCCTCAGCGAATCCGCGACTGCGCTCAACCTGCATATCTGTTTCGAGGAAATCGAAGCCGGTTACCCCAGCCTCGGTCGCAGCGCCCTCAAAAACCGAATTAAGGAATTTATTCCGGAATACGACGTCTATCTCGATTAGAGCATTCTTTCGAAGAGCAGCTTAACGAAGGGTCTTCAGCGTCAGTAGCGGCAGGAAGACAAAGGCGAAGTAAACACTCGGGCTCCAAAGGATGAAATCCACCGCCGCGTAAAAAATCAATCCTCCAAAGGTCGCGGCCCAAACGAGGTGTCCCGGCGTCCAATTTCGCCACCGCCGCATCCAGAGCACCAGCCAGGCCCCCACCACCGCGACAAGTAAACTGCTGCCTGCCACCCCAACTTCACTTAAATATTGCAGCCAGTCGGTGTGCGCATAGCGCAGCCGCCAAGTCAGCACGCGGCCTTCGGGATTCCGTCTTTGGTTATACGTGAATGGGTGAATATAAATCGGGTCGTATTTTTTCTGATGGATCACGATCAGGTGGCGGTAGGCCCCGAGTCCATTTCCGAGAACCGGCGCATCCTGCCAGAGGTCTGCTGTGGCCCGTGCCATCAATAAGCGGGTCTGCTCACTGGTCAGCCGGGGACGACGTTCATTACCAAGAGGCATTTCGCCCAAGGAAACCACATTTTGGAGTCCTTTGAGCATATCCCGGTGCACTTTCTCGTAGTTGGAATTTAATATGACGAGAAAACCGAAAACGGCGACGATGACCGTGGTCAGGATTCCAACAGATGCGGCGGTTCGGTTCCATACCTGGCTGCGGGCCAGAGCATAAAAACCCGCTCCGGTGTAAACAGCAAACAATACAATTCCAGTGAGGACCGAACCCCGGGATCCCGAAAAAAGCAATCCGCTCAGTTGAACAAAGGCCAGCATTAATAGAAAGAAACCGGGGTTCGATTTCGCTCCCTTTCGCTGAGCCTGGATCCAGCAATAGAGCGAGAGTCCCAAGGTCGTCCCCAATCCCACCACCAGCCAGGCGCCGGCATGATTGCTGTAATAAAACGATCCGAAAAAGCTTCGCGCCCCCTCGTTGGGAACGAAGCCCAACAGCTTCCTCGTTCCCGACAACTTGAATCCGATTCCGACCACCGCAAAGACCGTCGCGTTCAAAACCGCTACCCAACAAAGGAATAGCGCGCTCCGCCGGTGCTGAATCGCCGTCGCCAGAGCACAGACGAGGAGCCACGCCCCGCCCATCCAGATCAGGCACCGCCACCCGTTCATGTAGCGCAGGGGCGCTTCCACCCCGGAAGGTAACCAGCCAATATGCGCCACCCGCTCCAACCACCACCGACTGCCTTCCCGATGGTAGACCCAGGCCGGGTTGAGCTGCTGGCAGGCCACGTAAAGCATGAACAGTCCACCCAGCCAGAAGACCGGAAAACGCACCAGCCTCTTCAGGGGCTCCCAGCGATCCAGTTCCTGAACCCCTATCCGGAGCGGCATCTGCGCAACCAGGAATACCGCCAGGCCCAACAACCCGAGCGAGACCTGCCCCCACAGCTTCACCCCTCCAAGACACCAGCCGGTGGTGACCAGGACGCCCGCCGCCAACCCCACCACCAACTTTTCACGCAGCGGAATCGGCTGGCGCCAGGGCTTCGCCCGCCCCCCCGACTGCCGAAAGGCAACCAGGCTATCCGTTGGGTCTCCCCGGGTCTCCGAGATGGGCTTCTCTTTCACTACGGCTGGTAAATATCGTGTAACCGGATCAATCCCCAAAGTTTCCCCTCTGCATCCACCACCGGCAGCTCCGAAATCTGGTTGGGCCGGTCCTCCATCAGACGGATCGCCTCGCCCAAGTTGGCCGTCGGCTCCACCGTTATCGGGGAATACGTCGCGATCGACTTTGCGCGAAGCTCCCGGATCTCCTCGTGGTCCTGTAGCGCGCGCCGCACATCCCCGTCCGTGATGATCCCCAGCAGCCGCTCCGGCTTCGCCAAATCCTCCACCAGACAAGCCGCCCCGAGGTTGCGCTTCGTCATTTCAATCACCACCGAACGGAGCGAATCCTCCGGTCCGACACAGGCCACCTGTTCCGTTCGGTGCCCGGCATCCGCCACCGTCCGCGTCAGGTTGCGTCCCAATTGCCCCGAGGGATGAAATCGGGCGAAATCCTCTGGCGAAAATCCCCGCGCCTGCATCACTGCCGCCGCCAATGCATCCCCGATCGCCAGAGCCACCGTGGAACTCGCCGTCGGAAGCAGCCCGTGCGGATCCGCCTCACTCGTCACACTGCTGTCCAAAACGGTGTCCGCCATCCGCGCCAGTTCGGAGTCCGGGTTACCCACCAAGGCGATAATCGGTGTCTTCATCTGCCGGAGCAACGGCACCAGCCCCAATAATTCACTCGTCGATCCGCTCTTCGAAAGCACCAGGCAGGGATCCCCCGGTGCCAGGATCCCCAAGTCACCGTGGACCGCCTCCGCAGGATGCAAAAAAACCGCCGGCGTTCCCGAGGAACACAGGCTCGCCACGATCTTACGCCCGATATGGCCACTCTTTCCGAGGCCGCTTACCACCACCTTGCCACGCGTACTTGCAAACAGCTCGACGACCTCGCCAAAGCCCGAATCCAGCCGCCCCGCCGCTTCGCGGATCATCGAGGATTCGTGCAACATCGTTTGCCGGCCAATTTCCAGCAGGGTTTCCCGGTCGGTCATAGCTCCAGATCAAAATTTAAAGGACGGGGTTTGTCCATCCCCCTTCCAAACCGTTGACCTCCTCTTCGAAAAACCTTTTCGTACCTCATAATGACAAAAGCGCTCATCACGGGTATCACCGGCCAGGATGGTTCTTACCTCGCCGAACTCCTTCTCGAAAAAGACTACGAGGTCCACGGCATCGTCCGCCGGACCAGCTCGGTCAACCGCGAGCGGATCGACCACCTCTGGGATTACCAGAATGTGAAGTTCAATCGCTTCCACATCCATTATGGCGACCTCGCGGATTCCACCCGCCTCGTCAAGCTCCTCTACGAACTCCAGCCCGACGAGGTCTACAACCTCGGAGCCCAGAGCCACGTCCGTGTCAGCTATGAGGTCCCCGAGTATACCTGCGATATCGTCGGCACCGGAACCGCACGCATCCTCGAGGCCATTATCGAGTCCGGGATCGGTAAGAAAGTGCGCTTTTACCAGGCCTCCTCCTCCGAGATGTTCGGGAAGGTCCTCGAAGTTCCCCAGACCGAAAAAACCCCCTTCTACCCGCG
>CAYQKH010000190.1:0-4128 GCA_964417945.1 uncultured Opitutales bacterium
TTCGACGGGTTCGGCAGGCTCACCGGAGGCCAGGTTTGGTGCTTCTCGGCGTCGCGAACACTGGCTTACGGGAAATGTGGGAGGAAGGGCCAGGCTGAAGCACTGGCCTACGGGAAATGGGGGAGGATGGGCCAGGCTGAAGCACTGGCCTACGGGTGGAGGGTAAGCGGATGATTCAGGTGGAGTGGATGGCTTCGGCGGGATCGGGGGCCGAGGATTTGGATTGGATTTTGGATTTAGCGAGGCGGTTGTAGAGCCAGGCGGGGGAACAGCTTGCCATGGGGGAGGGGGATGCGGGAGGATGGCCTTATGGCCAGTTTGAACTACCGACTCTTTTTCGAAGAATCCGAGTTGCCGGGAATCCGGCAGCGTTATTGCGGGGAGGCGATCTTCGGAGAGCTACGCGAGGAACTGGACGGCTTTGACCGTGACGAGGAGCATCGTTTCCTGAAGGAAGAGTTGAACACGAACTACCAGCTGACCCACCTGCAGCGGTTGTGCAACACGACGGATAAGATGGCCTTCCACTACCTGATGACGGGGGATCGTGCCTCGGCGGAGCTGGCGGCGGAATGCGTGCGCTCGATCCTGAAGTTCCGGTTCTGGGATTTTTTCCTGACGGGGGACGAAGTGATGGGGGTGCAGCGGGCACCGGCGGCGACGGTGTCGATCGCGCTGGCAGGGGATTGGCTGGGGGACTTTGTGAGCGAGGACGAACGCAAGAGCTGGATTTCGGCAATGGCAACGGAGGGGGCGGAGCCGTGTTTCCGGGGGATGCGGGACGTGCGGTTTCCGCGGAAGGCACCGCTCTGGCGGATCAACCCGGAGGCGGGGCTGTTACAGGAGCGTCCGGACGCGGGCGGACGGCATGCGATGATTCGACGACCGGAGATCACGCTTAATACGAACCTACGGGCGGTTCCGGCCTCGGCGCTGGCATTCGGGGTCTTTGCGATGGAGGCGGAGTTCGGGGAGAGCGAAACGACTGAACGCTGGAAAGAGATGGCGCTGCACAACATCCGGGTTTTCGGAGAGGTGTGGGAAGCGGACGGGAGTTACCACGAGGCGGTGAACTACGGGAACTACACGGCGATGCACCTGCTGCAGGCGGTAATGCTTTTCCAGCAGAAAGGTATCAGGGATCTTGATACGTTGATCAACTGGGGAGGTTTTGCCCGCTTCCTCTGGCACATGGGATGCCCGACGGAACTGGACGATTGCGGGATTATCAACTTTGGGGACAGCGGGAATTTTCCGCCGACGGCGGGCGGAAGCAAGCAGGTGGCGAAGCGGCAGTCGGTGAGCATGATTCCGTTTTACGCGGGTTCTCAATTCGGGGATAAGGTCGCGCAATGGATCGGGACCCACCTTCCGTCCGCGCAGAATTTCTGGGCGGTGTTGTGTCATGATCCGTCGGTGGGGGAAGAGGAGCCGGACCTGGGCCCGCAGGTCTGGCGGTGCGATCTGGATTGGATCGTCGCACGGGAAGGTTGGAAAACGGAGGACCTCGTGCTGGGTTTCCGAAGCGGGGTTCCTGGAAACCACGAGCACGCGGATCGGAACAGCTTTCTCTTGAAGAGTTTTGGAGAAATGCTGGTGGCGGATCCGTTCCGCCCGCCTTACAGCTGTTACGATTCCTCCTGGCCGTTGCGGACGACGGCGGGGCACAGTGCCATCCTGGTCGACGGTGAAGGGCACGGTTACGTGAACGGCTCGGAGGGGACCAACGCCTCCTATGCCAAAGCCCGGATTGTCCATCACCGGCACGGGGACGGGGTGGCGACCTGGCTGAGCGACGCGACCCAGGCCTACCGGCTGAACAACCTCGACGTGCAGGCGGTGAACCGCGCAGTGGCGGTGTTTCTCAGGGAAAAGATCGTGGTCCTGGTGGATCGCGTGGAAAAAATGAAGGAGAGTTCGGAGGTGGAGGCCCGTTTTTTCGCCTTCAATAACGACGGAAACGCCCAGCTCTCCGTCCTCGACAACGAATTCTGGATTACGCGTCCGTCGGCCTACCTGCGGGGCAATGTATATTCCAACCAGCGGATCGATGGGCGCACGGACCAGATGCCGATCGATTCGGAGGAGGCGCGAAAGCATCCCTTTGTCGGGTTCCGCTCGGAAGCGAGCCAGGTGGTGACATTGGTCACGGTCCTGGTCTGCGGGAAATCGGAGGATACGCCGCCGGCGGTCCTCTGCTCGGTGGACGGGGAGAAATTTCACCTCACGCTCGAGGAGCGGGAGGTGCGGATCGACGGCTTGGAGATGGTCGTGGGCTAAACCGGGTTAATTTGTGTTGGGCTCCCGAATTCTGGAGGGCGTTTGGAGGGTCGCCGCGTAAAGCGGCTCCTACAGGGGGAAAATCGTGGGTCTTGTCCCGAATGGTGCGGAAATGATTTTGTGAGGGGTGCTGGGCCAAATCACTTATCGAGGTGTGCGCCCTGCATATCGGGGCCGGCGATAGGGTGGATGAGGCCGCCGTCGACGGTGAGGACCTGGCCGGTGATGCCGCCGGAGACCTTGCTGAGGAGGAAGCAGAGGGGCCCTTCGAGGTCGGTTGGGGTGAGGCGGCGCTTCACGGCTTGGAGGTCAATGATGCGCTGGTGTCGTGCTTCGTCGACGATTTCCTTTTCGACGACGATGGCACCGGGTTCGAGGCAGTTGACGGTAATGTGGTCGGGGCCGAGTTCCCGTGCCATGCTGCGGGTAAGGCCGACGATGGCACCCTTTGAAGCGACGTAGGCGCTAAGGTAGACGGTCCCGATATTGAAGGTGACGGATCCGACGAGGACGAGCCGTGGGTGCTCGGCGGCTTTCAACCGTGGGAGGAGGTCGCGCGAAAGGTCGATGATGGGCTCGACGTTGGTGGCCATGACCTGTCGGAAATCGTCGAGCTTGAGTTCGGAGAAGCGGTAGCGGGGATCGATGGCGGCATTGTGGACGATGGCGTCGAGGACGGGGGCGGCATCGTTAATTTTCTCAGCGAGCTCGCGTCGGGCATCGGGGTCGGCGAGATCGGAGGGGAAGATGGTGACGCGATCGGGGTCGGAGGAGGACTCCTTCAGTTCCCGGAGCGCTTCAGCATTGCGGGCGGTGAGGATGAGGTTCAGACCCTGGTCGAGAAGGGTGGGGACGATGGCCCGGCCGATGCCGCGGCTGGCACCGGTGAGGAGGATGGTTTTTCCCGCAAGATCGGGGAAGTGGAAAGCAAGGTCAGTCATTTTGTAAATCTAAGTTTTCGTCTCCGGTGTCTGCACCTGTCCAACCTATGGCGACCCTTGGATAGGCACCAAATTGATGAATAATTTGCCTGATAATAGCTTCATCCACCAATTGAAGAAATAAAGTCCACAACTTTAACCTCCTTAACGGCGTGGTCCGTCCAAAAGTACAAAGAATATTTACCGAAATATTTCACCTCCACTTTTCTTCCCAATCGCATGATAGAGAGTTCACCTCTCTCGAACGGATCGGTCTTCAGCGACCTCAGAAACGATTTAATTTCATTCCTCTTTGAACCACGGACCCGGAGAATTAGCTCGAAAAGCTCGTTGTCTACGAAAACTCGATATTCAGTCATCTGCTTCCCACCGCTTTTCCAGCTCCTCCAGAGACTTCCAGCGCGATGAATTTTTATCGGTTAGTCGTTCATCAATTTTCGCGATCCATTCGGGGTCGCGTTGCTTTTGGAGCAGGGTAAGATAAGCCACTAGCTTATCCTGCTCTTCTTCAGGCATTTCCGTTACTTGCTTCTGCAGGTCAGTAAATGTCATAATTAAATAATAAATATTTGAAGGCTCTTTGGAATCTCAATTTTTGGATCAACTCTTTCACCTGACGATTATACTTCAGATACACGGATGATCCCGGAGTCTGCCGAGAAGAGCTTGGGATTCCAGGCGGCTCCGATCCCGGGGCGGTCCGGTGCAGTAAAATGGCCGTTTTCGACCGTGGGCACTTCGTCAACGAGATCGGGGTAGACCATGGTGAGGTGGGCGCGGAGGGATTCCTGCCAGGCGACATTGGCGCAGGCGGTGCCGACGTGGAGGCCGACAAGGAGGTTAAAGGGGCCGGTGCAGTCGTGGATGACGACGGGGACGTTGTAGCCCTGGGCGAGGTCGCAGATGC
>CAYQKH010000190.1:4138-5528 GCA_964417945.1 uncultured Opitutales bacterium
TCAACCGCAACGCCGCCGATCCAGGAGGGATCGATCATGATCCAGTCGGCGGCGTTGCGGTTGAGGACCTCGCGGAAATCGGCGATGCGGTTGAGCATTTCGCTGACGGCGATGGGGGTGCCGGTCTGGTTCCGGAAGTCGACCATGGTGTTGAGGGCGTCCGGTCGCATGCCGTCCTCGATCCAGAGGAGGTTGAGGTCGCGGAGGGCGTGACCGATGCGGAGGGCGGCGGGCAGCTGGAAGAAGCCGTGGCCGTCCATGGCGAGCTCGATATCCATGCCGACGGCGTCGCGGATCTCACGCATGGGGCGGAGGGCCTCGTCGAGGTCTTTCTGGCTGATGTAGAGGGTGCCTCCGGGCTTATGGGCGGCGAAGTCGAGGGTCCACATCTTGAGCCCCTGGTAGCCGAGGTCGATGAGTTCTTTGGCGTAGTCGGCGGGTTTGTTGATAACGGACCAGTAATCGTTAAGCGGGCCCTCGTTTCCGACGAGGCCGTATCCGGGCCAGCCAGTGAGCTTGTCGTTGGGGTCGAGCTTTCCGCCGTAGGTGGGGCCGCCGCTGCTGTTGTAGGTGCGGATTTTGTCTTGGGTCCTGCCCCCGAGGAGGCGCCAGACGGGCTGTTCGAGGGCCTGCCCGAGGATGTCCCAGAGAGCGATATCGACGGCGGAGAGGCTGCGGATCTCACAACCGGGGGAGCCGAAGCTGGTGCTGCGTTCGTAGAGGAAGCGCCAATGGGATTCGACGTCGAGGGGGTTGGCCCCGAGGAGGCGCCGGGCCATCCAGCCGTGGATCATGCCGGCGACGGCGTCAGGGGTATACCAGGTTTCGCCGCACCCGATAATGCCGGCATCGGTGTGGATGCGGAGGAGAAGGAGACCGCGGCGGAGCTCCGGTTGAATGGACGTTTCAATCTTGGTGATTTTCATAGAGAGGGGGTTCGTCGAGCAAAAACCCTTGCGGGAGCGAAGGAGATGACGTGAATTATAGGGTATGGCAGATGGAAACAGATTGGCAACGCGCGTTTTAGGAAAGACGGGACTGGAAGTCACGGATATTGGTTTGGGTTGCTGGGCCTTCGGGGGGTCGTCGTTCCGGGGTGGATTGGCCACGGGATGGGCGGGAGCGGATATCCGGAAGTCGCTCGAAACGATCGAGGGCGCCTGGCAGCGTGGTATCACCTTTTATGATACAGCGGACGCCTATGGCCGCGGGAAGAGCGAAGTGTTGCTGGGGATGGGCCTTGGGGAGCACAAGGAGGACGCGGTGATCGGGAGCAAGGTGGGGAACAGCCTGGCAGCCCCCGGGCAGTTTTACGACGAGCCCTACATCCGCGGGGCTCTGGACGCGAGCCTGACCCGGATGGAGCGCAGCTGGCTGGACATCTACCTGG
>CAYQKH010000191.1:0-5522 GCA_964417945.1 uncultured Opitutales bacterium
GGGGGAGGATTTTCAGAAGTTAGACTGGATTCTCACGATGGACGAGCGGAACTACCGCGAGATGTCCCGGTTGAAGCCGGAGGGTCTCTCCCGGGCGCGCCTGCATCGCTTCACCGGGTTCTGAATGGAGCACGCCGAGCGGGAGGTTCCGGATCCTTATTACGGGGGGGCGGGGGGATTCGAGGTTGTCCTCGACCTCCTGGAGGATGGCTGCCGCGAATTGTTGCGGCGGATCCTGTCGGAGGCGACGTGAAGCGCGAGGCGGCTCCTACGATGGGATCGATGGATTTGGACGCGACGATTGAAGCAGTGGTGGAGGGGGAAACGGGGAGGCCTTTCCGGATCGTGGACCGGTCGACCGCGGCCGGCGGTTGTATCAGCGAGGCCTTCCGGGTGCGGGGGGAGGACGGGCGGAGTTGGTTTGTCAAAGTGAACCGGAGGATCCGTTTGCCGCTCTTTGAAGCGGAGGCATCCGGGCTCCGGGCGATGGCGGAGACAAAGACGGTTCGCGTGCCGTCGGTGGTGGGAACGGGCGAAAGCGGGGGAGCGGGTTTTATCGTCATGGAAGCGCTGGAGCTAGGAGGGCATCGGGCGGGGAGCGCGGACGAACTGGGGCGGTTGCTGGCGGAAATGCACCGTGCGATGGGTCCGGGTTTTGGTTTCGAGGCGGATAACTTTATCGGCGAAACCCCACAGCTGAATACCCCGATGTCGGACGATTGGCCTTCCTTTTTCGCGGGGAAGCGGCTGGAGCCTCAGTTCAGGTGGGCGAGGGAAAAGGGGCTTCGTATCGAAGGATCGGATACGCTTTTAGAATCGATCGAAGCATTTTTCCGCGATTACCGGCCGGTTCCCTCCCTTCTCCACGGGGACCTCTGGGGCGGGAATATCGATACCGACGAGCACGGCCACCCTGTGCTTTATGATCCGGCGGCCTACTACGGGGACCGGGAGGCGGACATCGCCTTTACCGAGCTCTTCGGCGGGCCGGGTGAGGCCTTTTATCGGAGTTATCGCGAGCACTGGCCCCTCGATGAGGGTTACCCCGTCCGCAAAACCCTCTACAACCTCTACCATATCGTGAACCACTTTAACCATTTCGGCGGGCGGTATGGCGCTCAAGCCCGGAGCATGGTTCGAGAACTCCTTACCGAGTTGAAGCGTTGAGCCTTTCGAGTTCTATGAGCGCGAATGAATACAAACAATCGAAGATCCGCTTTCAACTATTGTGATGCACGTGCCCTCCTCAAAACCCAAATTAAAAGGGGAAGAGCACGATCTTTAGATTTTGCGTTTGACCCCTTTGATCGAGCTAATGCTAGCGCCGGGATCCTACCTGGAAGCGGCCGGTGTCGATGGTGGAGTAATAGATTTTGACGAATTTGCCGAAGGAGGCTTCGAGGGCCTCACCGTGAAGGAGGATGCGGTTGTTTTCGGTTTCGACAGTCCAGCCGTTTTCGGGGTCTCGCGGGGTGAGATCCTCGTCGATAAAGACCTGAAGGGTTTCGCGGTCGTCTAGGTAGAGGGGGTTGGTAAGGGTAAAGGACTCCTGTGCGCGCCGGGAGATCTCGTATCCGATTTCGATGAGGTCGTCGGAAAAGTCCTGGGTGATGTCGATAGCGCGACCGCCGAACTCATTGGCGAGTTGGGCGTAGACCTTGCCCTGTTTAGAGCGGCCGAACCAAGTTTTCGTGCCGTATTTGACGACGGCGTCGACGCGCATGTCCTCGGGGTCCTTGATCACGCTCATGGTATGGCGGTAGACGTCCATGATGTTCTCCGGGTCCCCGGTCTCGAGGTAATCGTCATCCTTCTGGCTGATGATGATCATGGAAAAGAAAGCGCCGTCGCGGAGGAATTCCCTGCGGGTGGGGGAGGCGAAGAAATTGTTCGAGGGGAGGATGGCGGACTGCCGCTTCTCCTTTTCGGCGCCGGGTTGGATGAGGCGGGTGACCTTATCGATGAAGGCGGGGTCGGATGAGGAGAGGATGCGTTCTCCGGAGGGGAGGGCGAGGAGGTCGCCGGTCCAGGCGGAGGTGGAGCTGGTGGCGATGGCGGCAACCCGGATCTTTTTGTTGTAGTTCCCGAAGGATTCGATGAAGCGGACAAAGCTATCGCCGAGGACGGTCTGCGGGCTTTCGGTGCCGGAGGAATTATCGACGATGTAAAGAATGTCGACAGGCCGTCCGGCGCGCAGGTCGAAGGTCTCGATGATCGGCATGAGCGGCGGTTCCTTCCGGAGTTGGAGAACGCCGGGGGAGGAGCGCTCGCCGAAGAGCTTGACGCGGTAATGGATGCGGGCGCTGCCGTAGAAATCCGGCTCGGTGGAGAGCCGGAAGACCCCGGTGCGGGGGTCGAAAAAGGCGACCTCGGCGCCATCGACGGACTCGATTTCGTAGCGGAAATTGTATTGGCTGAAGAGGGTGTCGGGCCCGGTGGAGCCGATGAGGCGGCCCTCAAGGCGTTCGTCGAAACCAAACTCCTCAATATAGTTGAGGGCCCTTGGCCGGTCGAGGGCGTTCATCGCGCGGACGTAGAAGCCCTCGAGTTCCTCGATGGAGTTGCCGTTGGGGTCGGCGCCTCCGCCCCGATTTGAATTAGCGCCAAAGGGGTTGGCAAAATAGTCCTGAACGTCGGAGGTATCGGCCCGGGCGTCGATGAAGAGGCGGAGCTTGTTGAAGTCGACGCCATTCTGCTCGTAGGTCTCTTCGCTGCGGGTGGTGGCGAAGGTGGAGCCAATAACCAGTTTCTCGATATTCTGCTGGCGGAGGAGGTAGTTTTCCTCTTGGGCGAGAAGGAAGAGACGGAGAATGAGCGATATTTTCCCGTGAGTCACGGATTCGCGGGTAACCTCCACGGGAATTCCTTGTCCTTCGCGTGTTTCAAAGGCCTCAATTGTTTTAAGAACGGTGATGGGAGCGAGGCGGGGTTTGAGGAACTCGGCTTCCTGCTGGTCGAGGCCGACCTCGCGGGCCAGAAGCCCGAGGGGGAGCCAGAAGAAGAGAAGCAAGTAACGCAGGAGTTTCATATGAGGGACATTGGAACGGTTCCGTTCTCCCGTGACAAGCGGGATGTCCCCTCGTTCCGGGGCTTTGAGGCGGAAATTCGAGGACGGCTTGCGAAGGCACTGAGTTGTGAACAGTTTTGCGAATGGTTCGATTTTTGTGCAGGCTGCTCAGGTTTTGGTCGGCGGCGACGGTGCTAGGGTCGACTGCCGGAGCTGTCATGGAAACATCTGCTTACGAGCCGACTGGAGACTCCTTCACTTTTGAGGTGGTAGATGGGTCACGTTTTGATGGCCTGCGCTGGGATCCGACATCGGGAGTGCCCGAAGTGGTCGTGGTGGGGGTCCACGGCTTGAGCGGTGCGGCCTCAGATTTCGAACCGGTTGGGGCCTATCTGCGGGAGCGTGGTTTCGCCTTTTGGAGTTACGATTTGCGGGGGATGGGGCTGGATCCTGACGAAAAGCGTAGGGGGGATCTGAGGCGGGCGGATGCCTGGCTTGATGACCTAAGGATCGTTTTGGAGATTGCGCGCGAGGCGCATCCCGGAGTGCCGGTTGTTCTCCTCGGAGAGAGCATGGGGGCGTTGATTGCTTTGCAGTATGCCCGACGCGGGGATGCGGAGGGGGCCGATGGGTTAATCTTGAGCGCACCGGTGGTGGAGTTGGAAGGTGAGCTGACGTGGTGGCAGGAGTTTTTGGCCCAATTTTTCCTCTTTGTCGCGCCCTGGAAGCGGCTGGATCTCGCGGCGATGGAGCAGGAGGATCCCGATCCGGCCGCAGTGACGCGGGTCACCCGGGATCCGGACTACCACGCCTATCTTGAGCAGGCTCCGCACCGAATCTCTTCCTTTTCCCTGCGTTTTCTCAGAGTGTTTATGAAGCTGGTGGAGGAGGCTGGCCCGGCGGCGGAGGAAATTCGGACGCCGGTCCTTGTCCTTTATGCGGAAAACGACCTTTTTGTTAAACCAGAGGCGGTGAAGCGCTTTGTCCGGCTTTTTCCGGGGGACCGGGTGGATGCGGCATACTTCCCGGAGGCCTACCACCTGCTGTTCCACGACCCGGCCACCCCCCGGGTGTTGGAGCGGGTTGAGTCTTGGCTGGAGGGACAGCTACCGTAACGGGAGCTCCGCGCTCCACGGCGGAGATTCTCTCTGAGAAAAAGATAAGTGCCGGTCCCGCAGTCCGGAAACGGTCTCCATCCAGTCAGGAGGGAAGGGGGGAGTGGGCGCCCGCTCAGGCGGCCGGCGCGCTCTTGTCCTTGCTCAGGACGATGAAGGCATGGATGACCCCGCCGATCCCGAACAGTACAATCCAGAGGATGATGTTGATGATGAGATCCTTCCCGGCGCCTTTGCGCATGGCGACGGCTACAGGGGGAAGGAGGATGGCGAGAATGATTTCAACGATACTCATAGTGCCACCATCTTTTTTGAGCCTTTCCATAAGTCAAGATATCCTGGTGGGGCAGAGGAACTTATGGGAATTGCCTTTTTCTTAAAAGAATGAAACGAAATCCCTTTCCGGGTGGTTTATCCTTTTACGAACACGACTGAAATGAATCGCTCTATTTCTCTTTCCTGGCGGGTTATGCTTTTACTCGCCCTCGGCCTCGCAACCGGACTTCGGTCCGAGGAACAACGTAAGGAATTGCTGAAGCCGACCCCGCCGCACCCCGTCCACGGCCTGTATCCGGAATGGGCCCCGGCAGAGGCGGTTTGGATGAGTCTGCCGTTAAAGGTGGTCCGGGAGGATGCGGGAAAGCGGACCTACTTTCTTGAGGTCCTGCGGTTGCTGGCTCCCCGGGTGCCGGTCTACCTGCTTTACAATGAGGAACAGGAGGAGGCCCTTCTGGACTGGGAACGGGAAGTCGCGGCGGACCCTGTTCTCTCCGCCCTTCCGGAAGGGCAATTGGATATGGTCCCTTCGATGGTGCAATCGGAGTGGTTGCGCGACTTCGGACCGCTCTTTGCTCGGGGCAAGGCGGGAGAGCTGGTAAAGCCTCCGCTTTTTCTGTCGACGGGGGACTTTGGGACCGACGGGCGCGGACGTGTCTTCATCACGGAGGACACCCTGATTGAAAACGGCGGGAACCGAGCGGTTTTACGGCAGACTTTCCGGGATTATTACAACGCGGAGGAAGTGCATGTCTTATTTGCGACCCCGGGGCGTTCCACCCGGCATCTGGACATGGTGTTCAAGCTGACGGGGCCGGACCGGGTTCTGCTGGCGATGCCCCCACCCCCGAGCGAAACGCCACCGGGCACGCAACAGGCGCGATTGCTGCGCGAATTAAACCGTTCACTGGAGGCGAACCGCTTGTATCTCGAACGCCGATTGCCCGAGATGCAGGTGTTTACGGTGCCGATGGCTCCCTTGGTCTTTACCAGCCGGGAGGCAATTGAACGGCAGATCCGGGAAGACATCATGGATGCGGCGGGAGAGCGGGCGGGTCTGGACATGGCACGGGTCCGGGCGGCGGACCCGGGATAGGTAGCCCCACAGAGCGGCGCCGTCAACG
>CAYQKH010000192.1:0-5514 GCA_964417945.1 uncultured Opitutales bacterium
CACCTTAACACCTTAACACCTTAACACCTTAACACCTTCCCACTTTCCCACCTTCCGCCCTCTCGTAGCGTAGCGAAGACCCTGAGCCTGTCGAAGGGCCGACCCCTGTCCCCTGCCCCCCGACTCCAGACCCCTGTCCCCTGTCCCCCGACTCCAGACCCCCGCCCTCCATGCTCCAGGCCGCCGCCACGAAGATCACCTCCCGGATGAGAACCGGCCTCCCGACCCGGGGCCAGACCGGGGCTCTTATCGAGCGGGTCGGCTCCGACCTCTACACCACGATCGCGCTCTTGGACCTCGGGGATCAGCGCATTTGCCTCGTTATCAGCCCCCTCGAAATCCGCGGCCTGCAGTTCCGCCAGCTTCTCCTCCCTCGGCTGTCCGAGTGCCTTGGCCTTCCCAAGGAGCAGATCCTTCTCTGCTGCGATCACAACCACAGCGTGCCCTGCCTTTACCCAGATTTCCTTCATGACTACCAGACGCCAACCCCCGTCCCGGCGAAAATAGAGTTGCTGAACCCTCTCGGAGTGGAACTCCTCCAACAAATCCTCGACGCCGCCCGCGATCTCCCCGAACGTCTCCAACCGGTGTCCCTCTCCTTCGGCTCCGTCCCCGAATCCCGCATCGCTTACAACCGGAAGGGGCATTGGCCGGACGGAACGACTTATTTTATCCGCGAGAAGGAGCGTCTCGAACGGGGGGACGATTATTCCGGTGTCATCGATCCTGATGCCGATGTCCTCAGTTTCCATGCCACGAACGGCAAACCGGTCCTTACCCTCTGCCGCCATACCGCCCACCCCGTCACCGCCTACCACCCCGAGCACATGATAGCCTACGGGGATTGGCCGCAGTTGGCCTGCGATCACCTCCGTGAAGCCCTCGGTGATCCAGACGCACCCGTCGCCTTCCTCCAGGGATGTTGCGGCAATGTGAATTCACGCTTCTTCCTCACCGGTGACCTCGACCGCTCCCGTGAACTCGGATCCTACCTTGGCGCATCCTTCACCAAGGCCTATCAGGAACGCCAATTGGTCGATTCCGAAGAGACCTTTTTTCAACTCCTCCCCGTCGACATCCCCTTCGCTCCTCTTCCAACCCGTGAGGAGTTGGTTCGCGAGCTTGAGGAAATTCGAGCCTTCGAAGAAAATCCCCATACCCGCAATCGTTACGGTGCCTACTCCTGCGTCGGGCTAAATTTTCCCGAGGTCCTCAGCGCCCCTTACCGCAGCGCCGTGATCCGGATGAACATCCCCTGGTACGAATGGGCCATCGAACAACATGACCGAATCGCCCTCGTCGCCATTCCAAGGAGCCTTTCCATCCGTTGTCCACTGCTCCGATTCGGTCACCTCGCGCTCATCGGCCTCCCCTTTGAACCCTACGTGGAAACCGGCCTCCTTCTCAAAAAAACCGCCCACCCGCTCCACCTCCTCCCCTGCGGTTATATCAACCAGAGCTACGGCTACATCCCCGATTCCGCTGGCGTTGGCGATCGCGAATACATGAGCAGCTTCTACCGCTATACCCGCTTCTACCCACCCTATGCCAAACCCGCCGGCGACGCCATCACCCCCGCCCTCGCTCAAGCACTGAAAGGCTAGCACCACCCATCCGTAGGAGAGGGTTTACCCCTCGACCGACCCGCCCCCCGTATTTTCCGCGAAGGCGGCCACGTCACGCCGGTGCCGGTCGAAAGGCCAGATTCCTTACCGCTGCACGACCATCACTTTTCCCGGACCCGCCGAAAACGTATACCCTTCGTCCGTATTCGTTCCCGCGCCGGTGCTGCCCTTCAACGTGAATTGCTTTCGGCCTCCGACACGCGGAAGGGTGACGGCAGCTTCCGTATTCGGCGGGATCGAAAAGGCATACTCAAGGCGCGCCGCTTCCCCCCGACCTACCCATTTCCAGGAAGAATCGATCCGTCCATAGGGGGATTCATAGGTCGCCGACAGCCGTTTTAAGGCAGGATCCGGTTCCGGCTTTAAGGCAAAATGCTGGAAGCCCGGTGACTCGGGAAGCGGCCGGATCCCCGCTGCGGTTTGGAAAAGCCAGTTTCCAATTGCTCCATAGGCATAGTGGTTGAAGGAATTCATCTCCTGCGGGTGAAATCCATTCTCAGGCGTCCAGCTGTCCCAACGCTCCCACATCGTGGTCGCGCCATTCTTGATCGGGAACATCCAGCCGGGATTTTCCTCTTGAAGCAGAATCTTGTAGGCCAGGTCTGTGCGCCCGAAACGGCTCAGGACCTCGCACACCAGCGGTGCCCCGACAAAACCCGTCGCGATCCGGTAGTTCCGCTCTTCGAACAACCCGACCAGGCGTTTCAAGGCGTTCTCCCGGTATTCCGGCTCGAGGAGGTCGAAACCGAGGGCGAGCAGGTAACCGGTTTGCGTATCCGACACCAGGCAGCCGTTCGGCGTCAGGTATTCCCCGGCGAACGCAATCCGTATCCGCTCCCAAAGTTCCCACAACTGGCGGGCTTCCCTCGTTTTCCCAAGCACCTCCGCCGCACGCGCCGTCAGCTCCGTCGAGCGGGCAAAATACGCCGTGCTTAAAAGTCGATTGGAAGTCCGGGCTTCTCCCGGACGGATCACCGTCGGATCCAACCAGTCTCCGAAATTCGTCCGGTGCCGGATGAGCCCGTCGCTTGTCTTTTCACAATACTTCACCCAGCGCACCATCGAGGAGAAGCACTCCTCCAGGATGCGTTCATCTCCGTAGCGCTCGTAGAGGACCCAAGGACAAACTGTTCCTGCATCTCCCCAGGCCGCCGTCCCCCAGCGGGTTCCGAACCCCTGCCGGATCCGCCAGTCCGAAAGGATGTCCGGTGCAACGTCCGGAAACGCACCATCTTCCTTTTGGTCGTCCCGCAAATCGCGCAACCATTTGTGGAAAAATGGATAAAGATCCATCATATAGGAGGCTGCGGGGATGAAGACCTGCGCGTCTCCCGTCCATCCAAGGCGTTCGCTTCGCTGCGGACAATCCGTTGGCACTTCCAAGAAATTGCCGCGCTGGCTCCACTTAATGTTGTCGACTAACCGGTTTAACAGCTTGTGCGAGGTTTTCAGGCTGCCCGTTTCCGTAAGGGCTGTGTACTGAACCAACCCTTCGAGCAGATCCCCTTCTGGCGTTCCCGGAAAATCCGTCACCCGGACATAGCGGAAGCCGTGGTAGGTGAATTTCGGGGTGTAGACGAATCCGTCCGGCTCCTGCCCCGAGTAGATATAGTCCTCCCTGCAACGGGCCGTCCGGATGTTGTGGTAGTAGGTCCCGTCCTCATGCATCATTTCAAAGAAGAGTAGACTCACTTTGTGCCCGCGCTTCGCCTTCGGCAGCCGGATCGACACCATCCCCACCAGGTTTTGCCCGAAATCATAGACCCAGGTGTTCTCGTCGTGCTGCCAGTAGGTTTCCGGGTAGATCACATCTTCTGTTCGCACCGGTGGGCAGAGCTTGGCCTCCATCGGCACCGCACTCGCCGAAATCCGCTCCGCCGACTTCCATCCCCGCGCCCGGTAACCCGGCGTCGACCATCCCGCCTTTTCCAAGCGCGCATCGTAGATCTCGCCATCGTAGATGTCCGACATCAGGTAGGGCCCCGTCGCAGTCACCCAATCCTCATCCGTTTCAATCCACTCATGCGAGCCGTCCGCGTAGAAAAGGTCGATCCGCGCACCGATCGCCGGGTGCTTCCCGTAAAAATTCCGGTCGTGCTCAAACAAGAGATGCCCGGAATACCAGCCGTCCCCAAGGAGAACCCCGATTGCATTCGACCCCGGCTCCAGAAAGGGCCCCAGGTCGTAGGTCAAATATTGATTGCGCACGTGATAATTCGTCCAACCCGGCACCAACCGGTCCTCGCTGATCCTCTGCCCGTTGACCTCCACATCGTAAAGGCCCAGGGCGGAAATCGTCAGGCGCGCTCGCACCACTTCCCCCACAATTGAAAAAAATCGACGCAGCAACGTCGGACGGCGGTCTTCCGGATCCGTTCGTTTCCGCCCCACCCACTTGGGACTCCACTCCTCATTCAGAAAGGCGGTCTCAAAAGTTTGCTCCGGACTCCATTTTGTCTCGCTGCCATCCTCCCCGTAAGCCTTCACCTTCCAGTGATACCCCTGGCAGGATTTCATCTTTAACCCAACGGGGATGTTCAGTGTTTCACTGGATTCCACCACCTCGGAATCCCAGTAGCGGGAGTCGTTCTCTCCACCTTCATCCAGCAAGGTGCTTTCCTCAGCTACAATTAATCGGTAGGCCTTTTGTTTCTGCACCGGGCTCTGCGGGCTGAGATTCCAGCTCACAGCCGGTTCCGCATTTCCAATTCCAAGAGGGTTTTCTAATTTTTCGCAGCGAAGTTTTTTAAACATAGAGGGGAAGGGGTTGAAACGCTTAGACGAAATCCCTCCTCGCAAAAGGTCCATCTAAAAGAATGCCGAAAAGACCTACAACTTCGACGGAACGCCTTCCTCCTTGGTATCCGCATTCGTTTTTTTCAGGGCATTCAAACCAGTGTAAAATCCAGAGATGACTTCTTTTCTTGTGGCTTTCAAGGCGATGTATAGGTTCGTTTCGCTCGCTGTTCTCCAAAAAATTTTCGATTTTTATTTATGAAAAAAAAGCTGCTCTGGTTTTTAGTTTCTCTCGGCTGCCTGATAGGGGCTCCCTTTGCATTTGCCGGTCCGATCCTTGAATTGGCGCCAATCCAGGATACCTTTGCTTTGAAAAATGTCCCGGATAACCCTCAAGGGGGGTTCGACTTCCTCCGCATCAAGAATGCGGGTTCAACCAGCATTGGAACCTCCTTTGATCGGAAGGTCTATCTTCAGTATGATACTTCCCTCATCAACCGGCCAATCATAGATGCAACCTTGAGCTTTACTTTTGAATATGGTGGGGGAATCGAGGATAACATTGCCGGCCAGAATATCGGATTTGAAGTTTACGGCCTGAACGACGGAGAGCCAGGCGAACTTTGGGATGAAACCACCCTAACTTGGAATAATGCCCCCGGGAACGATATCAGTTCAGGCTCCGCTTTTCTTTCCAACACCACCTTTCTCGGAAATTTTTCCGTAATTGGATCCGGCGTAGGGACTGAAATCCTATTTCAATCTCACCAGCTGATTTCTTTTCTCCATTCAGATACGAATGGGACGGCAACCTTCATGATTTCCCGGTCCTTTTTTGATCCGGAAGAAAGCGGGTATTTTCACCAGATTTCTTCTACAGAAGGCGGCGGTGGACCGATTCTGGCAGTTACCGTTCCAGAAACCTCCACCGTAGGGATTCTGGGATTTGCCGGGCTACTCCTTTTTCTCGCAATAAGGAGAAAACGAAACGCTTCTAAGTTCTAGCTTCCAAATTCCAACTTCAACCTCCCCTGTCCGTCGGCAGCGCATACCGCCTTGCTTGCCCGGGCCAGCTCCTCCACATCCTGCTCGAAGTCGATCGGTCCCCTTAAAGGGGTCATTCCGGTCCCCTTAAAGGGGTCATTCCGTAATC
>CAYQKH010000193.1:0-5469 GCA_964417945.1 uncultured Opitutales bacterium
GCGCGGTCAGGACCCCTCCGAGATGCAGCACCCCGAACAGCAACAGAAAGTAAAATTGCGTTTGAAAACCCACCAGGAGGTTTGACCAGTCCAAAGGAAGGGCGAAAACCAGTGCCATGAAAATCAACAACGACCGATAACCGCGCGACGACGACGACTCCCTCGGCCGAAGCACCCTTCCCGTCACGAGGAAGGCCCCGGTCGCAAGGAACGCCGAGACCAGCATTTGCCCGATGCTGTCCCAACCGCTGACCGAGTAAACCCACAGGTCGACGAGCGCCGTCCAAAGCGGCCGGTGCTCATTATGGGCCGCCAGAAGGACTCCCCAACCCAGCTCGTTCGATTCCACTCCCGGATACAACCTCCCCGCCTCGTAATACCATTGATCCAGATACGGGATGTCCCCCGCAAACATAAAGATCCACGCCAGCCGGAACCCCAGGACGTAAAATGCCAAACCCCACAACAACCGCCCCGTCCGCCGCAATCCCTCCTCAGTGCCCATGCTCCAGCCGGTCCGCCAGGAAGCCGGGCATCTTGATCGCCCGGATCCCGTTCTGGGCCCGGCGCACCTCGTAACGCACCCGACGGTAGGTCACGATCCGTTGTGCCTCGTCAAAGATCGCGTAGCACGCCCGGGAGTCCTCGTCCCGAGGTTGCCCCACCGAGCCGGGGTTGACCAGAATTCTCTGGTCGCGTGGCAGCGGCAACGGGACGTTCCAGCCCAACTCCGCAGATGCCAGCGCGGCCCCTCCGATAATCGCGGGCAGGTGGGTGTGCCCTGCGAAGCACAGGTCCGTCTCCTGTGCGGAAAAGTGACCCTCCAGCGCCTCCTTTGAGTCGAGGTATCCCCACTCCTCCGGCTCGTGAAGCGAGGCGTGCACATACGTCGTGACCGCTCCAGTCTCCAACAGAGGTAAACCCTGGAGGTAATCCCGCTCTGCCTCGGAAAGATGCTCGCGGGTCCATTCCAAGCTCACCCGCGCGTCCTCAAAGTAGCCGTCCAACGAGCCCGCCGTGCCCGCCGCCGCGTCGTGGTTCCCCTTCAAGACCATCGAGCAGTGTGAACGGATCAGGGCGATGCACTCACTCGGGAAAGCCCCGTAGCCCACCAGATCTCCAAGACAATACACGTGGTCCGGCACCTGCCGCTCGATATCCTTCAAGACCGCCTCCAAGGCATGCGCATTGCCGTGAATGTCGGATATGACGGCAAATCGCATCGCGCCTAAACACTTTTGGTTTCAATCACCGGGAATTCCATGCGGATGTCCGGGTCCGGACTCGGGATCGCGGACAGCAGCTTGATCGTATACGGGTGCTGCGGATTGTCGAAGATCTGCTCGGTATCCCCGTATTCTACGATTTTCCCCAGATACATCACCGCCACGCGGGAACAGATGTGCTTCACCACGCTGAGGTCGTGCGCCACAAAAATGTAGGTCAGGTCCAGTTCATCCTGCAGGTCCTGGAGGAGGTTGATCACCTGCGCCTGGACACTCACGTCCAACGCCGATACCGCCTCGTCTGCAACCACCAGCTTCGGATTCATGATCAGCGCGCGGGCGATCCCGATCCGCTGCCGCTGTCCGCCCGAAAAGGCGTGTGGGTAACGCTGCCGGTGCTCCCCCGTCAGTCCCACCTTTTCCAAAATTTGCACCACCATCTCCTCCAGCTCCTTCCCCTTGGCCAACCGGTGGATGACAAGAGGCTCCGCCACGATATCCCCCACCGTCATGCGGGGATTCAACGAGCTGAACGGATCCTGGAAGATCATCTGCATCTCCTGCCGCAGGGGTTTTAACTCCTTGTCCGGCAGTTGGGCGAGATCGATTTCCCCGCGGTCCGCCTGGAAGATGACTCTCCCCGATGTCGGGTTCAATGCCCTCAGGATCGTGCGCGCGCATGTCGTCTTCCCGGAACCCGATTCTCCCACCAGTCCGAGGGTCTCCCCGGGATACAGGTCGAAACTTACATGGTCCACCGCCCGGATCTCACTGACCTTCTTCCGAACGAAGCCCTTGCTGAAGATCGGGAAAAATTTGCACAGCTCCTGCACACGGAGCAACGGCAGGGTTTCGGTCTTTGCCGGTTCGCCTTCCATCAGTTGGCCTCCTTTCCGGCCAGCAATTCATGGTCCGGCGGCAGGGCCACCATCCGGCCGTCCGGCAGGGCCGAGAGCGGATAAGGTGTCGAGATGTCGGTGTCTCCGACCACGCTGCTGATCGTCGGCAACCGGTTCTTGTTGGTCTCCCGGCCCGGGATCGCCGCCAAAAGTCCCTTCGTGTAGGGATGCACCGGATCTTTCAGAACCTGCCGCACCGTTCCCTTTTCCACGATCCGCCCCTGGAACATGACCGCTACCTCATCCGCGATCTGTGCGACCACCCCCATGTCATGCGTGATGAAAAGGACCGACGTCCCCATCTCACGCTGCAACGCTTTGATCAGTCCCAGGATTTGGGCCTGAATCGTCACATCGAGGGCCGTGGTCGGCTCGTCCGCGATCAGGACTTCCGGTCGGCACACCAGTGCCATCGCAATAACCACCCGCTGGCGCATCCCACCGGAGAATTCGTGCGGATACTGGGTTAACCGCTGGTCCGGGTCCAGGATCCCCACCTTCGCCAGCATTTCCGCCGCCAGTCGGCGCGCCTCCTCCTTCTTCACGTCCTGGTGGAGCAGGATCGCCTCCATGATCTGGTTGCCGACCGTATGCACCGGGCTAAGGGCCGTCATCGGCTCTTGAAAAATCATGCTCACGAGGTTGCCCCGCAGGTCGAACAAACGGCCGTCCTTCTCCCCCAGTCCCGTGATCTCGATTAGCTCCTTCGTTTTCGGGTAAATCGTTATCGTTCCTCCCTCGATCCGCCCGGGCTTCTGGATTAATCGCAGGATCGAAAACGCCGAGACGCTCTTCCCCGAACCCGACTCCCCCACGATTGCCAGGATTTTTCCGCGCGGAATATCGAAACTCACGTCGTTCACCGCCTCCACGATGCCCTCATCCGTATTAAACGTCACTTTAAGGTTGCGGACCTCCAGGGCGTTCCCGGTCGTCTGATTCTCGTTTTCCATCTATTGTATTTTCGGGAAGTTTCCCTGCCCTGTGACTATTAGTCAGGGAAAACCGGGCAGTTTCAATACCGAAAACCGTTCGTGACCTCGTCGGCTCCCTTCACTATAAGTCCTTTTATGCACTGCTTCGGAACCCGTGCCCCCGCCCTTCTCCTCCTCCTCGCGCTCGCACCCCTCCTGCGCGGGGAAATCTCCGTGGACCGCGATGAATTGCAATTCGATGGAAAAACCTACCGGCTGGCCCGTTCCGTGGCCGATGCCGAGGGAATCTGGAACCAATACCTCCCCCACGGCCAGAATCTCGAAAATTGGACCCATTCCCTTTCGCTCAGGCTCTATTTCCAGCACGACGACCCCGTCACCCTCATGGAGCGGCAACAGGATCAGGTCAGCGCCGCTTTCCCCGACGCCGACTTCGGGAGCCAGATCACCCGCGACGAGCGGGAGGCACGCCTGCGCTACCACGTCTACACCAAAAAGCCGGTCCCCGTTTCCGAGCTCTCGATGTGGCGCTTTATCCGAATGGAGGATTCACGCCTCCAGGTTCTTGCCTATCAGTTCTCCTATCGCGAGCGGCGGGACGACCCCGAGCGCTTCGAGCAGGCCCTCAAAGAGAACCTCAGCCGCTGGACTGAATTGTTCCTTCGCGGCCGGTTTCAGCCTCCGGCTTTCCGCGTCAACCATCGGCAGCTCGATGCCCTCCAGGAACAGGCCATCCGCCTCATTCAGGAGGGGAAAATGTCTGAGGGCCTCACGATGATGATGGATGCCGTCGAGCGCGACCCCCTCAACCCCCAGCGTCATTTCAACCTCGGACGGATTCTCTTTACTTACGCCAAAAGCCTCCTCCAGGCCGAAACCCTCCAGGAGGCCATGCTACTCTTCAACCGCTCACAAGAAGTCCTCGAGGAGACCGCCGACCTCTTCGAGATTTTCGACCCCGAGGCGAAAAACCATTCCATGGCCCGCTTCCTCCTCGGGGAAATCGAATTCCAGATCAACGGCAACTTTGAGGTCGCCCGGCTCCATTACGAGGAAGCCCTCGCCATCGATCCCCTCAACCGGGACGCCCGGGAAGCCCTCCGCGTCTACCGCAAGTAACGCATCCGCAAAACCGGTTCAGTTCCCCGCGGACAAGGCCTCATACGCCCGCTCCAGCGTACGCTTGATCTGCTGGATCTGGATCGGCTTGCTCAGGTAGTCGTTCATCCCGGAATCCAAACAGCGCTTTTTATCTTCCTCCAGGGCGAAAGCAGTCAGAGCGATGATGTATTGCTCCTTCTTCTCCTCCCCGGCTGAGCCATCCCGGACACTTCGGGTCACCTCCAGGCCGTCCATCTCCGGCATGTGGACATCCATGAAGACCGCATCGAACCGGCCTTCCCGGATCGCCTCCAGCGCCTCCTTTCCATCCTTTGCAAGGCTGATGTCATACCCCAGCTGCCGGAAAACCTCCTGTGCCAACATCTGGTTCACCGGCTCGTCCTCCGCGAGCAGGAGCGAGAGCGGATTCCGTTCGGAGAAATCCGGAGACAGGTCCTGCCCGGTCTTCGTCGCCTCCGGCGTGTCCGTTTCCTCTTCGCCGTAGGGCAGGTCCATCGTGAAGTGGAAGATGGAGCCCTTGTTCACTTCACTCTCCACCCACATTTTCCCGTTCATCCGCTCCGAGAGGCGTTTGCTGATCACAAGGCCGAGACCGGTGCCCCCGAACTTCCGCGTCGTCGAGGAATCCACCTGCGTGAACGGCTGAAAAAGCTTTTTCAGCTTGGAAGCCGGAATCCCGATTCCCGAGTCCGTCACCCGGCAATGCAGCCGCACCTTTTCGCCCTGCGGCAGGCGGGTCGCCTCCACCTTGACCCAGATCTCGCCCTCCTGCGTGAACTTCACTGCGTTGTTCACAAGATTGAGGAAAATCTGCCGGATCCGGTGGGCGTCACCAAGGAGCACATCCGGAAGGTCCCCGGTCACCAGGTAGTCCACGCTGATCGATTTGTCCCGTGCCTTCACCATGACCATCTCCAGAACCTCGCAGATCACCTGCTCCAGGTTGAACGGACTTTGCTCCAGCTCGATCCGCCGGGATTCGATCTTCGAGTAATCGAGAATGTTGTTGATCAACTCGAGGAGCGAGTCCCCGCTCCGCTGGATGATGTTGAGATACTCGCGCTGCTCCTCCTGCATCTCACTCTGGTTCATCAAATCGGCGAAGCCGATGATCGCGTTCATCGGTGTCCGGATTTCATGGCTCATCATCGCGAGAAATTCGCTCTTCGCCGCATTGGCCTCATCTGCGAGGCGCTTGGCCTTTCGCAGCTCGGCCTCGTTATGCTTGGAAACGAGGAAACCCCCGAAGGAATCCGCCAGCATTCGCAGCACCTTCAATTCATACTC
>CAYQKH010000194.1:0-5461 GCA_964417945.1 uncultured Opitutales bacterium
TTATCCTTGAGAATGACCTGTATCACCGGCTTCCCGACGCCACCGTCGATGCCTTCCTCCAAGCGGAGACCCCCGTTATTCTTCTCGACCATTCTCTTCAACCGACCGCCGAAAAAGCCGATCTCCGGCTCCCCGTCGGGACCTTTGCGGAGGCGGATGGAACCCTCGTCAATTTCGAGGGCCGCGCCCAGCGCTTCTTCCAGGTTTATCCCGCCACCGGGGCCGTCCAGGAAAGCTGGCGGTGGATCCGCGACCTCCTCGAATTTCGTGAATCCCCACTTGCCAAGGAATGGCGAAATCTCGATGACATCCTCCTCGCGATCGAAGAGGAACTCCCCGCCTTCAAGGGTATTTCCACTGCCGCCCCCCTCGCCGGATTCCGTGGGATCGGAGGCAGGGTTCCCCGCATGTCTCGCCGCGCCAGCGGCCGCACCGCCATCAACGCCCATCTCGAAGTCAGCGAAGACAAGCCCGAAGACGATCCCGACTCCCCCCTCTCCTTTTCCATGGAGGGCACCACCGATGCTCCCTCTTCCGCCCTCATCAGCCGCTTTTGGTCTCCCGGCTGGAATTCCGTCTCCTCCCTCAACAAATTTCAGGACGAGATCGGAGGGCATTTGCGCGGCGGAGACCCCGGCGTTCGCCTCTTCCCACCGCCCGAAGCCGTCGACACTCCCTACTACAACCACGTCCCCCCTGCTTTCGAGGCCTCCCCCGGTTCCCTTCTCGTCCTCCCCCTCCCTCACATCTTCGGGTCCGAGGAATGGAGTTCCCGCTGCGAGGGGATTCGCAAACGCGGTCCTGGCCCGGCCCTCCTCATCCACCCGGAAGATGCCGGCAGCGCCGACCTCAACGAGGGCGACCTCACCCGGATTTCCTTCGGAAACACCGAACTCACCCTGCCGGTGGAGTTCAACGATTCCATCCGTCGCGGCACCGCTGGCTTGACACCCGGCCTGCCAGGCTTGAAAGGATTAGCACTGCCTGCTGCCGCCAAGTGGCCGGGCTGACCTCCGCGGAATCCTCACCAACGACTGCCTTTCCCGCCCCATGCTTTCCCAGGAAATCCTCATCCCCCTGCTCATCGTTTACGGGGTTATGTTTGGCCTGCTCAACCTTGCGGGCGCCCTCATCTGGGTGGAGCGTCGCGCCCTCGCCCTCTGGCAGGACCGCCTCGGCCCCAATCGCCTCGGACCCCTCGGGATCTTCCAGCTTGTCGCCGACATTATCAAAATCTTCACCAAGGAAGACTGGATTCCCCCCTTTGCCGACCGCGTTGTCTTTGTCATCGCCCCGACCATTGTCTTTATCGCGGTCCTCCTTATCGCCGCCCTCATTCCTTTCGGTGAGAATGTCGTCGTCTTCGACCCCAATATCGGCGTCCTCTGCTTTCTCGCCTTTTCCTCTATGGGCATCTACAGCGTCGTCCTCGGCGGGTGGTCTTCCGCTAATAAGTTTTCCCTCCTCGGCGGCATTCGCGCCTCCTCCCAGATGTTCTCCTACGAGGTCTTTATGGGCCTTTCCCTCATGGGCGTCGTCATTCTTTCCGAGTCCTTCAGCCTTGTCGATATCGTCGCCGCCCAACAGGGGATGTGGTTCATCATCCCTCAGTTCTTCGGCTTCCTTCCCTTCCTTTTCGCGGGAATGGCCGAATCCCACCGCATGCCCTTCGACGGCCCCGAGGCCGAGAGTGAAATCATTGCCGGTTTTCACTCCGAATATTCCGGGATGAAATTCGGCATGTTCTTCGTCGGCGAATATGTCGGGGTCGCCGTCATCTCCGCGCTCGTTGTCACTTTCTTCTTCGGCGGCTGGCTCGGGCCTGATTTCCTCCCCGGCACCGTCTGGTTCTTCCTCAAGACGTTCGTCTTTATCCTCTTTTTCATTCTCGCCCGCGCCTCCATTCCGCGTCCGCGCTACGATCAGCTGTTCGCCTTCGGCTGGAAGGTCATCCTGCCCATCACCCTCTTGAACCTCATCATCACAGGGGCGGTTGTCCTTGCCTTGGAAGGGTAAGCATTTTTTCCTCAACTTTCGGATCTATGATTAAAGACATCTTTAGCACGTTGCGGGGGGTCTGGCTGGTTTTTCTCCATCTCTTCAGAAAGCCGCCGACCATCCAATACCCGGAGCAGAAGGCTTATCTTGCCCCGCGCTACCGCGGCCGGATTGTCCTCACCCGGGATCCCGACGGACAGGAGCGCTGTGTCGCCTGCAACCTCTGCGCCGTCGCCTGCCCCGTCGACTGCATCGCTCTCGAGGGCACCGAGGACAATACCGGTCGCCGCTACCCCGCGCGCTTTCAGATCAATTTCTCGCGCTGCATCTTTTGCGGGCTCTGCGAAGAGGCTTGCCCCACCTACGCCATCCAGCTTACCCCCGATACCGAAATGGCCGATTACAACCGTCAAAACATGGTCTACGAGAAGGGCGATCTCCTCATCGATGGTGAAGGAAAATATTACGGGTATAACTTTTACAAGGTTGCCGGTCTCGCCATCGGCGGAAAAGGAAAAGGGCAGGCCGAGAACGAAGCTCCTCCGGTCGATGTAAAATCTCTTGATCTCTAGTCCAGACCTGGCCGACAGTAGCGTTGTGAATATCGCTTTTTTCATCGCTTCCGGGATGGCCATCTACTCCACCTTCATGGCCATTACGGGAAAACACCCCGTTCACTCCCTCCTCTACCTCATCGTCAGCCTCCTCGCCGTTGCGGTCGTCTTTTTCACCCTCGGAGCCCCTTTTCTCGCCGCCCTCGAGGTCATCGTCTATGCCGGGGCGATCATTGTTCTCTTTCTCTTCATCGTCATGATGCTCAACCTCGGGCCCGGCTCGGAGAACCAGGAGCGCATCCGACCGACCGATTGGATCGGTCCCGGTGTGCTTTGCACTGCCCTCTTCGCTCTCCTCGTTTCCACCTTCTTTCAGGCCAATCCCAGCTTCCTCGGAGGAGAACCCGTTCACCCCAAAGAGGTTGGCTTCAAGCTCTTCACCTCCTACATGCTCGCGGTTCAACTCGCCGCCTTCCTCCTTCTGGCCGGCCTCGTCGGTGCCACTCACCTCCGCAAACGCGACTCCTGATACCGATGACCACCGTGCCATTAGAATTCGCGCTTATCCTCGCCAGCACCCTCTTCTGCATGGGCCTCCTCGGCCTTCTCGTGCGCCGGAACCTCATCTTTATGCTCATCTGCGTCGAGGTCATGCTCAATGCAGCCGGCCTTGCCTTTATCGTTGGCGGTGCCCGCTGGCAGGAACCCGATGGACAGATCATGATGATCTTCATCCTCACCATGGCCGCCGCCGAGGTGGCCGTCGGCCTCGCCCTCATCCTTTCTATCTTCCGGCGCAAACTCGATCTTGACGCCGATGAAGTCAGCCAACTGCACGGCTAAGTCTCATGGCCATCCTCGAAAACATCTGGATCATTCCGGTCCTCCCCCTCGTCGCCTTCCTGCTCCTCGTCTTTTTCAGCAGATACCTCCCCCGGCCGGTCCTCTCCGGCATCGGGTGCGGCTTTCTCGGCCTCTCCGCCATCCTCACCCTCGTTGCCTCTGTCGCCTTTTGCTCACAGGTCTTCGGGGAAGAGGGGCCGCACGCGGTTCAATCCACCATCGGCACCTGGATGGAGGTCGGTGCCCTCCGTGCGGATTTCGGCTTCCACTTCGACGCCCTCTCCATGCTCATGACTCTGGTCGTCACCATTGTCGGCACCCTCATCTTTATCTTTTCCACCGAATACATGGCCGAGGATGAAGACTTCGGGAGGTTCTTCGCCTACATGAACCTCTTCGCCTTTTCCATGCTCGTTCTCGTCCTTGCCGACAACCTCGCTCTCCTTCTCCTCGGTTGGGAAGGCGTCGGCCTCTGCAGCTACCTCCTTATCGGCTTCTGGTATAAAGACCCCGCAAACGGCTATGCCGCCCGCAAGGCCTTCATCACCACCCGGATCGGCGCGGTCGGTCTCGTCCTCGCCGCCGTCGTCCTCTTCGCCGCCACCAACACCCTCAACCTCGAGGCCATTTTTAATAAGGTCAGCCCCGCCGAGGGAACCCCCCTCTGGCAGCCCGATTCCACTATTGCAGTCGTCGTTTGCCTCCTCCTCCTCGTCGCCGCCCTTGGGAAATCCGCCCAGCTCCCCCTTCAGGTCTGGCTGCCCGACGCGATGGCCGGCCCCACCCCGACCAGCGCCCTCATCCACGCCGCCACCATGGTCACCGCCGGGGTCTACCTCATTGCCCGGACCCACTCCCTCTTTCTTCTTGCTCCCTCCATCCTCCTCGTCGTCGCCATTATTGGCACCGCCACTATGCTCATCGCCGGGACCGCCGCCCTCGTCCAACGCGATATCAAGCGCGTCCTCGCCTACTCCACGATCAGTCAGATCGGCTACATGTTCATGGCCCTCGGCGTCGGTGCCTTCACCGCGGCCATGTTTCACTTTTATACCCACGCCATCTTCAAAGCGCTCCTCTTCCTTGGTGCCGGTGCCGTTATCACCGCCGTCCACCACAAACAGGATATGTTCGAAATGGGTGGCCTCCGGCGCAAACTTCCCTTCGTCTACCTTACCTTCGTCCTCGGTGCCGCCTCCCTCGCCGCCGTTCCCTTCGTCACCAGCGGCTTTTACAGTAAGGATCTTATCCTCTGGAAAGTCTTTGCCAATGAACCCGGACACCTCCTCTTCGTCGTCGCCGGTTTCATCGGGGCCTTCCTCACCGCAATTTATACCTTTCGGATGATCTTCATCACCTTTCACGGAAAGGCCAAAACCGAAGTCTCGCATCAGCCCGGCTTCGCCATGATCGGCGTCCTTTGCGTCCTCGCCGTGGGTTCCGTCTTTGCCGGCTTTGTCGAGACTCCCAAGCACCTCGGCGGCATCCACGCCCTTTCCTATTACCTCGGTAGCGTCCTTCAGGATGCCTCCTACCGCAGCGGGGTTTCCTACCAGACCGAAATCGTCTTCCAGGGCATTGCCACCGTTCTCGTCCTCGTCGCTTTCTTTTTCGCCTGGAAACGTTTTGGCAAAGGGGCCGACACCGCACCCGCCCTCTCCCCCACCGGCCAGTTCCTCTTCGACGGCTGGGCCTTCGACAAGCTCTACCAAAACACCCTTCTGTACCCCTTTTCCGCCGTCTGCCGCTTTAATCATTTCGATGTTATCGACATGATCTATCGCTTCTTCGGCCTGACCGTTAAGCTTTTCAATATCCTCCTTTCCAAGTCCCAGGACGGGCTCATTCGCCACTACGCCATCGGCCTCGGCTTCGGTGCGGTCCTCATCCTCTTCCTTTTCATTACCTGATGCTGCTGCTCCTCCTCATCGGTCTCCCCCTCCTTGGCGGGCTTCTCGCCTGGATTCTCGCCCCCGTCGGCAAGGCCGCCCCGCGCTGGATCTCCGTCGCCACCCTCGTCGGCATGGCAGGCGCCGCCCTCACCCTCGGGAACGGCCTCGCTGCCG
>CAYQKH010000195.1:0-5447 GCA_964417945.1 uncultured Opitutales bacterium
GCGCGAGGCCGGCTTCGAGACCGTCATGGTCAACTCCAATCCCGAGACCGTATCCACGGATTACGACACCTCCGACCGCCTCTTCTTCGAACCCCTTACTCTCGAGGATGTCCTCGAAATCTATTATCAGGAAGGCTGCAGCGGAGCCATCGTCCAATTCGGCGGGCAAACCCCCCTTAACCTCGCGGGGGAACTGGAGGCGCACGGGGTCAACATTATCGGAACCAGTCCCAGCTCCATTGATATGGCCGAGGATCGAGAAGCCTTTAAGAACATCCTCGACGAAGTCGGGCTTAAACAACCCACCAACCGGATCGCCATGTCACAGGAACAGGCCTACGAGATGGCCGGCGAGATCGGGTTCCCCATTCTCCTCCGCCCCTCCTTCGTCCTCGGTGGCCGCGGGATGTTCATCGTCTACGATACCGATGAGATGAAACGCGTCATCCGGGAAGCCTTCGACGCCGCCCCCGGCAAACCCGTCCTCCTCGACAAGTTTCTTGAAGACGCGATCGAAATGGACGTCGATTGCATCTCCGACGGAAAAACCACCGTCATTGGGGCGATGCTCGAGCACGTCGAATTTGCAGGCGTTCATAGCGGAGACGCCGCCATGGTCATGCCGCCTCACACCGTCGGTCGTGCGATGGAAGACCGTATCCGAAAATCCACCTACGCCCTTGCCGAGGCCCTGAACGTCGTCGGGCTCATGAATGTCCAGTATGCCATCAAAGGAGAGGAGCTCTACGTCCTCGAGGTCAACCCGCGCGCCTCGCGCACTGTCCCCTTTATTTCAAAGGCGATCGGCGTCCCCCTCGCAAAGTATGCGGCGCGGATCATGGCCGGGGCCACCCTGGAGGAAATCGGTTTTACCGAGGAAGTTATTCCGGATTATTACGCGATTAAGGAATCGGTCTTTCCCTTTAACCGCTTCCCCGGTGCCGCCATTCAACTCTCCCCTGAAATGCGCAGCACCGGCGAGGTCATGGGGATCGATTACGACCTCGGCATGGCCTTTGCCAAGGCACAGATGGCTGTCCAGCCCGGCCTCCCGATGGAGGGCGATGTCTTCATCAGTGTGAAGGATCCCGACAAACCCAAGGCCGTCGAAATCGGACGCAAGCTCACCCACATGGGCTTCGGAGTGGTCGCCACCGCCGGAACCAGTAAGGCCCTTGAGGCAGCCGGCGTCCCGGTTAAGAATGTCTACCGCCTTTCCGAAGGCCGGCCTAATGTCATCGACCTGATCAAGAACGACAAGATCGCTCTCATCATCAACACCCCGCAGGGGGCGATTCCCCGCCGCAACGAGAACGCCATCCGGACGGAAGCGGTCAAGCGCGAGGTCTGCATCATGACGACCCTCGCCGGTGCCGCCGCCGCCGTCGACGGCATCGCCTCCCTCAAAAGTATGCCCCTTACGGTGAAGTCCATTCAGGAGCATACTGGCTATAACCCCGACTCCAAGTTCGTCGGAGAGGACCATCCCGCCATCTAAGACGGCTGTGCTTCCGCTTTTCGCAAATCCATCCCCTATGCAAAACCCTGTCAGCATCATCGCCCTGCTATCCGGCCCCGATCAGACCGGCCTCGTCGCCCGTACCGGTAATTGGATCTGGCAAAGCGGTGGCAATATCGTCCATGCCAGTCAGCACCACGACCAAGAAGCCAATATTTTCTTCCAGCGTCTCGAGTGGGTCCCTGCCGCGGACAAAGACCCCGACGAGGAAGGAACCTCCTTCCGAGCCTTCGCCCGTGACGAGCTTGGGATGTCCGTCAGGGTCGCCCTCTCCACCGATCGTCCCCCGGTGGCCCTCTTTGTCTCCAAGATCACTCACTGCTTCAACGATATCCTTCTCCGCTGGGAAACCGGCGAAATGCCCGGGCGACTGGCGTGCGTCATCAGCAACCATCCGGACCTTGAGCCCACCGCCCGCCGCTACCAGATCCCCTTCTACACCATTCCGGTCTCTAACCAGAACAAGGGCGAGGCCGAGGATCGCCAGATTGCCGTCCTTGAGGAACACGGGGTTCAGCTTGTTCTCATGGCACGCTACATGCAGATCCTCTCCGACGAATTCTTTTCCAGGTTTCCCCGCCCGGTCATCAATATCCACCATTCCTTCCTGCCTGCCTTTATCGGCGCCAAGCCCTACCATCAGGCCTACAATCGCGGGGTCAAGGTCATCGGAGCAACCGCCCACTACGCTACTCCTGACCTTGATCAAGGGCCGATTATCCACCAGGAGATCGCCCACGTGAGCCACCGCTACTCCATTAAAGATCTCATCCAGAAGGGGAAAGACCTGGAGCGCATCGCCTTCGCCGAAGCCACCCGCCTCCACCTCGAGCAGAAGATCCTCGTCTATAACAACAAGACCGTTGTTTTTGATTAATTTCTGCTCACCCATACGAACAGCCAAAGACTGAAAGTAGGAGGATCGTCTGCGGACAAAGTCTCCAAATCTTAACAATATAAGATTTGGAAGCCGCCTTCTTTTTGCTTTTTTACTCTACTTATTTCCGCTTCATCATGACAAATCACCTCATTGCCGCGCTTATCGGTTTCCTCCTTCTGTCCGCCAACGCTCGCGCCGTTGTCGATGCCGTCTTCGTTCTGAAGGGAAAGGAAATGATTCAAACCTCCTCCGCCAATCCCATTGAAGACCCGAATTTCGACCCCTACATCTTCGAGGCCGAGATTGTGGAATCCATTTCCGGCGACCCCATCAACACGGCGGTGATCAACTCTCCCGGCGGAACCGTATCCAATATCAACATGGTCTTTGATCCCTTCGATACCGAATGGTCCGCGAAAGATTCCGCCGCCACGGGATCCGCCTTGAACAGCAAGCTCAACAATGGCACCTATCGGTTCGATGTCACCTTCAACAGCGCCGGCCTGATCAGTTCCGAACTGGACTTGACCGGGGACTTTTTCTCCACCGATCCGAAAATCAGTTCTCTCACCAATGCGATCTGGAATAATGATCAATTGGAAGTGGATCCAAACACCCTCGCCACCATCGGTTTCACGATTGATCCGGGGTTTTCGAACGGGACCGATTTCATGGGGGTTCGGGTCGAAGATGGATTTGGAGGAGAGCTCGGCGATGTATCCGGCTTTACCTCGCTCTCTTCTGTAACCATTGGACCGGGAGGCGACTTCTCATTAAGTGCCGGTGCCTACAACCTTGAATTTGAAGTTGCCAACGTCAGCGACCTTACCCCCACCAACGACCTTTTAAACCCCTCCATCCTGGCCGCAGCCGGCTACACCACCCTGGTCACGGTTGACTTGGTGGTCATCCCCGAGCCTGAATTTTTCGGCATAGGTTTGGGATTTATCAGCCTCATCGCCATCTGGGTATTTCGATCCAGAAAAAACCGCTCAGCGGCACTGGAATAGATCAGGGCTGAACGTAGTAGACTTCGTTTTGCACCGTCGTTCCGGCCGGGGGATAATCGAAAACGCCCTCAAAGTAGAGCACCCCGGGCAAGCGCCCAGCCCCGATCGCATTCGCCCCTTCCCGCCGTTCCACCGTCGGCAGGTGCTGGCCCAGCCCCGCCCTCGGCTCCGGCGCAAGATCCCGACACGCAAAGGTCTTTCCGCCGTCCGTGGATTCGAGGTAAATCAGCCGGTGAAGCTCCGGATGTTTCCGCAGCCAGAAGGCCGGGCGACCGTGCACGCCCGGACTCCAGTTCGCCTTCGGATGGTCCAGGGGCACCCGCTCGCCGAGGATGCAAAGCCGGTCGTCCTCCGTCATTGACAACCGTAGGGTTGTCACCCCGTAGCCCGGCCAGTGCCGCCCAATTGCTTCCGCCAGTGGCAGGGACTCCCAACCTCCCCCCGGCGACCGGGCCCAGAGCAACCCTTCCCCCGGTTGCGGAACGTGCCGGGTGTAGGCCAGGTAAACCCGGTCCTGAGAATCCACCGCGATCCCCCCGTGGCTCAACCCGGGCTTGGGCTGGTCACTCACCTTGTCCTCCAATAATTCCAACGTTGCCGGGGTCGTCGGAAGCGCCACCGCCTCCCCGTCCCCGCGTTGCCAGTGCCGTCCCCCGTCCGGAGAAAACAAGGTGCCGATGCCTTGATATTTGCCCGCAATCTCCAGCAGTGCCGCACGGTCCTCCAAAAATGTCAGGAACAGTCCCGTCGAGAGATGCAAACCCCTCCGATCCGCCCCCCATGCAAATCCATTGTGGAACGCCGAATAATGCCCGAAACGTTCGTCGCGCCCCAGCAAACGGTTAAACCGACGCCAATACCCGCCGGGCGGTCGCTCCCAGAGTTCCAACCCGTCGTGGTGGAGATCCCGGAAGGAAAGCAGCAGCCTTCCCTCCCCGTCCGCCAGTAATACCGGATAAGTCCCTGAGGAAAAATGTACTGCTTCCTCCCAATCCGAACTGTCATTCGGGGCTCGGGAGCGGCGATACTGCAAGGGCGAATTGTGTCCCCCCATCACCACATGCAGAAACCCATCCGGCGTTACCGTGATTGTCGGGCGCGAATGCTCGTCCACACCCTCCATCAAGACCGTGCCCCGGAGCCATTTGCCGGTCCTCCGATCGAACGTTCGCACCCGTGCGAAATAACGTTCTTCCAGCGAATCCTGCCAGACAACGTGCGTTTTCCCCTCGAAGGTCACGATCTTGTTCCCCGGCCCCTGGGTGGCCCGTTCTCCTCCGATTCGCGATAACAGCGCGTGGCCGGGACGGTCTGTCGCCGCCAAAGGATCCTCCACTTCCGCGGCAAGAATCGCTTTAAATTTCTCGGGATGGTCTTCCGTATTCAGGTAGGGTTTCATGGGGCGGGAAGGAATGCGGTGGGGTTCCGAACCGTCAACTGGCCTCCCTCGTGGACGCCATCCGGAATCGAAACAACAAACCCTACCTTGCTCCAAACGGAGCGCATTGACAATTCTCCATTTTCCGCAATCATATGGCCATCTGGTATTTGGGGCTGTAGCTCAGTTGGAAGAGCGCGTCGTTCGCAATGACGAGGTCGTCGGTTCGATCCCGATCAGCTCCACCAGCCTCCGCTTTTGCGCAGCAAAACGGAGGCTGTCACGCCGTAGCCCCCGTGAGGGGCGTAGGCGGACCTCCGCTGCGCAAAAGACTACGGCTTGGCATGCCAGCTGAAAAATTACATTACGTCTACATTCTTGTTTCTCTAAAGAATCCCGACATTCACTACACGGGTTGCACTACGGACCTGGCTTCGCGCTTGGAAAAACACAATCACGGGGAGGTTCCCCACACCGCCAAAGCCAAGCCCTGGAGATTGGAAACCGCTATTCGCTTCCGCTCGGAAAAAAAAGCCAGGGATTTTGAAAAATACCTTAAGTCCGGATCAGGCAGGGTATTTGCAAGAAGACATTTTTAGCAGCGGAGCCTCCGCTTTTGCGCAGCAAAACGGAGGCTGTCACGCCGTAGCCCCCGTGAGG
>CAYQKH010000196.1:0-5447 GCA_964417945.1 uncultured Opitutales bacterium
GGCCCGCTTCAAAGGGAAATATCCGTCGACGGATATTTCCCTTTGAAGCGGGCCGAAAATTGGGTGCCGTGCTGAATACGATAGAGCAGGATGGGATCCCAGTTGATTTCATTGTGTTAACCCTTGACTATCATGATCTGGGTGATCCCCTTTCCGGGGAACAACGATTTCAGCAATACTGCCTGGTGCCCGTTCCCAAATCTGCGGAGTAAACGGGCGTCATCGTATTTCACGATTTTTTCGATGCCAGCCAATTCCAAATACGGTGGTGCGGGTGGAGGGAGTCGAACCCTCGTCTCAAGCTTGGGAAGCTCGCATAATAGCCGTTATACGACACCCGCCGGAAAGTCCTAGTAAGCAGGGCAAATTTCATTTCGTCAAGATCGCCCTCTTCATCCCCGCTGTCCGACCTCGCGAATCTTTAAAAGAACCGTAAAACCCGAAAGAACCCTTTAAGGATGGGAAGCGCTCTCCGATAGGGGAATTACCTATAAGTTATAATCGATTATCCACCATACCACTATGCAAGCCGATCCGACAATCACCAGTGCGACACTCCAGGCCACCGCCACGAGAAGCCTTTCTCATAACCGGAACAAATTCCCGATCGGAACCGTAAAGCTCACCGCCCCTACCGTGTTTCTCCGCAACTACGATTACGTGCTTTACTTTGCGCGCGTGAGTTGCCCGACCCAGGAAGCCATTCTCTACGCCAATCAGGAGCACGAGGGTTCCGGTCCGATCGAAACCATCACCGTTGAATTTTCCGGCGAGGTGGTCGAAGCCTACCCTTCACGGAAAGTGGGAACCACCGAAACCGTCTCCCTCGTTTGTCCTGCGGACGACCTGAAGCTCCACCTCGCTTGGAAGCAGGGGGCCCTCCCACCCTACAGCCAAAGCCATTCCAAGCTGGAAAACCTCGATTTCGAGCTCCACAACAATCGTGCCGTTCTTCTTTCCGCGCTTCCCCTCGACAGCCTCGAGAACGGAAACGGTTCCCATGATTTCGAACTTCGCCTCGTCTTTAAGAACGACGTCGAGGCCAACCTCGCCGAGATGCGCGCCAACTGGAAAAGCGCCTTCCTCCTCATGAACGGCCAACCCGTCGAATAATCCTCCCCGAATCAGCCCTGCAGCAATTTCAACAATTCCCGCATCCGTTCCAAGGTTGCCTGGCGTGGCGTCCCATCCCGCGCGAAAAGACTGCTCGTCCCCGCCACGAGGATTTCCGCCCCCGCCGCCACCATTGGTGGGATATTCTCCCAGGATACGTTGCCGTCCACTTCGATCGCGAAATTGAGTTGCCGCTTTTCTCGCTCCGCCCGAAATTCGGACAGTTTTTCCACACAGAACGGAATCAGTTTCTGCCCCGCATAACCCGGGTTCACCGTCATCACCATGACCTGGTCCACCAGCGGTAGCAGGTGCTTGAATTGCTCCAACGGTTGCGAAGGATCCACGCAAACCCCTGGCTCCACCCCCGCTTCCCGAAGCCGCTCAATCAAGCGGACTGGCTGCCGCACCGTCTCCGGATGGAAACTGATCCGCTTCCGCCCCGATACCGCCAGGAATGGCTCCACTTGCAAGTCTGGCCGCTCCACCATCAGGTGAATGTCCAGCGGAATTGAGGAGCCCCGCGACAGCGCATGGCAAAAATCCGGACCCAGGGTCAGGTTCGGCACATAGTGCCCATCCATTATGTCCACGTGAAGCCATTGGATCCCAAAAGCTTCAAAAAGGTGCAGTTCTTCACCCAATTTCAGGAAGTCCGCGCACATTAACGAAGGGGAGACTTCGATCGTTTCATTCACGGCTTTCTTTTGACCATTATGGTCTTGTTTTACAACCTATTTTGAACCAAAACTCCCGCCAAAGCCCATGCTTCAGACGACTTACTACCTCGATAAGCCCGGAGGAACCTTCTCCCCCGTCGAGGCCCCACTGCCGGAGCCCGGCCCCGGCGAAATCCGTCTCCGGACCCTCCGCACCTCCGTCTGCCAATCCGACGTCGTCATCTACAAGAACGGTCTCCCCCGCATCCGGGAATGGCCTGCCATCCTCCTCCATGAGGTCAGCGCCCGCGTTGATGCCATCGGCGAGGGAGTCGATCGCTTCGCCGTCGGCGACCTCGTCGGCCTCGGCTGTGATATTCCCTGCGGCGATCGCCAGTGCATCTATTGCGGGGACGATGGCACCGGTGATTGGACCAGCTGCCCGAACACCCAGGCGACCGGCCACGAATTTCCCGGCTTCGCCCGGACCCATGCCATCCTCCCCAAGTGGTTTGTCGACCTCGGGCCCATTGCCCGCTTCGCCCCGGACTTCAACCCCGACCACGCCTGTCAGCTTGAGCCCCTCGCCTGCACCCTTGAGGGTCTCACCCGGGTCAACAACTGCATCGAAAATCGCGTCGTCGTCCTCATCGCCGCCGGATCCCAGAGCACCTACGCCCTTCAATGTGCCCTCGCCATGGGGGCCCGCAAGGTCATCCTCATCAACCGCGGCCGCGAGCGCCTCGAACGCGTCCTCCGCGATTTCGGTGACGAGCGCGTCTTCGGCATCCGCTGGGACGAACAGGTCGTCGAAAAAACCCTCGAGGCCTGCCGCCCCTTCAACGAGCCCCACTTTGTCATGGTCAACGCCCCCGCCGAACCAGGCTACCGCCTTGCCACCCGCCTCATGGGTTACGGCACCGTCATGGACGGCCACGCCGGCGTCAAAGGCGCCGACGGAAAGCCCGCCATTAACCATACCGTCGACCTCAACAACGACGTCCACTACAAGTTGCAATGCTATCAGGCCACCCACGGATCCAATAACCACGGCATCGGCCTCGCCCACGAGCTCCTCGCCACCCGGAAGCTCCCCCTTATCGATTACATGACCAACCATACCGAGCGCTTTCCCCATACCCGGATCCGTGACGCCATCCACCGCGCCGCCGACCCCGACAGCCTCAAAGTCATCGTCAACTGGGAAAACTGAAATTTCCGCCCCCCGCCTCCCGACCCCTGCCTCCTGTCCTCCTGTCCCATGAAAGCCCTTGTCCTTGAAGCGAACGCCAGCCTCCTCTACGAGGAAAATCGCCCCATCCCCGAGGGGCCCCACGACGACTGCGCCCTTTTGCGCATCGCCGCCTGCGGGATCTGCGCCTCCGATATCCCCCGCGGCTTCCTCAACAAAGCCTATCACTATCCCCTTGTCATGGGACATGAGTTTGCAGGCACCATCGAGGAACCCGCACCGAATGGAAAATATCCCGCCGGCACCCGAGTCGCCGTCTTTCCCCTCCTTCCGAAGGATCCCATTCACGATCCCGCTTGCCAGACCGGCGACTTCGCTCAAGCGAAAGAATACGATTACTACGGATCCCGGCGGGATGGCGCCTTTGCCGAATACCTCCGCATCCCGGAGTGGAACCTTTTCCCCGTCCCCGACCACGTCAGCCTTCTCCACGCTGCGATGACCGAACCAGCCGCCGTCGCCCTTCACGGCGTCCGCCGCATGCACCCGAGCTCCGGCTATGACGCCGCCGTCTTCGGCGCCGGGCCCATCGGCAACATGACCGCCCAGTGGCTGCGCATTCACGGCTGCTCCCGCGTCTTCATGGTCGACATCGACGAACGCAAGCTCGCCGTTGCCGAGGAGATGGGGTTCCTCACCGTCAACCCCAACGACGGCGATCCCGTCGCCGCCATCTACCGCCAGACCCACAATCGCGGCGTTCAGTGCAGCGTCGAGGCCGTTGGCCTTCCCCTTACCTTCCTCCAAGCCGTCCAAGTCGCCGGACGCGGAGGCGAGGTCTGCTTCCTCGGCAATATCCACGGGGAGTTCAAAATCGGAGAAAAGGACTTCTCCACTATCCTTCGCAAGGAGCTGACCATTTACGGTACTTGGAACAGCAAGGTCGCCCCCGTCGGCACGGATGACTGGTCCACCGTCCACAAACATATGGATCAATCCCTCCAGGTCGCCCCCCTCATCACCGATACCCTTTCCCTCGCCGAAGGGCCCCGCATCTTCGACGAAATCGTCAACCGCAAGGGCTACCACAACAAGGTGCTCTTTGATATTCACCCCGAAGATTCTCGCTCAAACCTGTCTCATTCATGAATTTCCATCTCGGCCTTAAGACCGATCCCATCAACACCCGCTACAGCTTTCCCTGGCTCTTCGACCTCCTCGCCGAGGAAGGCATCCGCTACCTCCAGATGGGCTCTTTTTTTGAACTCTATTCCCTCGAGCCTGAGTGGTTCGCCAGTGTCCGCGAGGCCGCCAAACAGCGAAACCTCCAGATCAAAAGCCTCTTTACCGCCCACCGTGAACTCGGCGGCTTCTTCTACGACGACCCCGCCTTCGAAAAGGTCGCCCGCCACATGTGCGAACGTTTCCTCCAGGTCGGCGCATGGCTCGGCGTGGACTACGTCGGCTGGAATCCCGGTGCCGTCCACCGGGATAAACCAAATACGAAGGATCGCGGCCTCGATTGCTTTCACCGCCACATCGAAGACCTTATGAGCCTCGGCGCCGAGCTTGGCCTCAAGGCCCTCTGCCTCGAACCCATGTCCTCCCTCGCCGAGCCCCCCTCCACCCCCGACGAGATCTCTGACATGATGAGCCGCCTCGCCGCCCATTACGAACAATCCCACCTCTCCACCATCCCCGTCTACCTCTGTGGCGATATCTCACACGGCCTCGCCGACCGGGACCACAACATCCTTTTCGACAATTGGGAGCTCTTCGAACACGAGATCCCTTGGCTCGCCGAGTTCCACTTCAAAAACACCGACCCCCTCTTTAATTCCACCTTCGGCTTCTCCCCCGAGGAACGCCAACGCGGCATCGTCGACCTCCAACGCATCCAATCCATTCTCAACCAACACGCCGATTCCTTCCCCGTCAACGAACTCGTCGGCTACCTCGAAATCGGCGGCCCCAAAATCGGACGGGACTACTCCGACCCCCTCCTCGCCGATTCCCTCCGCTCCTCCATCCGCGCACTCAAAGACGTCTTTTAATTCAAAGACATGGGAGTTGTTCCGATCTTCTTCATTTCTTCGGCTAATATCTAGGTCTGGCGCGGCGCGTTAGCGACGTTGTCCAGCACCGCCTGGTTGGCCTTCTCTTTTGGACTCACGCAAAAACCCAAAGACCCCAAGATTCTCATCGTCGAGTCCGTTGACCATCCTTTTGATTCCATTTTTCATCAAGGAGGCTCCAAAGTTCAAGAGATAGCCAAGTTTGAGTTCCTTCAACGATGATGTCCGCCCGAAAGCCCTCGTCAAACTTTATGCCTTCGTATTCGATAGGCACCGCAACCTGCGGGCGACCAATAAGCCTCTTCGCTCTAATTCTTTCGCAAGCACCACTTCGTATACCGATTCAAGCAAACCCGGCCCAAGTGCTGAGTGAACCTTCACCGCAGCATCCACGACAATCTTACCTAT
>CAYQKH010000197.1:0-5404 GCA_964417945.1 uncultured Opitutales bacterium
GAGGGCTGCTTCCGAGAGAAGATCAAAGGGATCGGGGTCGTGCCAGCCGATCCGACCGGTGCGGACAGGGGTGATCGTGGGCGGAGCGCCACGGGCTCCGGTTTCGACGATCAGGACATGCCCCGGCTGGTTGGAGGCGCCCCGGGCGAACCGGTCCTGCTCGGGGGTGCCGCAGAACCAGGCTATAGGCGTTATTTCCTTGGCTCCGTGCCAGTCACCCAGGGCGATGTAGTCGTAGGCACCGGACGGGAGACGGGCGAGGTCGATCTGGTTGAAGGCGTCAGCGGCATCGCCGTCGCCGGAGGAGGAAAATCCCTGGGTGCTGCCGTGCGCGAGGACGATGCGCGGGAGATCGTCGGGAAGCCTGGGCGGTTCCGTGCGCAACCATGCGGTGGGATCGGCAGCTTCGTGGCGGCGCAGGAGGGGACAAGGCAGCAGCACGGCGTGCTCGGTTTCAACCGGTTCAGGCCGCAGAAGGACGCGAAGATTGGGAGCAAGCTGCTCCTGCTCGCGAAGGAAAAAAGGTTGCTCCCAAATACAGCCGGGGCCGGCGTGGTCGTGGTTGCCAGGAATGGCATAGACCGGCACGCTTAGACCGCCGACGGCGGAACAGAGGGCGGAGACGGTGGCTTTGTCCGGCGTAAAAGTATCGAAGAGGTCGCCGCAGACGACGACAAAGGCGAGCCCGTGCTCGTCAATGACCGCCTTCAGCCCGCGAACGGTTTCGAGGCGCCGGCGACGCAGGCCCTCGCGCTTGGCCGTATCCTCAACAGAGTGAAAGGGCTTGCCGATCTGCCAGTCGGCGGTGTGGAGGAATTTCATGCGGAGCGGTGGCGGTGGGTTTAAAATCGGCGTTAGAGAAGCAGAATGTTTTGCTATATTAAATGGGATCCGTTTGCGCGCTGGATGCCGGTGTAAGAGGCTGGCTACAGACTGGCAAGGGGAAAGGAGAGGTTTGGCATGAGTAGAATCTGCCGGGTATTTTACACCAGGGGGTGGGTCAAAATCGGCCCCACCGGTGGAATTGTTGGAGTCCCGGCTTCAGCCGGTCCCTCAGCGGAAGGGGTGTTTGAGTGTAGAGCAGGCTTCTTGGCTGCTCGAAGGGAGTGGTGGCGTGGTTTGAAATTGGCGCCCGCGAGCGGGCACGCCATGGGGGGGGGATGTGACGGGTTGGGATGTGCTGTTAGGCCAGGTTTTCCTTGTATTATCGGATATTTTTTCCAAATATACTTGAATGATTGCGCGAATAAACACTGAGAAGCGTGTTGTACGCGGACTGGAGCGTTCTCCGATTTGTGCGCTGCTGGGGCCGCGGCAGTGTGGGAAAACCACGTTGGCGCGCAAGATTGCGACGGGGCGCACCCATCATTTTTTCGATCTGGAATCGCCGCGTGACCGTCTGCGTCTGCAGAACCCGGAGTTGGCGCTTGGGCGTCTGAGCGGTCTGGTGGTGCTGGATGAAATCCAGACATTTCCGGAGTTGTTTCCCGTCCTGCGTGTGCTGGCAGACCGGCCGGAGGCGAAGGAGGCCCGCTTTCTCATTCTGGGCAGCGCTTCACCGGGTCTGCTGGAGCAGTCCTCGGAGACGCTGGCGGGACGAGTGGAGTTCATTGACCTGCACGGCTTCGACCTCTCCGAGATTCCGGGAGCGGAGTATGAGCGACTCTGGCTGAGGGGTGGGTTCCCGAGGGCCTGGCTGGCCGATTCAGAGGAGGATTCCGTTGCCTGGCGGGAAGGATTTGTGCGCACCTTTCTGGAGCGGGACCTTGCGCAGTTCGGAATCCGGACCGGGGCGCCCGTGATGCGCCGGTTCTGGACCATGCTGGCCCATGTCCACGGACAAACCTGGAACGCTTCCCGGATCAGTCGTGCCATGGGGCTGAGTGACAAGACCGTGCGCGGCTATCTCGATGAGCTTTCGCACACGTATATGGTGCGCCAACTGCAGCCCTGGTTTGAAAACCTCGACAAGCGGCAGGTCAAGTCGCCCAAAATCTACCTACGCGACCCGGGACTTTTGCACCACCTCCTAAGCATCAGCCGTTGGGAGGAGCTGGAGAGCCATCCCTCCATTGGCGCTTCCTGGGAAGGTTTTGCGCTGGAGCAGGTGCTGCGGTTGAGCCAGGCGCGTGATGCTTATTTCTGGGCCACACAGAGCGGCGCGGAGCTGGACCTGCTCTTGTTTCACCGGGGGAAACGCTGGGGATTCGAATTCAAATACAGCGAGCAGCCCCGCACCACGAAATCCATGCGAATGGCACTGGAGGATCTGCAGCTGGATCAACTTTGGATCGTCTGCCCCGGCAATATCGAAGTGCCGCTGGACGAGAAGATCGATGTGCGGGGAATCGAAACCCTCCCCGCCTTGTGGCCATCGTGAATCCGGTCGTTTGCCAGAAGTAGCAGGTAGCCCAGGACATCAGCCATCTCTTCTGCGACACGCGTTTTGCTCGCTTCGGCCTTCTCCGCCGATTCATTGGTCTTCACCCAGAGAAACAGCTCCTGGAATTCAGCGGCTTCAATGGCTATCGCGGCTGCCAGATCCTTCGGATTGTGAAACTGCTCCCAGTCGCGCTCCATTCGGAAAGCCAGCAATTTCGCAGTTAGCCGGGAAAGTGGATCGGACATGAGTTAAAAACCGGAAAAGTTGTTAGAAAAATAGTTCTACTATAAAAAGCCGTCACCAGGGTGGCAAGGGGAAAGGGCTGGCTCTGCGGGCGGTCCAGCGTAGGGCAGGCATCTTGCCTGCTCAAAGATGAGTTGTCGGATGGTTGGGATGGCGTCCGCAAGCAGGCACGCCATGGGGGGCCAATTTCAGGTGTGGAGGCGGCGATTGTCAGGCGGCAAGCCGACCTGACTACTGGTGGAGGGCTGCGAGCGGGCTTCAGTTCCGGCAGAACTGGGAAAGGAGCCGCCTGCGAGGAGGCACGAGACGGGAGGATGGCGTTCAGGAAAACGGGTTTAGCACCGGAATGCTGCAGCCTTCGAAGTCGCGGGTGTTTCGCGTGACGAGGGTGTGGTCGCCTTTCCAGGCGGTCGCTGCAATCAGGAGGTCCGCCTGGGTGCGGCTGATTCCATCCCTGGCGAAAGTTCCTCGCCATCGGCCGGCCTTTTCTGCGATGGCCCGGTCAATGGGCTCGATCCGGCATCGCGCGTTGACCAGGGTTTCAAACCACGCGGCCTTGCGCGGGAGCTCCCGCCAGGCGAGCCCGTAGCGGATTTCCTCCAGGGTGATCACACTGAGCACCAGCTCATCCCTCGCCATCGCCCACGCCAACACCCCCGGATTCGGCTCCCGCCGCATCAGCTCGCTGACCACGTTCGTATCGCACAACCAGCCCATCCTGCATCAATCCCATTCCGGCATGACGCGGTTCCGTCGCGGCGGAATCTCAAGGTCGCCTTCGTCGCGGATCCCTTGCACCTCCTCCAGAAGCTCACGCAGGCTCGGTCGCTCCGACTCCTCGCGACAGGCCCGCAAAACGTCAAGGTCCTCCACCCGCACGACCGCCGCCACCGGGCGATTTCGATGGAAGATGATCTGCGGCGCTTCCCGGACCCGCGCCACCATTTCTGAAAAGCGCGCTTTTGCCTCCGATATTTTCCACTCATTCATGACTATATTTTTAGTCATTATGACCATAATTTCAAGTTTAATATTGCTTGCCAAACCCGACTGGACCCTCTGGAAGGCGGAAGGCACAGACGGGAATGTCTGAGTCACGGGAATGAAAAGGGGTCGGTCCAAGGGAATGAAAAGGCGGGAATGAAAAGGGGTCGGTCCAATGTTTCATGATTCCTCCTCAGATTCAGGCATGCGGTGTTTGAAGCGATCGGGTAGATTCAGAACGGCTGTCGGTAAGTTGCGCAAGGGGGAAGAGAGAGGAGAGGGCGGAGGCCTGAGACCTGAGACCTGAGGGGGGGCCGTTCTTTGCTTGATGAGCGGCCTGGGCTTTGGGGGCGTCGGCGAAGGTTTCGGTGTCTTCCGGCATGTTACGGGAGGGAATTTTTGACCACAGATGGGCACAGATGTCGGGGATGCGTGGTTTGGTTATCTGTGCATTCTGTGTTATCTGTGGTTTACCATTTTGGTCGGTTTGGGGCACGATTTTCGATTGGTCCACCATCATGATTTCTGCTGGGTGCTGGGATCGGCGTGGAGGTTGTCAATAAGCCTCGGGATTAGCGTCGTACGGTCAATCCCGCCTTGGTAGGGTATGGATAGTCCCATTGGTTGATTTTATTGGCTTTCCCGCTGCGCTTTCAATTCATGTTCCACGATTCACGCGGGTCGGACGGGGACCGCCTCGCGCAACAGCATACCTCTGACACCAACCTACCACCGCGCAGCGCTACGAAAGGCCCTGGATTTTACTTTTGATCTATAGGCCCGGAGACGATCCCAGCAGGATCACCTGCATAAACGGACTGAAATCCTGAGGGTTGTAGGTTTTGAGTTGGCGGAGGCCGTGGGTTTCCATGGCGGCCACGAGATTGGCGTCGTGGATGCGTTTCCCTCTCAACTCGTGCTGAGCGACCAATGCGAGTAGACGGGCATGGGATTCCGAACCTTCTGCAAGGATTTCAATTAAGCGCTCAAAAACGCGTATATTCTCTCGGGCGTCCCCTGGAGATAGACCGAGACCGTTGTTTTTAGGGGGTCGCGTGGCGACGACCAGATATTCACGGAAAATTTGCGCGCTGGTAAATGTCCGCCAAGTACCTTTCATTGCGGCTTGGAGAAAGGCCGTGGCATCGACATGGTGATCGCGGTCGGTATCGGTGGCGGCGAGCAGAACGTTGGTGTCAATGAAGACACGATTATCTTCCGTCTTCGTCATAGTAGGACTCTCGTGACCAGGTCATGGCCCGATGCCCTGTCGAGACCAAATTGAGGGCCTCAAGTGGATTGGCGGGCTCGACGGCATCAGGCGGCGTCATGCGGGCGGCATCTGCCAACAGGGCTACGATTTCTTTTTGGAGCGACCGCCGATGGCGCCGAGCCCGCCGCTTTAAGGAATCAACAATGGCGTCATCAATCTGACGAATGTGAATGGATTTCATACCGGTAGCAAAATCATACCATCCAATAGGTTGTCAAGGCAGAGGCAAAAAGCATAGTCTCGCTCTGGAAGCATTTGCCGCCGGTCGACCGGAGGGAGGGGGAGGGTCTTCGCTTCGCTACGGCGTTGGGGGACGTCGGCGAAGGTTTCAGTGATGTCGGTGTCGTCAGGCAGGTTATTGTAGGAAATTTGTGACCTCAGATGTCGGGGATGCGTGGTTTTGTTATCTGTGTCATCTGTGGTTTATCATTTTGGTCGGTTTGTGGCACGATTTTCGATTTCGCGCTTTTTTTGATAGGTTGCGTGCAGCATCCCGGCTTCTCGGTGGAGTTGCGGCTCCT
>CAYQKH010000198.1:0-1714 GCA_964417945.1 uncultured Opitutales bacterium
GGGGGTCCTGGAAGAGGAGGGAAAAATTGACAAGGCCGACGAACTCGGCGTTTCCGGGGCCGAAACTCCGCTGGAGGGAGAGGGACACCGATTGGAGGAGCGGCCAGAAAATAAAGACCCCGAAGACGAGGAGGAACGGGCAGAGGAAAACGTAAGGAGCCAGGCGTTGAGAATGCATCAGGGGTAATACGGGTTGCGCGCCATGATCGTTTCGATCTGCGCCTGGGCGGTTTCCAGTTCTTTGGCGATGAGCGGGAGGAGCGCTTCGCGATCATACAATTTCCTCGCCTCCGCGGTTTCCCGGGTGGTGATGAGAATTCTCTGGATCTGTTGGAGGGCCTGCTCCTGATAAGGGGAGGTATAGCGGATGGGGACATGAGGGGCTTGCTCGATGTAGAATTGCCCGATTTTCTGGTTGGCGAAGTAGGGATGGGGTTCGGCAAAGGCGGGGTCATCCCAGAATTCGGGGATGGGGGCGATGATGCCGGTTCGGCGGTAGCGCTCGGCGGCGACCTCCCGGTTGAGGAGGAGCCTTTTGGCGAGGCTCCAGCTCTCCTCGAAGTTTTCGGAATCCCGGAAAAAAGACATCATCGTGCCGCCCCAGACGCTGGTGCGCCGTCCGCCGGGTTCCCAGGCGGGCAGAGGCATGACCTTGAATTTCCCGGAAAGGCCGGGAAGGTTATAGGTCAGGAGCTGGGAATACCAGTCGGCCAGCGGCATGGCGACGACGTAGCCCTGTTCGAGGAGGAGGTAGGTGGCGGCAGAGAAATGGGGGACTTCCGCGGCAACCCGGTCGGGACCGACGCACCAGAGGAGGAGGTCGGCAAGGGTTTCGGCCATGGTGGGGGTGTCGAGATGGATGCGCCCATCGGGGGTGATCATGTCCGGATTCCGTTGAAGGAGGTAGACCCCGGTAAAATCGACCCGTTGCGTGGGCCAGAAATTGATGAGGTAGCGGTCGATGATGCCATCGCCATCGAGGTCCTCGATCATGGGGCGGAGCCGGTCAAAAAACGCGTCCCAGGTTTCCACTCCTTCGAGGGACAAGCCGGCTTCTTCCACGAGGTCGGCGCGGTAGGCGAGGAGGACGGGGTGCATATCCTCCGGGATACCGAAAAGGCGCCCGTCACGGATCCAGGGCGTGAGGGCGGGAGGATGGATCTTTTCGAGGAGACCGTCCGCTTTGAGGACGGGGTAGAGGTCTTTCAAGAGGATATCGTCAACCGGCGCGGCGAAAAGGAGACTCGCGATCTTGCTTTCGATTTCGACAACGTCGGTAAAGCCCCGCCCTGAAAAAGTGGAGTTCATCGTCAATTGCCGGAGCGCGGGATAAACGACGAGGCTGATGTCCACCGGCGAATTGCCGGGCTCGGCATTCCACCGGTCAACAATCGGCTGGTAGAGGGTGGCGTGGTGCTTAGAAAATGTAACAACCTCGATCCGCGCTTCCTCTTCGCGGAGTTGTCCTTTACGGAAAAGGCCCAAGCCGAGAACCAGTCCCAGCAGACCGAGGAGCAACAATGGGCGGGGCAGGTTTTTCAGGATGAGGAGAACGTTCACGGGGGTGGGAAGGAAAGACCTACCGAGTCTGCAGGCGGGAATCAAGCGGTTGTGAAAAAGGGTACCTTTTAGGGGTTTAAAGAGGGAGCCAAAATTTGCAGGACCCGGGAGGGATGCGCTTGGGTTTTGTAGGGCCCGAGCTTGCTCGCGGGCG
>CAYQKH010000198.1:1724-4454 GCA_964417945.1 uncultured Opitutales bacterium
CGTTCCAGGGTTAAACAGTCAACTCACCCCTATGAGACCCACCCTGCTGTTCCCCTCCGACCCGCTTGCCCGGGAAAATCGATTGAACGAAGTCCGCCGGGCGATGGATTCCCTGATCGGGCGTCCGATCTGGGCGGATATCCTCGAGGCGGCGAAGCGCGAGCGGGACCTTGATCCCTACACAGTGACCTCGGTTTTCCCGGGGCGGGATGTCTACAGCGCGGAATTGATGGGGATGGACTGGACGCTCTGCAAGGGAATCAACCTGCGCCTGTCGCGTCACGCCTTGCTCTACCTTCTGGAGGGGGACTCCGTTTGGCTGGATGCGGCCCTGCGGCAGGTGGAGATTCTGTTTGATGATGAGGAATACCCCGCCTGATCGCACTTTGCGCGGATGAAGGATCCGGGCGGCAATGATCCGCGGGCGGTTCACCTGCGCACGGGGATGCTGGCGACGGCAGTAGGCATCCTTTTCAATTGGCTGCAGCCCCATTTATCCAGCGGCCAGGTGGAAGCGATTGCAGAAGGCCTGGATCGGCGTGCCTTCACTCCTTTCCGGGAGGCGGTGGAGGAGAATCCGTGGTGGATCGAAGTGGCCCATAACTGGTTGTCCTGCATTGTCGGCGGAGTTGGGATTGCGGCGATGGCGGTGGAGCGCGTGCATCCGGGCGCAGGAGACCTGGTGGCTTACGCCGATCCTGCGATGGAGCGCCATCTGGAGGATTACGGACCGGATGGGGAGTTCAATGAAGCCCTGGGGTATGCCGGGGCCATTCACCTTTCGGTGGATTATTATGCCGCGCGAATGGGCGTACGCCCGGATGACAACCGGTTGACGGAATGGCCGTTTCCGCAGCTGGCCCGCTTTTACATGCATATGACGGTTCCTCCGGGCCACCTTTTCACCTTCGGGGACGGTCGGATGGGGGCGCCCCTGAAGCCGGATTTCATGGCGGCCCTGGCGGCGGCAAACACCAACCCGGTATTTCAGGACTACTACCTGCGGTTCCGTTCGATCCAGGCCGACCCGCTTCAGCTCTTTTACCTCGATCCGGATCTCGACCGGATGTCCCCGGAAGGGGCGATGCCGCGAGGGATCGCCTACAAAGCCCACGGGGCGCTGATTTCGAGCCGCAGTTCATGGGACTGGGAGGCGGCGGCGTCCGTGGTGGGAAGCAAGGCCCGCCGGGAAGACAACCACGAGCACAACGACTCCGGGCAGGTCGTGATCGATGGGTATGGAAAAAACCTGGTCGTGGATCTCGGGGTTCCCACAACATCCTACCCGAAGAACTTTTTCACCAAAGACCGGTTTCGCTACTACGACACGCAGGCCTTCGGCCATAATATCCTGACGTTCGGCGGGCGCGACATGAAGTCGTGTTACGAGCTGCATCCGAATTACACGGAAGGTCCGCTCCACGGGAAAAAGGCCCTACACGCCCAGGGGAAGATCCTCTCGGCGGAGTTTGCTGACAGTTGGGGCGGGCAGTGGGTACTCGACACCACCGAGGCCTGGGACGGGGTTTCGCACTGCGTTCGATCGGTTCTGCATCTGCATCCCGGCTTCGTCATTGTCCTCGATGAGGCGACGCTGGAGGCGAAAGAATCGATTTCCCTGCGCTGGCATACAATCCAGGCGGTGACGCTTCATGGAACCGGCCACTTTTCACTGGAGTTGGAAACGGTCAGCCTTGCGGGTATCGTCGAGACACTGGATACCCGCTCGATGGAGATCCGCCTCGGTCGGCACCTTTACGAGGAGCCGTGGAATGAGGACCAGTTTGGCGGACGCCTTCCGGAGCGGGATGCGCCCTACCTCGAATTTCTGACGAACGGAGACCGGTGCCGGATCCTCACCCTATTTGCGGTGCAGCCCGGGGGGACCGCCCGGAGGTGGGATGCGGAAGGCCCGATGCGGAGGGGGCGGATCGGAGACCGGGAGCTGGAGGTGACGATCGGCTCGGAGGGGATCCGGGTCTCGGAGGCGGGTTCGGATCGCGAGTGGACGCTGCCCTACCAGCGCCGGGATTAACCTAAAAGGAGGCCCCTGGTTGGGTGTGTTGCACGCCTGCGCGTTCGAGGAGGTCTTTTCCGTATTCAATGGAGACAGCGTAGGAAAAGCGGGAATCGACGAAGTAGCCTTCGGGTTGGTCCAGTTGCTGGATTTCGAGCGGGTTGAACAACCCCGCGATGATCCCGAGGATGCGCCCGGTCTCCCCGTTGACAATGGGTCCCCCGATGTCGCCGGGGTGAACTGCGGAATCGAAGATAAAGAGCTTGGTGCCGTTGTGGGAGAGAACCTTGGCCGAGACCATGCTCTGGATGACCATGACGTTATGGATGCGGAAGTGCCCGAAGGAGACCCCGAAGGTCAACAACGGGGTGCCCTCCCCGACCTGCTCCGGGTTCCCGATGAAATCATCGGGTGCGCCGATGTCGGAAGGAACGTCAATTTTCAGGAGGGCGAGGCCTCGCTGTGGATCCCGTTCCGCGATTTCCGTCTCGAAGACGTGTCCGTCTTCGGCGGTGAGGGGGGTAAAGTCTCCGGGTTGGGCGGCGGAGACGGCGACCGGTTTTTCGGCACCGGCGAGGAGGTAATCGGAGGTGAGGAGATAGCCTTGAGGATGAAGGATAAAGGCGGTTCCAAGGAAGTGGAATCCGTCGGACCGCTGGTCCATGAGCATGAGGCAGCTGTTTTCGTAGCGCTGGATGAGGGTCTGGTTCATG
>CAYQKH010000198.1:4464-5352 GCA_964417945.1 uncultured Opitutales bacterium
ATGGGGTGCGGGATGGGTGGGTTCTCGGGCTCAGTGGTTGGATCGCTGATGAGCGGTTTCCTTTCGCGGATGGGCACGGCCTGGAACTTTAATCCACAACTCGCGGGAGCCGGTCACGGTGGGAGTCGGGTAATCGAGGCGGGTGCGGATGGAGCCGCCGCGCCGGTAGGGCGGTAAACGGAATCCGGCGGAGGACTCGATGTAGTCATGAAAGCCGCGCCGCAGGCTGTAGCACATCAGGAGGATGATGAAGGCGAAAGGCAGGCCGGTGGCGATGGCGGCGGTCTGGAGGGCGACCAGGCCGCCACCGAGGAGGAGGACCGCGGCGACGACGCCTTCGAGGATGGCCCAGAAAAGGCGCTGGGGAATGGGGGGGTCCGGATCGCCTCCTGCAGTGATGATATCGATGACCATCGATCCGGAATCGGAGGAGGTGACGAAAAACATGACAATCGACGCGATGGCGAGGGTCGAGGTGACGGCGGCGAGGGGAAAGTTCTCGAGGAGGACGAAGAGAGAGACGGGAAGGTTTTCGGCAACGGCGTCGGCGATGCCGCCGTTACCGAAGAGCTCGATGTTCAAGGCGGTGTTTCCGAAGGTGGTGATCCAGAAAAAGGTGACGAGGGTGGGAACGAGGAGGACGGCAAAGATGAATTCCTTGACCCGGCGGCCGTAGGAAACCCGTGCGATGAACATCCCGACAAAGGGCGACCACGCGATCCACCAGCCCCAGTAGAAAACGGTCCAGGCATCCTGCCAGCTCGTGTTCTCGTAGGTTTCATTCCAGGTGGCGAGCCGCGGGAGGTTCTGGAGGTAATAGCCGATGTTCTCGATAAAGCCGTTGAGGATGAAAAGCGTCGGACCGAGAAGGAGGACGAAAAAGAGGAG
>CAYQKH010000199.1:0-5287 GCA_964417945.1 uncultured Opitutales bacterium
CGCGAGAAAATAAACTATCTCAAACATGCAATCCCGTAGACTGAAAATCATACGAGTTTTCCGACCTCCGACCTCCGACCTCTGTCCCCTGTCTCCCCTTCGCGTCCTCTGCGGCCTCCTGTTAAAAATATCATCCAAACCGCTGATCTTCCCGGCTTCGCTTGCGCTCCGACGCGGCAAGGCACTCATCAAGCGCTCATCCTGGATTTGATTAGCGTTCGATCAGCGAAGATGAGCGGTTTAAAAAATCCCCAACAGAAGATCGCGAAGGTCGTCGAAGGGCGACTCCAGACTTCCCTTCCACCCCCTTTTCGTGTAACGTATCAACCGTGGGATCAATCCTTTATCAGCTCCGTCAGCTCATCCGGTGGATCTGGCTCTTATTTGTTTGCGCGGCCCTCGCGCATGCCGGACCGAAATTCGCCGGGTTCAAATCCACGATTACCGGTGGTGCCAGCGTCGGCTATGACACCAACCTCCGCGCCAACGAAGCGGGTGGGGAGGACTTCTTTTACAATGGTCAATTAGACTTCCAAATTCAGCGCGACCGCTCCGATGCGAACTGGGAATTCTCGGCGGGCACCGACCTCCTCCGCTTCAGCAGCGAGGATCAGGAGAATTCCGAAAATTTCCGGGCGGGCCTGCGCTTTTTTTCCAATCAACCCCGTTTCTCCACCCGGCTGCAGACCAATGGTTCGATTGACTGGAGCCGGACCACCGAGGCCGACCCGCAGCTGGGCGATCGCATCACCCGCAACCGCTTCAACCTGACGGGTAGCGCCCTTTACTCCCCGAACTCCAAATATTCCTTCAGCCTCAACGGAAGCTATGGTTGGGAGGACCCGAAGCCGGACCCGAACGGCCTCCAAAACCTCGCCGAGCTGGTCCGCTGGTCGATTGGCGGAACCGCCTTTTACCGCTATTCGGATAAATTGGCCTACACCCTCAGCCTGTCGCACTCCGATACCTCCGACCAGAACGCGACCGCCGGCCTCTCCCTCGACAATGCCACGACTTCGCTCTCCATCGGCGTCGACGGCCAGATCACCCCCAAGGTCAACGGCACCTTTTCTGTCGGCTGGCAATTCCGCGAGGCCAACGCCCTGACGAATTCCGATGACCTCCCCTACCTCAGTTCCGGGCTCTCCTGGCAGATCAATACCCGCAACACCGTCTCCGCCAACGCCTCGATCCAGTTCGGCACCACCCTCGACGGTCGCCTGACCGAGGATCTCTCCGTCGCCATGAACTACAGCCGGGTCATTAATTCGAAGCTCAACGGGGGAGCGACCTTAAACTGGACGCAATCCGAACAGGCCCTCCTCGGGCTCCCGCGGGAAGACGAATCCCTCCAGCTCGGCCTGAATTTTTCCTACACCCTCAACGAGCTCCTTTCCCTCCGCGGCACCTACACCTACCAGCAACAGGATTCCACCGACGCCTTCAACGATTTCGACCAGCAGCGCGTGGAACTCTCCCTCACCTTTACTTACTGACCTTTCTATGAAGCCATCCCCCTGCACGACCTTTTGGCCCTTCCTCCTTTTCCTCTTCCTCAGAACCGCCTTGTTCGGACAGTCGGCCGGCGGCGGCCCTCCTCTCCTCGAGGGAACCGAATACCGCCTCGGCCCCCTCGATGAAGTCCAGGTCACCGTCTTCGGCGAGCCCGATCTCACTGTAACCCGGCGCCTCGACGCCGAAGGCCGGGTCTCCCTCCCTCTCCTCGGCGATGTCAAAATTTCCGGCCACACCACGCGCTCCGCCGAGGATTACCTCGAAAAACGCTTCATCGACGAGGAATACCTCATCTCTCCTCAAGTCACCGTCAGCATCGTCCAGTACAATATCCGGCAATTTTATATTTTCGGCCAGGTCCAGGCCCCCGGGGCCAAAGCGTTCCCCATTGAGGTTGAGTCCCTCGACATCATCGACGCCATCTCCCGTGCCGGCGATTTCACCGATCTCGCCCGCCGCAATGCCATCCGGGTCACCCGGAAAAACGACAAGGGCGAAGAGCGCGTTCTCACCTGGAATCTCGACGGCCTCATCCAGGGCGCCGGAAATTTCGAAAACAACCGCGAAAAATTCAAAGTGTATCCCGGTGATGTCCTCTTCGTTCCGGAAAGGGTCTTTTAGACTCTACGTCCACAACTTGATTCCGCTAACCTGTAGACTTCTCAGTCTCCCTTTTCCCTTCGAGTCCTTTCTCCATGTCCAATGAACCCTATTCCAACGGGGCGCCCGCCGACCCGTCCGGCTCAGCCCCTCCACCCGAAGCCGGAAAGCCTCAAAAAAGCATCGGGGACTACTGGGCCATCATCAAGCGGCGCTGGTGGATCGGGCTGATTATCGGGGTCCTTTTCGGCGGATATAATTGGTGGAAGGAAAGCCAAGTCGTCCCCATGTACAAGGCCCGCGCCGTCATCCTCTTTGAGCAAGAGACGGATCGTGTCCTCAACATCGAGGAGGTCGTCAGCTCCAATCTCCGCGGCCTTATTGACACCATTCTCCGGAATCACCACATGTTCATGATCAGCAACACCTTCCGGGCAAGGGTAGTCGAGGGGCTCTCCCCGGAGGAAATCGAGCTGATCGTCGCCTCTTACCGGAATCCGGAAACCAATCCCGATCCATCGGTCCACGGCATTATCGCCCGATCGAATAAAATCCACCGCGGAGGCGATAACGTTTTCTTTGTTGAATTCCAGCACCGCAGCGGAGAGGCCGCTGCCCTCCTCGCCAACCGCTTTGTCGAGGAATACAACGACTACCTCGTCGATCGAAAGCGTGAAGGCAATACCTCCGCCATGCGCTTCCTCCGCGCTCGGGCCGAGGAACTCCGGCTCCGCGTCCAGCAAAGTGAGTTGGAGGTCCAGGAATACCGGAAAAACAAGAATCTCGTCTCCCTCGAAGAAAACCAGAACCTCATCGTCACGCGCCTGCAAACCCTGGACTCGTCACTGACCAGTGCCCGCATCCAGCTCCTCGAGTTTCAGACCTCCATGGAACTGATCCGGGAAGCGGAGGAGGAAGGAATGAATCTCCTCAATCTTCCCATCATCGCCAACTACGGCTCCATCCCCTCGCTCATCTCCCGGCTTTCCGATTTGCGAACGGCTCGCGATACCATGCAAAACCGCTACGGAAAGCGCCATCCGCGAATGATCGAGAACCAGCAGTCGATCGATGCCGTCCAGCGGGAAATCGCGATCAACCGCGAGCTGGCGATCACCCAGCTGGAAAATAGCCTTCAATCTCAAATGCGGAAAGTCGAAGAATTCGAGCAGGCCCTTGCGAATGCGGAACAGGAGGCCCTCGCCCTCGACCGCGTCGCCATTGAATATGACGTGCTCCGGCGGAAGCTCCAATCCGATAAAGCCCTCTTCGACCAGATCACCACCCGGCTTAACGAAACCACCGTTGCCAGCCAGCTCTCTATGACCAATCTCCGCGTTGTCGACCAGGCCGGCCCACCCGCCAACCCGTTCATGCCCGATACCAAGGACAATCTCACGAAGAGCCTCGCCATTGTCTTTGCCTTTATCCTCGGCGTCCCCTTCGCCATCGAATTCTTCGATAAAAAGGTCAAGTCCTTCAAGGACATCGAAATCCATCTCCACCGGCTCCACCTCGGAAACATCCCGAAAATCAGCAAGAAAGTTCTAAAAAAGGACCGGCCCTTCACCGAAATCGCTGAGGATCTCAACCACGAGTGGTTTCGCGCCATCTTCGGGCAGACCGAAATCTACAGCAAGATCCCCTACCCAAAGATCATCCTCGTCACCTCTTCCATCCCCCAGGAAGGGAAAAGCTTCTTTCTCGCCCATTTCGCCTTTCACCTCAGTCGGCACAACAAGAAGGTTCTCGTCCTCGATGCCGATTACCGGAATCCCCAACAGGCGAAGATTTTCGGGCTCGATCCCAAATCCGGATCCAACGAATGGCTGCGAAATTGCGACGCCACCCGCCCCCCCATGGCGGTCCCCTCCGAAGCCCAGTTCCCGATCATCCGGGTCGAGCGCCGCCTCCATGTCATGCCCGCCGGCAAACCCGATAACCACCCGACCGAAATCCTCAGCTCGCAGAATCTCGTCGATATGATCGCCAACCTGCAAAATCAGTTCGACGTCATCCTCATCGATTCCCCGCCCGCCGGGGTCTTCCCCGACGCCTCTCTCCTCACGAAAATTTCCGACGAGATCATCTACGTCATTAAAACAAAGGCCGTCAGCCGCAATGACGTCAAAACCATCATCCGCGACCTCGAACAATCCCAAGCCCGCATCCTCGGCACCGTCCTTAATTTTGCCAAGATCGAGACCACCGGGCGCTCCAAATACTACTCAAAATACAAGAAATACTACGAGGACGAAACCAAGGGGAAAAGGTCCGATAAGCCCGTCGTCAAAAAGGACAAGTCCTCCAAAAAGAAAGCCGCGCAACCGGAACCCTCCGAACAGGAAGAGCCCGTCACCGCAGACTCCTAGAGCGGTTTAGTTTTTCCTCTGTCCTTTCGTGTTTTTCGCATGTTTCGTAGTTTCCTTCTTCTTTATCCATGTCCATCCAAGTCATCCGTGGTTTTGATTGAACCCCGAAAGTCGCAAAACAAACGAAAAGGGAAATAGGAACAAAAGATCGCGGAGAACGCTGAGATTGTGAAATTCGGAGGCATGCCTGCCCCTTTGACAGGCTTAGGACAAGCTAACAGGTAGCCCTACCGTTACCCTTTCGAACTTTCTAACTTTACCACTTTCCTACCCTTTATCCCCTTTCGTGTGTTTCGCGTATTTCGTAGTTAAAAAGGGAAACCGCGAAAGTAACGAAACATACGAAAAAGTCGACGGCCGCGATGAGCAGCATCGAGCCCTACGTTTCTTCCAGAGCAACCGTAGGGGCCTTTGCTCGCAAAGCGCCCCCCAACCTCCGTGTTGCTTCGCAACCTTCTATTCAATAACCCAAGCCGCTCATCTAAAAAGTTGCGGTAGGGGTCGAGCCCAAAGATTCCGACCTGAATCCAAACCTTTCCTCCGCCATCTGACGTCCGCCCTTACGACCTCTCGAAGCGACATGTCACGCCGTATCAACGAGAAGGCGGAAGCGAAGACCCTGCCCTGCCTCGGCGAAGCCTATTGGCGAAGACGGGAGCAAGCATCGCGCGTCGAAGGGCCTCGCGCTCTCTGCGACCTCCTGCTAAGAAAACCCACGACAGATGAACCACTTATTCCCCCGGCTTCGCTTGCGCTCCGACGCGGCAAGGCGCTAATCAAACGCTCATCCTGGCTTCGAT
>CAYQKH010000200.1:0-5260 GCA_964417945.1 uncultured Opitutales bacterium
GGCGAGCGCTCTGGTCAGCGCGGCGGTGGGCGGGCGCGCTGGGCAGAGGCGGGTGCTGCGGTGGGCGAATGGGCTTCTGGGGATTAGTCTGGGCGGCCTGGGGGGATGGATCCTGCCGGAGCTGCTGAGCCTGGAGGGGCAAACCGGGGCGTTTTCACCAGGAACGGTGTTTTGGGTCTTCCTGCAGACTTTGGCTTGGCCATTCTACAAGCTACCGATTCCGGGGCTGCTGGTGTGGGCACCAGCGATGGGATTTCTGTGGTTTCGGCTGCTCCGGAAGAGGGATCGCCTTCCGGGAGACCTCGTCTTTTCGCTGGGGCTGGCAGCGTGGGTCGGTGCAATCTGCGCAGCGATTGCGCTGGCCCGCCCGGAAACCGTGGCGAACCGATATTTCGGGCTCCTCGCCCTCGGGGTGGTGGCGAATGCGAATTTCCTGCGGTATCTTTTGTATGGCGGAGGTGTGGAGGCTGGGCCGACGCGTGGGTTGCAGACGGCGGCGGCATTGTGGCTGGGTGTGGTTTTACCGGCGGTCGGTTACCTTGGGGTAAAGCACCTCTCTTATGAGATGCCGCGTTTCCGTTCGCAGCAACTGGCGAACTGGGTGGAGCTGGCGGACTACCTGGATCGGGGAAGTTGGTCCGCGCCGGGTTTGCGCTTTCCGGAGGAGCTTCCTTACCCGGACCGGGAGCAGTTGGCGCGTTGGATGGAGGCGTCGTGGTTTGCGGAGCGGGGGCCGCACTCTCTGCGCCCGGAGTTCCGTGAAGGGCTGGAACTCGACTACGCGGGGAAACAGGAACGGGTAGGTGGGGCGGCGGCGAATTATCTGCTATTGGTCGATCCCTGGCCGGATACTCCGGCTGGGCGTTGCTTCCGGTGGTTGCTCTTCACCTTTCCACTCTGGTTTGGCGCGGGTGGGCTCCTGCTCTTCCGGGACTGGCGGGAATGGCTCTTCGCAGGGGTGGATTAGTCGGAATAGGTGTCGGGACGCCGCCGGACAATCCAGCGGGCAAGAGCGGGGAGGAGAATCATCGCCCCCGCCATATTAAATAAAAACATGAAGGTGAGGAGGATGCCCATGTCGGCCTGAAATTTAAGGGGCGAAAAGATCCAGGTGCTGACTCCGATTCCGAGGGTGAGCCCGGTGAAGACGACGGCGCTGCCGGTGTAGTGAAAGGTGTCGAAGAGGGCTTTGCGGAACTCCGTCTCCTTTTCGAGGAAGTAGCGGAGGCGGGCATAGAGGTAAATGCCGTAATCGACCCCGACCCCGACCCCGAGGGCGACGACCGGAAGAGTGGAGACCTTGAGGCCGATTCCGAGGAGGTTCATAAGGGCGTAGGCAAGCACCGAGACGAGCGCGAGCGGGATGACGATGACAGCGGCGGCGGTGGCGGAACGGAAGACGAGGAGGCAGAGCCCGATGACCGCCCCAAAGACATAGAGAAGGATGGGGAACTGGGCGGCGGCGACGACTTCGTTGGTCGCGCCCATGACTCCGACATTGCCGGTGGCGAGACGGAGGCTGACGTCGTCCCTGCGGTAGTCCTCACGAAACTGTTTTACTTCGGAAAGAACGGTATTGATGGTATCGGCGCGGTGGTCTTCGAGGTAAATGTAGACCGGAACGACGGAGCCGTCGGGGTTGATGAGGCCGGTGGACGTATCGATCGGGCCGACGGCCTGTGCGAGGGCGGCGGGGTGGCGCGGGAGGGTCTGCCATTTCAGGCTGCCTTCATTCCAGCCCGCGTTGATCGTTTTGGCGAACCCGGGCAGGCTTTGGACGCCCTGGACGCCGGGGACGTTCTGCATATGCCAGTGAAACCGGTCGATGTAGGACATGATGTCGTGGTCGACAACGGCATCGGGTTTGCTTTCGGCGATAACCGTGATGACGTCCACCCCGATACTGAAGTTTGCGGTGATGGTGCGGGTATCGCGATTGTAGCGGGAGTTCTCCCGGAGCTCGGGAACGCCTTCACCGAGGTCGCCGACCTGCACGTCGGCGGCGAAGGGCCGGGCGAGGAAGAAGAGGACGATTCCGCCCGCCACGATGCCGATGGAAACTCGCGGGTGGGCGACGGCGGCGGCCTTTTCCCAGAAAGTGTCGTTGGCGTTTCGCCGCCGCTCGATCTTTTCCTGCAGGTTGGCGGAGAGGCGGGTATAGGAAAGGAGGATGGGGAGGAGGAAGAGGTTGGTGAAAATAAGGGCGGAGACCCCGAGGGTGGCGGCGATGGCCAGGTCCTGGATGATCTCGATGCGGATGAGAAGGATGGAAAGAAACCCGATGGTGTCGGTGAGGAGGGCGGTCAAACCGGGACCGAGCAACTGCTGGAAGCAGGTGGAGGCGGCATCGACGTTGGACTTTCCGGCGAGATAGGCGGAGCGGTAGGCCCGGATCATTTGCACCCCGTGGCTGACGCTGATGGCAAAGATGAGAAAGGGAACGAGGATGGACATGGGGTCGATCCCGTAGCCGAGCAAGCGGAGGCAGCCCAACTGCCAGACCACGCCGATGAGCCCGTTGAGGATGAGGCAGGCAGTCAGTGACTTGGAGAGGGTATAGATCCAGACAAGAAGGGCGGTGATGAGGATCGTAATGACAAAAAAGAGGAGGACAGGGGTCACGCCCTCGGCGATGTCACCCATGATCTTGGCGAAGCCGATAATGTGGATGGAGATGCCGATGGATTGGCCCTGTTCTTCGTAGCGCTGGCGGATGTCCTCGAGGCGCTCGGCGACCTGCATGTAGTCGAGTTTCTCCCCGGTTTCGGGGTTGACCTCCTGAAGGGTGGCGGAGATGAGGGCGCCTTTGAGATCTTTGGAAACGAGCAGCCCGATGGTTCCACTTTTTTCAACATTGCGACGGACTTGCTGGAGGGCATCGGGGCTCCCGTTGAAGTCAGCGGGGATGACGTTTCCGCCGGAAAAGCCCTCCTCGACGATCTCGATGAAGCGGGTGTTGGGGGTCCAGAGGGAGGTGACGCTGGAGCGTTCGACCCCGGGGAGGAAGAAGGTCTCGTCGGTGACCTCGCGGAGGTAACGGAAAAACTCGGGGGAGTAGATGTCGTCGCCGTCCTCGACACGGAGGGCGATGAGGACGCGGTTGGCACCGCTGAACTGATCCTGGTATTTGAGAAAGGTCTGAATGAATTCGTGTTGAAGGGGGAGGCGCTTGGTGAATCCGGTATCGACCCGGGTATCGGCGGCGAACCAGGCCATTCCTACCGTGACGAGAAGGAAAAGGAACAAGACGGCGTGGCGGTATTGGAAGAGCAGCCGACTGAGGGTGGCGGTGAAAAGGGAGGCCATGGTCAGTCGTTATCCGGCTGTTGAAAAAGACGGCGTGCCTCGGCGGGCTCGATCCGGTGCATTCCGCGGTTTCCGGCGAGAAGAAGAGCACCGTCCCGGGTGCGGCCGACGGCGGAAATCTTGTCGTATTCGGGGCGCAGGTGGAGGGTGAAGCCGGAAACTTCGGGACCAGAGGTAAAGAGCGTACCGCCCTGGCCGGTAATAAGAAGGTTCCCGGAGGCGTCGCCGAGGCCGTCGGAGAGGAAGACCTTGGAATCCCCGCTTTTCTCGATCCAGTTTTCCCCGAGGTCGGGGGAATAAAAGATATGGCCCCGCATGCCGAAGAGGTAGACCTCGCGGGAACCTACGGTAAAGAGCCCGTGGTAGGAGCCGAAGTAGGGGGTGTCGACGGGGTCCCAGGTGTTCCCGCGGTCCCCGGAGCGGAGGAGGAGGCCGCTCTCCCCGGCGATAAAGAGGGTGCCGTCGTCGGCGCGGGCGATGGCGTTGAGATGCAATTCCTCCTCGGTGATCGCGCGCCTGTTCCAGGAGGCTCCGGCGTCGCGGGTTTCCCAGAATTCGCCGTAGGCGCCGACAGCGAAGGCGGTATCGGCGTCGAGCCAGAAAGCGTCGAGGAAGAGGACATCGTAGGGGCCGTCGACGGGCGTCCACTTCCAGTTGAGGCCGCCGTCGCGGGAGAGGAGGAGGGTGTTGTCATGGCCGACAGCACAACCGTTGCGGCCGCTTCCGTCGAAGGCGACGGCCGTAAGAAGGGCGCGGGAGGGGACGGCGACCTGCCGCCAATCCCGCCCCTGATCATCGGAGAGGAGGATGTGCCCGCGTTCCCCGACGGCGATCCAGCGATCCCCGCTCCTGGCGAGATCGAGAACGAGGGCCCGGTCCGCGAGGGGCATGGTCTCCGACACTTCCTGCCCGGGCAAGGCGGCTGCGGCGAAAAGGAGGAGGGCGAGGACGCCCAGCGAATGGAAAGGGCAGCGGAGTGCGGTTCGGAGGGGGGCGGGCATTCGCACGATCAACGCCGACCGGCGCGGCGGAGGGAGGCGGGGGTGTAATCGCCCGGATCCCGGTCGATGCCGAAGGTGTAGATTTGGTTTTCGTTATCCATGCCGATGGCGAGGTAGCGTCCTTCCTTAAGGTCGGTATGGACCTCGAGAGTGGTCCAGAAGACGGGGACCTCGTAATAATTGATGGAATGGCCTTCGGAAACCCTCCAGAGCTCACCGCGGTTGTCATATTGGTCGATGGCGAGGATTTGCCAGGAGTCCTCATCGATGTAAAAGCGGCGGCGGGCATAGATATGGGAAGTGCCCTCCTTGACCTCGGCGTCGACAATCCAGACCCGATGGCGTTCATAGCGGGTGAGATCCTGGTTGATATGCAGGGGCTGAAGGATGTCGCGAATCTGGACGCGGTCGCTGTGGAGCTTGTAGGAGTTATAGGGGACGATGCGTTCCTCCCGGCCGACGAGGGTCCAGGTGTAACGGTCGATGGCGCCGCTGAACATATCGAACTGGTCGGAGGTGCGCATGCCATCGGAGGCGGTCCCGGGGTTGTCGTAGGCGACATTGGGCGCGCGGCGGACGCGGCGTTGCCCGACGTTATAGGTCCAGGCCCGGCGGGGTTCCTGAATCTGGTTCATGGTCTCATGGACGATGAGGATGGACCCGGCGAGTCGTGCGGGGGAGAGCACCTCCTGTTTAAAAAAGGCGAGGGTGTTTTTCATGCGCTTCTCGGTCATCCCCTCGAGGGTGTATTGGAAGAGGAATTCGTCCTCGAACTCGACGAGGGTGTAAGCGCCGTTTCGCTGCGGGGCGGCTTGCGCGATTCTCCGGACGGCGGAATCCCCGCGATAGCGGGTGAGGTGGTTCCAGATCGCTTCCTGCCCGTTTGCAGGGATGGGGAAGGGGATGCCGATGACGGCACCGGTGAGGCCGGCACCATCGCCGACGAGCTTGGC
>CAYQKH010000201.1:0-5196 GCA_964417945.1 uncultured Opitutales bacterium
TAACTGGTCTATTATGGAAGTTAAAGAAACCGGGATATTCGAGGCGAAGACACACTTTTCGGAATTGGTGGAAAAGGTCTACCGGGAGGGCAAGGTATATGGGATCACAAAGCGGGGAAAACCGGTTGCGGAGCTGAAACCGATCGAAAAGCCGGAACCGCGCGCGGGCCTTCCCTTCGGGTATGGAAAAGGCACGGTAGAATACCTGGCCCCCGATTTCGATGAGCCGCTGGAGACGTTTAAAGACTATCAGTGAGCCCTTACCTTATTGACGCCCATCCTCTGCTTTGGCACCGGAACGAGGATCCGCGCCCATCAAGCGCTCATCTCCCTTCATCCGCATCCGATCCGAGCAGATCAGCGGATCACCGACAAATCTGGCGGGCTGAAGCACCGCCCTACGGCCCGAGCGCCCAACCCCTCCCGTCCCCTGCCTCCTGCCCCTGTCCCCTGCCTCCTGCCTCGCCGCGCCGTAGCCTTGTGCGAAGGCGGGTCCCCCGACCCCTGTCCCCTGTCACCCGTCCCCTACAATCCCCGAACCCCCAGGTAGCGGACCCAGGCTTTCAAGGCGTCCACGGCAGCGGTCTCCCGCTCCTGCGGACTCCCCCCCTCTACCGGTGGAAGTTCAACCCGTAAAAAGGCCGGATCCTGGGTCACCTCGATCTCTTCGGACTCGACCCGCCACAAACCAGCCTCGCAGACTTCGTTGACCCGGGACCGATAAAGAAAGCCACCGGCACGGATCTGGATTTGAATCGTCTCTCCGGAAGTAAAGGCGGTTGGAAAAAGAAGTCCCAGGTCGTCGGCTAGGGCGCCAAAATCAGTCGTCAGGGAAGTCGAACCCAAAGCCAATGCACTGATGGCTTCTGGGGTAAGGCCTTGGGCAACCGCTTCCGTGATTTCGCCGCGATCCCATTGCAGGGTTTCCGCAATTTTCGCGACTGCGTAAAGATCCGCCAGCAGGGGGCGCGCGCCTTCCAGCGAGGACGCCCAGGTCGTTGGAACCGACGTGGTGCCGACCCCAACGTCGAGGATTTCCATAAAGAAAAAGCGGTTCTCCGTCCAATCCCCGGTTCGCGTCGCCCCGTCTTCGCAAGGGGACACTCGGTAGCCGCTGACCGATTCGTCGGATTTTCCGATGACCTCCACGGCCAACAACAAGTTCGTTTCCAGTTGGGAAAGCTCGGTTTCCGCTTGATTGAGAGCCGATTCAATCGCGGACGGGTCGCTTTCCGTTTCGGCGAGCTGCAGCTGCGTGGAAAGATTCGCGGCATTCGTTTCCGCCTGGTCGAGCGACGCCTCTCCACCGGCCAGCTCCACCTCCACCGGGTCCAGAGCCCCGGTCCCCCCGTCAAAAGCCTCAAGCCGGGTGCGGGTTTCCGTGCGGTTCCCGCCAACATCACCGATCAACGCATCCGCCGTTTCCTGACGCTGACTGAGGATCCGCGGCGTGCGGGTTTCCAGGCGCTCCGCGACCAGGAGCGCTTCCAGCTGTGCCTCGAATCCGGTCCGGTAGGCAATCAAGTCGTCGATCAGGTCCTTGCGCAGGTTAATTTCCGCTTCCAGTTCGGATAGATCACTCTCCAGGGGGGAGAGGCGAGCCAACAGCTCGTTGGAGCGTGCTTCCAATTCGTCTCCAAAGGTCTCCGCCGCCGAGGCCGTTCGGGCCTGTTTTTCTTCGAGGAGATAGGCCACCGCCACCGAATCCAGCGCCACCCAGAACGGGCTTGAGGCAACGGGGTTGAAGGTAAGGTTTCCCGATGGAACCGTGCCCACCCCGATCGTCGATAAATAGCTAGAGCTGTTCGGAAAAGCGCCGACACGCCCCCGACTTCCCACCGGACGGTAGAGCGGAAGATCCGGCCCGTCCGTCGAGGCCAGCGAAGGAAACAAGGCATTTTCTTCATCTTCCTGTGCATCCGTAAGCGCTTCTCCCGCATCCGCAAGGACCAGTTGCCATTCCGGAAACCGGGTTTCAAAATCGAGTACGGCTTCCGCGAGAGCCGTTGTTGTCTCCGCCTGTTGAAGGGTCGATGATGAGGCCTCCGTTCCCACCGCCTCCAGCCGACCTTCCACAGTGTCCCGCTCCAGGGCAAACTCCAGTTTGCGGTCGAGGAGATGCTGCCTCTGCCATTCGGCCCGGGCGAGTCCCGCCTCCACCTGCATGAGAGTGACTTCTTCCTGATCCAATGGCACGACAGGGTCGGGATCGGGATGAACCCAATAGGCCAAGGGCTCCAATAACCCAATTTCCACTTCGGCCTCCGCTCCCACCGGGCGAACCCAAAGCAGGGTGATCCCTTTTTCCGCCTGGGGATAAACCGGCTGAAACTCGAAGGTTACCGTCCCCTCGGCAGTGCCCTCACCAAGAAAAGGGAAAAACACGTCCGACTCCGTCGCCAGAACCGTTTCCACCCCGGACGGGCTTTCCGCCACCAGCTCGAAGGACACGGTATTCCCGCCAGCTCCGCGGTAACGACAGTCGACCTGAATGACCGGATCCGGGCGGCTGTTTCCATTGCCAAGGAAGGAGGTCGTCCCATCGGGGACCGCACGCCCGTAGAGCAGAAATGTCGGGGACACTTCCTCTAAATAGGTTTCGAACGCCGGAGAATCAATGGTCACCAAGATCGTTTCCGAGCCCTGAAAATCCCCGTCGTAGGTGACCTCGATCACGTAGGAACCCGGTCGACGGTATTGGTGCGTCAGCTCGCCGGAACCCTGAAATTCAGAAAACGTGCCATCTCCCCATTGTACCCCACCGTAGAGCACGACGCCCTCCGCCGTGGACAACTGCAAGGTGGACTCCTGGAAAACCGTTGACGCGACCGACGGAGTGATCGCGACCGCGCTTCCCGACGAGGCGTCCGGCGGAACCTCCATCGCATGGGGAGCTTCCGGAAAATAGTAGGGAAATGCCTCCAAAGGTCGGAATTTCGCATGCGTTACCCAGCGTTCGAACGAAAAGGAGTAGAGATAAAAAACCGTCGCCCCCGGATTTGCCGCCTCCAAAAAACCCCACTCATTCCGCACAAAGCGATAGACATACGGAAAACTCTCCGACGAGGCCCACCACCAGCCGACCCCAAACTGATAGACGAAAAAGCCTTCCCGCTCCGTATCCTCTCGGATGAAGAGAAAACCGTAAGCGTCGTGGTAGGCCCAATCCGAATCCGGAATCGGGTGAAAAATCCCAAAGGTCTCCGACTCATACCAACCCGAGGAGCCGCGTTCTTCCATGTCCGAAAAAATACCGTTCAAAACCTCAAATGCGGTTGCATCGAGGCGAATGAAGCCAAAAACCGCCAGCCCGAAAAAAATCCAGATAGATGCGTAACTACTATGCACAACAAAAATTTTAAATTAAGGATTTTCTACGACACCACAATCGCCAATTCGGTTCTCCAAGGCTTTTTACCCGAATTTGAGCCCTTTCGCGGATCCTTCGTTCACCCGTAGGGACCTTTGCTTGCAAAGCGTCCTTAATCCTTTATTCACCCGTGGGGACCTTTGCTCGCAAAGCGTCCACAACCTTCGCGCCCTTCTGTGTCAAAACGCCGTCAACGACGTTACATTTTTCGATTTTTTCCTGCGTTGGCGGGGAACAGCTTGACCGCAGTAGTTTTTTTAAATTTAAATAGGGTTTCTTCACTAGAACTCTTACGTGCTTCCTTTATGAAAACCTTCATCCTCCTCACATTCTTTCTATCCGTGGCGACCTTCGCTCACGCTCAACTCAGTATTGGCCTGATTGACGAGACCATTCAGTCAAATCCGGCAGTGGACCTCGCCGCTACTCTCGCCGGTTCCGGCGTCACTGTGATCTCCGGCTCGGAATACGTCTCCATGCCGGGTATCTTCTCCGACGACCCCACCGCGCGCGGGTTTGGGACCTTTGGCTTCGGGCCCAACAACACCACGACCATTCCCGACAGCGGGGTCATCCTCAGCACCGGTGATGTCCGGGACGCCGTTGGGCCCAACGATTCCGACAACACCTCCACCACTCTGGACACTTATGACTCCGCTTTCAATCTCTTGGGCGACTTCGGCGCAACGGAAGGAACGCGTTTAAGCTTCCAGTTTAAGATGGAGGATCCCGTTCTCACCGAGAAAGACCTCTTTTTTCAATTCGTCTTCGCCTCTGAGGAATACAACGAATGGGTTTCAACCGGCTTAAATGACGGCTTCGCTTTGGTTTTGTCCGAACTTGACGCCTCCGGCAATGTCACCAACGCAACCGACCTTGCTCAACACCCCTTTAGTTTTACTCCCTCGGGAACGGATGACGTCAATGTCGACAACATCAATAACAGTGTTGAGGCCTGGAACAACTTCCCTGGCCACTTCTACGACAATGATCCAGGTCTGGATTTTGGGGAATTCCCTCCTTCAGACGGCGTTCCATTTCCTGAGATCGAATACGACGGCTTTAGCAGCCTCCTGACAGCCCAGACCACCATCAACACCAATCAGATCTATCAAATCGACTTCCTGATTTTTGATGTATTGGACACTTCCCGGGATTCCGCGGTTTTCTTAACCGCCAATTCGTTCAGCGCGGAGGCTCCGGGAGGCAGCGGCGGCAATGTCGGCGGCGTCATTCCCGAGCCTTCCACCATCGGGGGTTTCGCCCTCTTCGGTCTCGCCGGTTTTCTCTACTGGCGCCGCCGCCGGAATGCCTGAGCGATACGCCCCCTCATTCTCCGAAGGGGTCTTTGCTTGCAAAACGCCCCAAACCTCCGCGCTCTCCGCGTCCTCCTGTTCAAAAAACTACGACAGAAGATCGCAAAGCTCGCCAAGGAAATCCCCCGGCTCAACTTTCATACCTTCCCACATTAATACCTTCGAACTTTCAAACCGCTTATCCACGCTAATCTTTCGCTAATCTTTTCTCTTGATGAGCGCCGATCAGCGGAGATCAGCGGTTTTCTTTTCAGGGCATTTTTAACTTTTCCTTCAGACCCTCCAAAGCTTGGAGCATTTCCTTCCATCTGGTCCATCTGCTTCATCTGGGGCCCAGTCCTACTTTCCGGGGAGAACAGCAGGTTATCGATCGCAAATCCGGCGGGCTGAAGCACCGCCCTACGGCGGGATATCTGGCGGTGGTCCGGGAAACAGCTTGTCACGCCGTTGACCCGGAAGGGCGGAGGCGGAAGGACTGAGGGCGGAGGTCTGAGGGCGGAGGTCAGGTGT
>CAYQKH010000202.1:0-5170 GCA_964417945.1 uncultured Opitutales bacterium
GTCCCGAGAACCCCCGCCCTTCTTTCCGGGTCGGCGGCCCGGCGAATCGAAATCCCGTTCCTTAAAGTTGGATGGTGCCGAACTCCCGTCCCCCCAGTTGGGTCCGAAACTGAGGTTGGCGAGTTCACTTAGGTCGACAGGAGACGCGGTCTGGTCCTTTTTCTCAACCGCATCGTCCTGGTTGGAGTCTGTAGTCATGGGTGCTGTTGAGTCTGCCTCATAATAGGCCTGCCCTCTCTTCCGTCCATAAAAAGAGTGAAAAAGTTCGGACTGGAACCGGTAACAATTTTTGTAAAGAAAACCCTTTACACCCTTTGTTCCTTACCCTCCAGGGTCCCCTTCACAGTTTAGCCGGTAAATCTCCTCCCAGGACCCGCAGACTTCCTCGAACCATTCGTCCCAGGCCGCCTCGAGCGCGGCCCGGCGCTCCGGCGCCTTCGCCGCGAGGTCGCGGGTCTCCGCAGGGTCGGATTCGAGATGGTAAAGCTCCGGAGCAGGAACCGGCCCAACGTCCCGGTCCTGCAAGGGGGGATCCACTTCCCTTACCGGTGCCGGTCTCCGAAGCCCCTCCCGATAGGGGACCGTATCAAGGTCCGACTTGACATCCCCACCCGACCGCATCGGAAAGACCAGCTTCCAGGGACCCTCCCGAACCGCCCCGTTGCAACGGGGCAGGGGGCGGTAGCGGTTACGCTGCCAGAAGCGCCGCACCGGCAGTTCGGCATCCCCTCCCCGCAGCAGTCCAGAGAAATCCCGCCCGTCAAGCGGATGGGGAGGTTCCGGATCGATCCCGCAGTATCCGGCCAGCGTCGGCAGCCAATCGCAGAAGTGGGTGACCGCATCGATTTCTACTCCCCTGCGAACCCGACCCGGATGACAGACCAGACAGGGCACATGGATTCCGCCTTCGTGAACCGAGCCTTTCGCCCCACGCAAATCACCGTTGTAGCGGTGGCAACCCCCGCCGAGAAAGGGCCCGTTGTCACTCGTGAAGACCACAAGCGTATCTTCTGCACATCCCCTCTCCGAGAGCATCTTCAGCAGCCGCCCCACGCCGTCGTCCATTACCTCGATCATCCCGTAGAGCGTCGCCACCTCTTCCGTCAGCTTTCCGGTTGCCCGATAGGGCTCAATTCGGTCCTCCGGTGCCTGAAAAGGCTCGTGCGGAGCGTTGTAGGTCACCATCAGGAAAAACGGTCGGTCTTCCGCCCGCTCGATAAACTGGCAGGCGCGGTCCGTGAAAACATCCGTCAAGTAGCGGCCGTCCGCCCCCAGCGGTTCACCATCACATTCCAGAACCCAGTTGTAGTAATCCATTCCCCCGTTCAGGAATCCGCAAAAATGCTCAAACCCACGAGCGTGTGGATGATAGCGCGGGTCGTGCGCACCATTGTGCCACTTCCCCACCATTCCGGTTCGGTAACCCGCTCTCGCGAATACATTCGCCAGCGTTTGCTCCCCCAAGTGGATTCGGTCCAGGCCCCGGTTCGAGGGCACGTCCACCGCTCCCGTCCGGTGCGGATAACGCCCCGTTAATAATCCCGCTCGCGCCGGCGCACAGATCGGCGAGGCCGAATAATGCCGCGTCAGGCAAACCCCCTCCCGCGCCATCCGGTCGAGGTTCGGAGTCCGCACCACCGGGTTTCCCGAACTCCCCAGATCCCCCCAACCTAAATCATCCGCCAGGATTAATACGATGTTGGGTCGCCGTTCCGACATGAGGCTATATCCATAAAACCCTCTCCTTACAGGAAGCAAACGATTCCCAACGAACCGTGCGTCCTCCACCTTTATCGCGCCATTCGCTACTCCCCTGACTCTCGACGCTTGACTTCAATCGATCCTCCCATCTTCATTTCACTCTTTCATTGGCGGGCCGTAGCGCAGCCTGGTTAGCGCGCCACACTGGGGGTGTGGAGGTCGCTGGTTCGAATCCAGTCGGCCCGACCAATTCTCCTAAAGGGGTCAAACGCAAAATTTAAAGATTTTTTTCAGCCTCCCACGAAAATTCCGAACCTGGAACATTTTATTTTTCCCAAGCGATCGAGTAGTCCCTCAGTTCTTCACGCGGGTGTCCGCCGGGACCGTAGCCTTCCCGGTCGGAAAGTTCGCGCAGCGGGATGAAGCGGTATTCCAGGCCGGAATCGGAGACCTCGAATAGCTGAAATCCGAGGGTCGGGTCGCCGTCGGGCCACCGGTGCTCGAATTGACTGAAGGCCGTCGTGGGACCCTTATAGAAGGTCATCTCCCGAAATCGGTCAACCCGACGGTTATGGATATGCCCACTCAGGAGGGTTTGCACCCCAGCTTTCTCCAGCAGCTCGTAGATCCGCATCCGCGGCGCGTAATTAATCTGGAAATACCAAGTCTGGTAGGAATAGGGATCTGCCGTAAAATCCGCAGTCGACTCCAGGGGATCTTCCACGAAGAGGGGGAAGTGGGTCATCACCACATGATGCCGGGCCGGAGGCAGGTCGCCGAGGCCTTCGAGAAAATTCCATAGTTCCGCCTCCTCCGCAAAACCGGAGTCCGTGACGGATGCACAGAACCCCGTAAACCGCACATCCTTGTGGAGGAAAGTCCACTGTAGCGGACCGAAATAAGAGCGCCAACGCGCGAGGTTTTCCGGGCTCATCGCCATCTTCGGGTCGCTCATACGGGTGGGTTTCCCACTGTTCCCTTGCCGTTCCGTGAACTTGTTCCCCACGTCCATGTTCCCGGGAACGACATGCCAGGGAATCCCAAGGCTTTTCAGGTAATCCCTGCTGTTCTCAAATTCAAAATCATGGACGAACCCGTCTCGGGTGATATCCCCGCCCACTAATACGAGGTCCGGTTCCAGCTCCTGGATCTGTGCTTTCGCCGTCTCCCACTGGTCAAGAAACTTGGGCTGGTAACGGAACGAACGAGGGGAACCCACATGGGTGTCCGTGATATGTAAAAACCGCCATCTATCCATCCATATGTAGCTAACCCTCTCCCGCCTGTTCTTCAAGGTCAGGTTTCCAAACCGCGGTGGGGCCCTCTTCCTTGGGGGGGGTTCCTCAACCTTTCACCGCGTCGACCAACACATCGCAGACCCGATCGATCTCCTCCGACGTCAGATCCGGATGCATCGGCAGGCTCAGGACCTCCCGACTGACCGCCTCGCATACCGTTAAGGAACCCGGACCCTCGCTGTAGGCCGCGTGGGCCGGATGCAGGTGCAAAGGCTTTAAATAGTAGATAGCCGTTCCGATCCGGTGCTTCGTCAGCGCCGCCCGAACCGCGTCGCGATTCTCCAGACGAATCGAATACTGCGACCACGCCGAGGTCACCCCTTCCGGCCGGAGCGGAAGGTCCACCGCTCCATCCAGTCGCGCGTCGTAGTGCCGGGCCACTTCCTCCCGGCGGTCGATTTCACCGGAAAACGCCCGCAATTTTGCGAGGAGGATCGCCGCTTGGATCGTGTCCAATCGACTGTTCAGCCCTACGCGGACTGCTGCGGAGCGATCCCCCGCCGGAAACCCGTGCTCCCGCAAGGACCGGTAGATCACAGCACGTTCCGGGTCAGTCGTAAAAACCGCTCCGCCATCCCCGTATCCCCCGAGGGGCTTCGTCGGATAAAAACTGGTTGTGGTCACCGGGGCCAGGCAACCCACCCGCTTGCGATGGATCGTCCCCCCAAAACTCTGCGCTGCATCCGCAATCACCGACAAGCCGTGTTTTTCCGCGATTGCAAGAATCCGTTCATAGTTTGCCGGCAAACCGAAAAGGTCCACCGGCATGACTGCTTTCGGCTTCAGCTTTCCCCCCTTTTGAACGCTTTTGATCCGCGCTTCCAGATCGTTCGGATCCATGTTGTAGGACTTCGGCCGGATATCGACGAAAACCGGCGTGGCCCCCGTCAGCAGAATCGCTCCCGCGCTCGCCACGTAGGTGAATCCCGAGACGAAAACCGCATCTCCCGGGCCGACGCCTTCACCCATCAGCGCGATCTGCAGCGCGTCAGTTCCATTCCCGACCGTTACCGCGTCCCCTACCTGGGCAAACTCCGCCAACTCCTCCTCAAGTTCCACCATTTCCGGACCCTTGATGAACTGTCCGTGATCCAGCACCCCAAGCACCAGGGCGCCAATCTCATCACGCAGGCGCTCGAATTGGGGACGCAAGTCCAGCAGGGGGATCTTGCTGACTTTTTCACGGGATTCGGAAAAAACATGCCCCTGGTTCAATGGGGAAGGCGATTGGGCGTCACTCATAAGATATCTTCCACAAAGGAATAGCTCGCGCGCTCCAACGCAAGCGCCGTTTCCAGTGCCCGGCTCCCCGCCAACCCGTCGACCAGCGGGACCCCGCCTGTCCGGACGCAGTGGATAAAATGCGCCACCGACTTTCCTACGAAATCCTCCGCCTCGAAAGGGTGATCCCCGTAAAGGGCGGCAGCCGCCTCCGGGGATCCGGGGTAAGCCTCCGAGCCGTCCGGAGCCGTCACCCGGCGGTTTACGAAATCGATCCGGAAAGCGCTCCCCCCGTCCGTAATCACCCCTTCCCGTCGCCGCTCCGCATGCGCGCGGCTTCCTTCCACATCGATCACCATCCCTGAATCGCAATGCAGGCGCGCCGCCACCGTCTCGAGTAAATTCGATCCTCCCTTCTCCGCGCGGCTCACCTCGATCCCGGCAATTCCTCCAGGCACGAAAGCCCGGATCCAGTCCAAGTCGTGGATCACGATATCCAGGACGACGCTGCAATCCGACGGCTTCGCCGGGGGCGGCCCCAGCCGCTTCACCGCGATTGATTGAAGTGCTCCAAGCTTTGCTGGGAGCCCCGCCTCCCAAAGGAAATAACGCTCCTGGTGGTTGACCTGCAGGATGCGTCCACGACGGTCTGCCAACTCCACCAGCTCCCGGGCCTCATTCGGATCCAACGCCACCGGCTTTTCCACCAGGACATGCGCGCCCCGTTCCAGCAACTGCCGGGCCAGTGCACCGTGCGTTCCCGCCGGGGTTGCCACGCTCGCAAGGTCGATCCGCTCCGGAAGCGCCTCCAGCGACGGGTAGGCCGTCCCGCCCCAGCGCCCCGTGGTCACTGCTCGGGGTGAAGTCCTCGAGGCGCGGGAGCTTGCCCCTCCCCCTGGCGAGGCGCGCCACGCCCCGACCCCCCGCCGGCAGCCCGCCCGGGAAGCGTC
>CAYQKH010000203.1:0-5159 GCA_964417945.1 uncultured Opitutales bacterium
TGCGGCACCTTCAGCCCCGGCCCCGTCGATGGGAGGAGCGGCTTCCGCCAATGCGGTGACGGCACCGATTCCGGGGGCGATCCTCGAGATCTATGTTAAAGAAGGGGACAGCGTGGAAGCGGGCAAAGACCTTTTAAAGATGGAAGCGATGAAGATGGAGAATCGCATCTCCGCGCCGAAGGCGGGCAAGGTGACGAAGATCCACGTTGGAGTGGGTGACGCGGTCAGCCAGGGACAAGCTTTAATCGAGATCTCATGACGCCGTTACTTCAATTTCTGGAGTCCACGGGTTTTTATGGGATGACGTGGGGGAACGCTCTGATGATCCTGATTGGGGTCGTTTTCATCATTCTGGCGATAACCAAGGATTATGAGCCATTGCTTTTGATACCGATCGGATTCGGGGTCATCGTTGGAAATATCCCCTACGTTGTTGGCATGCCGCTTGGGGCCTACGATGAAGGCAGCGTCCTGAGTTATATTTACTTCGGTGTCAGCCAAGGAATTTTTCCGCCTTTGATTTTCCTTGGAATTGGGGCGATGACGGATTTTTCGACAATGCTATCGAACCCAAAGCTGGTCTTATTAGGGGCGGCGGCGCAGATCGGGATATTCCTGACCTTCCTCGGGGCGCTGGTTCTGGGCTTTTCGGCCCAGGAGGCGGGGGCGATCGGGATCATCGGGGGCGCAGATGGGCCGACGGCGATTTTTTTATCGGCGAAACTGGCACCGCATCTTTTGGGAGCGATCGCGATCGCGGCTTATTCCTATATGGCCTTGGTGCCGGTAATCCAGCCGCCGATCATGAAGCTCTTGACGACGAGGGAGGAGCGGAGGATCCGGATGAAGCCGCCGAAAGAGGTTTCCAGGCGTGCGCGGATGATTTTCCCGGTGGGGGCTTTTCTGATCTGCGGCCTAATTGCGCCCGGTTCGATCGCGCTGCTGGGAATGTTGTTTTTCGGAAATTTGTTAAAGGAGTCGGGGGTGACGGACCGTCTCGCGAATTCGGCGCGAAACGCGATGATCGACATCGTGACGATCTTGCTCGGGTTTTCAGTGGGTGCGAGTACGCAGGCGGTGCGGATGGTTGAAGTCGAAGGGGAGATGGTGAACAAGGGTTTCCTGACAGGCGACTCCCTCATGATCTTCGGCCTGGGTGCCTTGTCATTCTGCGTTGCGACGACGGGCGGCGTGCTCTTCGCGAAATTCATGAATCTCTTCCTGAAGGAGAAAATCAACCCGTTGATCGGGGCGGCGGGCGTCTCGGCGGTTCCGGACTCGGCGCGGGTGGTGCAGATGGTTGGGCGCGAGGCCGACCCGAACAACTACCTGCTGATGCACGCGATGGCCCCGAATGTTTCGGGAGTGATCGGATCGGCCATCGGTGCGGGGATCCTCTGGTCGGTCTTGACGTAGGGTTGATTGGAGGTTCAGGGTTTGAGGCATGAGCCTGTTCGAATCGAGCCGAATCCTTTACCGGGACAAACATTCCTATTGCGGGCCGATCTCGATGCTGGAGCTCGGTGCGGACGGGGAGTATCTGGTGGTATTCCGGCAGGCGGATTGGGAAGGCCCGGAGGTCACAACCCATACGCATGCGTCGACCCGCACTTCGCTGATACGTTCGAAGGATGGTGAAAACTGGGAAGGACCGGTAACGGTGGATGCGGAAGGAGGAAACGGGACATCCATCGCACGGCTGGGGAATACGTTGCTGGTGAACAACTTTCGTTGGAAGGTCGTTCCAACGGAGCGCCGGGAGGAGTTGGAGGGCCTGGACTTCATTCTCGAGCACCCGGAGATTCCGATTGTTTCCGGTTTGGTGGGGGTCTTTACGATGCGATCCCACGATAATGGACGCCATTGGGAAACCCCGCGCCAATTGACGGTCCCCGAGGTAAAAACGATGAGCACGGCCGGACGTGCGGTGGAACTGTCCGACGGGAGCTGGCTGCTTCCGATGTCGGGACATGAGATCGGGGACCGCCGCGACGTTTTTCCCTGGTTTGCCCGATCGGAGGATCGTGGGGAGACCTGGAAATTTCAGGGCCGATGTGCCAATCCGGAGGGGGTGGAGCGGCTTACGGAGAACCGGATTCTGGCCCTGCGAGATGGCCGTGTGCTGTCGTTGAACCGGACGGAAGACGGATCTTTCTGGCAATCTTTTTCGGAGGATGGAGGCGCAACCTGGAGTCCGTTAAAGGACACATCAATCCCCTGTTTAGGGTCGAGTCCGGCAGACTTACTGCATTTGCCGGACGGCCGGATCCTCTGTACCTACGGAAATCGTAGGCGGGAGCCGTTGGGGATACGGGCTTGTTTGAGTGAAGACGGGGGAGCGACCTGGAAGCTGAACGAGGAAATCCTGCTCCGCGATGACGCGGTCCACCGGGATATGGGTTATCCGAGCACGAAGCTGCTGGAAGATGGACGATTTTTCACGGTTTACTATTGGCAGGATGCGGACGAGGTCCGGCATCTCGTGGGGAGCGATTGGCGACTAAAGGGTTAAGGCTCTATGGATTGCGACAGCTTTTTTTCCGGACCTCGAGGTAGTGGCGGAGGTTGGGAAGGGGGATTTCATGGGTGAGACCGCCCCCCACGTTCAGGACGAAACCGGGAGCGGGTGCTCCGGCCCGGATACAGGATTGAACGGCGGCCTCGATCTCCTCGGGTGATCCCCTGGCGAGCGTGGCGCTGTTGAGATTGCCAATGAGGATTTTTTCGGGATGGCGATTAGCCACCGCTTCCAGGTCGACAAGGTACTCGAAGTTGAACCCGTCCGCGCCGGCGATTGCGTAAAAAGCGGATACCTTCGGAACGGGCCATCGAAAATAATGAAAAGGAGGCAATTCGGGGAAAGCCTTGGTGAAATTCTTGTAGAGGGATCTGTCCCGGGGAAACTAAAAAAAATCCCCGGTGGCAGACCACCGGGGATTTTGAAGATTAGCGTGTTGGATCCGGGATCAGTTGCGAACTGCGAAAGCTTCCGCAATGACGAGCCCGGTTTCGCCGGCGACGCCCGAGGTCACGCGGAGGGAATAAGTGCCGGGTTCGAGGTTTTCGAGAATGAGAATGGATTCATTCGCATCCATACCAATGACGGCAGGATCCAAGGTGGTGCCGGACACCAGCTCAAGATTCTCGGCATCGGCCCAGTTGTCATTCATTCCGAGCGAACCAACGCCGACTTGGATCACCTCGATAATGGGGTCGGACAACTTATCGGCGGTAATGCTGTCCGAAATCGAGACGGAGCGACCACGGAAAACGACGGTAGCCGGATCGGAACCACCAATAATGATGCTGGCATTAGCCAAGTCGGTAAAGGCGGCGTCTCCGACGAAACAACGGGTTGAGATATTTAACAACTCATTGTCTGCGGGAGGCGTATAGTCCGACATTTCGGTTATACCATTGATAATGGCAGAGCCGATGGCCGCACCAGTGAGATCCGACTCAGCAAGACTGTTGGTTGAGAGGTAAGTCGCGAACTCGGGGCTCACGTTGAGGTCCGCTTCCGCGTAAAACCCGTCCGGACCCGCCTCCAGAGTCGTCGGAGCGGCGACATCAAAGAGGATGCCGAGGCTGGAAATGGTGTCTTCAACGAAGAAACCGGAATTACCGTCGGTGGCGCGAGCACCATCATAACCGATAGAGAAATTCCCTACCTGAACGAGTGTTTCGGTTCCGGAAATGGTGAAGGTGACACTGCCGGTGTGGCTGATCGAACCACCGATGGGGGCAAAGGGATCGATCCCAAACTGGAAGGGGGATGCGGAGGTTATCGCAAAACCTGCCGGAAACCCTGTCGCGGGAATACCGGAATTATCCACGGCGGTGAATTCCAGGCTGGCGGCGGAGGCCAAGGTATCGAAATCGAGATTCACGCTGGTGACACCGGACGATACGGTCAGCGGCTCGGGGCTGGAGTTAACTTGGGCCGCACCGATAACCACACCCGTCAAGTCGGCGGTGGCCAGACTATTGGTGGAAAGGTAGGTTGCAAACTCCGGACTGACGAGGAGGGGCGCTTCGATGAGCACCCCGTCGGGGCCGACGGTAAGCGGGTTGGGGATTCCGACATCGAAGAGGATGCCCAAGGCGGAAACCGTGTCTTCAACAAAAAAACCGGAAGTTGTGGCGGAAGCGCGAGACGGATCATACCCGATTTCGAATTCACCGACTTGGACTTCGGTCGTCGTACCGGTAACAACGAAGGTTAAACTGCCGGAGTGGCTGATTGTCCCGCCGACCGGAGAAAACGGGTTCAGGTTATACTGAAACGGAGTTTCGCCGGTGATAGCAAATGCGGCCGGAAAACCGGGCGCAGGTGTAGCGGTGTTGGCAACCGAGTCAAAGGTTAGGCTGGCGGCAGATTCAAGGGCAGCAAAGTCCAAGGTGACACTGGTGATACCGCTGGATGCTTCCTCTTGCGCCTGCACTGAGCTTAGAAAAAAGGCTAACGCCGTGAGAATGGGTAGCCCGAATTTTGTGTGAAGTTTCATCGTCAGTTTGATTGAGGTTATTGGTTTTTGAAACGCTACCGTAACACACCGTATCTGAGGCAAAGTTCAAAGCAGGCACCGGGTTTTAAATTTTTTTTACAAAACCTAGGTGCCAAAAAAAAGGCCTTCACGGTGAACCACCCAGAAGACCCAATGCTCTGATGAAAGTTGAGTTAAGAAACGCCGTTTACATCTTATCGAAGAAGGATTCGAGGGCTTTGGAATGGGAACGAATTTTTTCGAGGTCCTGCGGATGGACTTCGGGGAGGCCCATTTGAGCACCCATCATGGATTGAACCATGGCGCGTTCCTGCTCGGAAAGGTTAGCCAGTTCCTTCTCGATTTCGAGGAGTGCATAGCCGAAGGAGATAGCGGTGACCTTCTGGTAAAAGGTTTTGGGATCCCATCCGTGTTTGGTGAAAATGGCTTGTGATTGCTGGGTCGCGGACAGGGCCATGAGTGCGCTCAAGTCTTCACGGGTGTCGAATTCCTGACCGAGGGCCTCAAAGTCTTTGGCGATGGCGGGAAAGGTCTGGATGAAGCGCTCGACATCCCCTTTTTCGAGGACGGGTTTTTTCTCGGCATCCGAGGGGTTGGCGGGTTCGGAGGCGAAGAGGATAGAACCGCAAAGAACGAGTGCGGAGAGAAGGA
>CAYQKH010000204.1:0-5136 GCA_964417945.1 uncultured Opitutales bacterium
CGGTAGCGTGGGGGAGGCGGTCCCGGGGTGGAGAAAGACCCGGGGTTTTTCGGCGGAGCGGCTGGCGGGGATGAGGACAACGTCCGGGAAGGAATCGGCGTTGAGGTCGGCAAACTTCAACTGGCTGACGGGATGCCCGGCGAGGCCAACGGCCTCGGTGACATCGTCCCAGGGGCTCCCGGCGAGGGGAAGGGCCGCGAGGGCGAGAAAGAGGGGAAGGCGAAAGAAGGAGGGCTTCATGCCGGATCCCCCGAACCGGAATCCAGTGCTTCAATGGTTTGCATGAGGATCTTCAGGCGCCGCATATCCTCGAGGGTGGATTCGAGAAGGGGGAAAACATGGGTCTCGAGGGTGAGATGGGAGAGGATTTTATCCCGCTTGAGGGCACGGAGCTGCCCCACCCAGTTCATGCCGCCATCGCCGATGAGGCGGTTTTCCCACTTATCGGGGGGGAGGGGGATCTGATCCTTAATATGGACGTTGAGGAGGTAGGGCTTCACGGCTTCGTAGCCGATGGGGTAGGCGGGCTCATAGCAGGAGATGGCGTTGGCGGGATCCCAATTGATACCGACGCCGGGCTGATTGATCGCTTTGACGATGGCGGCGGTGCGCTCGCCGGTATCGCAGTAGGCACCGGGCTCGTTTTCCACGGCAAGTTTCAAACCGTAACTGGCGGTAATTTTCCCGGCCTCGGAAAGAAGGCGGATCACCTCATCGCGGTCCCCCCCCTCCTCGGTGAGGAAGCCGAAAACAATGATGATGGGGCATTTCAAGCGGACGGCCAGCGCACAGGTTTTCGGCAGGTCGGTGTGGAGCTGCTTCTCCAGTTTTTCGGTTTCGGAGAGCTTGATTTTGAAGAGTCCGGGGGAGATCGCGGACACCTCGATATTGCCCTCCTCGACCTCCTGGACAAGGCGTTCCTCGTATTCCTTTTTAAAGTAGGGAACCCGCTCTTCGTAGGAGTCGATGCAGCGGATTTCATATTTTCGGAAGCCGATGGCGGCGCCTTCGCGAAGGGCTTCGTCGAGGTTGAGTGAGATTTCGTCGGAGAGGATGCCGAATTCAAAGGACATGATAGGTCTTGGGGTTAAGGTGAAGGGTTTCAGGGTTGGAAGAAAAGCCGATCGAGAAAAGGAAAAAGTGGAGGGAGGGGAAGTAGTGGGCTTTTTGATTTGTGGGCCGCTGGATTCTATGTTCGGTCTTAACGCTTTATGAGTAAGGACAGGACAAAGTCAGGAGAGCGATCGGATCAGAGGCATTCCGGGGGACCGTTATCGATCGGTTTGATCGGAGTAACCGGTTATGGAGAGAGCTATTTTTCCAGCCTGCAGCCGATCGTGCGCTCGGGGCGTTTGCGGTGGGGCGCGGTCACGATCATCAACCCGGAGGAGGCGCCAAAGCAGGTCGAGTATTTCCAATCCGAGGGGGTTCCGATCTACCGCGACTATCTCGAGATGCTGGACGCAGAGAAGGACCGTCTGGACTGGGTTGCGATCCCAACCGGGATCGGTTGGCACCGGAAAATGACGATTGACTGTCTGGACCGTGGTCTTCCGGTACTTGTGGAGAAACCGGTTGCCCCGACCTTGCAGGACATCCAGTTGATGCAGGAGGTGCAAGAGCGTAGCGGGCTCCAGGTTGCGGTGGGCTACCAGCACATCTACCAGGATGAAGTGCGTGAGATCAAAAAGCACCTGCTGGATGGAGCAATTGGGGAGATCCGGGAAATCGATGCCTTCGCCTTATGGCCGCGGGCAAAAAGTTATTATTCAAGAAACCGTTGGAGTGGATGCCTGCATGATGGACATTCGTGGATCCTGGATTCCCCGATGCACAATGCGAACGCCCACATCTCAAACCTGGTGCTGTTTTTTGCAGGAAATACACAGAACGGGCGTGGGCATATGAAGACGTTGCGATCGGAGACCTACCGATGTAAGCCGATCTCCTCCTTTGACACGGTCCGGGCGGAGGTGGAATTCAAAGAGGGAATCGTTGGACGGATGACCTTTTCGCATAGTTGTGTCGGCCAGGTTGATCCGGGAATTCGAATCACCGGAACGAAGGGGAGTCTGATCTGGCGATTCTGCAACGTGCATACCTTGCAAAACGCCTCCGGTGAGAAAACCTTCACGGGACGGGACCACCATCCGATGCGGGATTACATGTTGGAGCAGTTGGTGGACTATTTTGAAGGAAAGCCGGTTGACGTGGTGACGATCGACCAGGCGGCGGGCGTCTCCGCGTTGGTCAACGCCATCCATGATACCGGGCCGATCCATGATATTCCGAAATCCTCGGTTTCTCATTTGAAAATGCCGCTCGGAGACGAGCTGGATGCCATTGAAAACATGGAATATTACGGGGTCCGCGCCTTTGTCGAAGGAAAGAGCTTCAAGGAGTTGGGGGCCCCCTGGGCGGCTGAATTAAGTGAACGGGACGTTAGTAGCTACACGGCCTTTGAAGGCAAGTATTCCCCCTATCCCCTGCCCCCGATCCCTTAAACGGAATGCCGATCCGTCCCGACCCTCCGGCAGGCGGAGTGAATGGCGGGGGACAACAGCGCAGGGATGATTCTTAATTTACTATTTGGGAAGGGAACCGGTTAGAGGGTGAAAATAAATGCAACGGGGGAAGCAATGAGAGATAAAAAATGAAAGCAAAAGCGGTCGTCTTTCCACGGCGGAATGGTGTTGAATTCACGGAGGTGGATTGTCCGGATCCGGGCCCGGGAGACGTGGTGGTACACACCACCCATTCCTGGATCAGCAACGGAACGGAGGGGTCGTATTTACGCGGGGAACGGATCGATGGGGACACGCCGATTCGGGCGGAAGATCCACCGCCGTTTCCGGTGGCGGCGGGCTACCAGAAGATCGGAACGGTGGAATGGGTCGGTGCCGATGTGGACGATTTGAAAAAGGGGGACCGGGTTTTCGCCTCGGTGGGAAAGATCAATGGGATGGTGGAGCCGCGAGCCGGCCACATCTCCCCGTGTGTAAGCAGTCGGGGAGCGGTCATGACCTTACCGGAGGGGAGGGATCCGCTGGCTTTTTCCGGTCTGGTTTTGACGCAGGTTGGATTCAATTGCGGATGGCGCCCGAAAGTGGAGGTCGGCGATCCGGCGGTGGTGATCGGGGACGGGCTCGTCGGCCAGTGGGCGGGGCAGATGTTGGCCCATCGCGGGGCGGAGGTGATCCTGGTCGGACGTCACGCGGACCGGTTGTCTTTTTTTAAGCACGGGGAAACCCTTCTGGAGGATAACGGGAGTTGGGAAGAGAGGATTGCGGGGCGTTTTCCGGAGGGGCTGCAAGTAGCGGTGGATACGGTGGGTTCGATCGCGGTGATGGACGCCCTGCAGAAAAGGATGCGCCGTTACGGGCATTTGGTTTCGGCCGGATTCTACGGTAAGGCGGACGCCTTTCACCTGCAACCACCCCGCTATCGGGAAATCTCAATCGACCTGGTTTCGGGGGCAACCGCGGAGCGTCTGGAGATGACCCGGGATCTGATCGCCTCGGGTGCGTTGGAAACGCTGCCGTTGATCACGCACCATTTCCCGGTGGGGGAAGCCGCGGCGGCCTGGGAGTTGATCCATTCAAAAAGGGAAACGGTATTGGGGGTCATCCTGGATTGGTAGGGGGGGGCCGGTCATTGAGCTGGTCAGGGATTGATTGGCGAATAGGGGTTAGGCGTCGATGGCCCTTCGACGATGGCTCAGGGTCTTCGACGAGCATCGAGTCCTACGGGGGTTTTTTTTTGGTATGTTAGGGCCGTCTGCTTGCAGGCGCGCCTGTAAAGAGTTTTTCTGTTGGTAAACTGCGTATTCCCATGCCGAAGCGGAAAACTCTTGATTTGCGAAAAGGGCGGGTTTCCATCCCAGGGGCGCGTTATTTTATTAAGGCAGGGGTAAAAAACCGTGCTCCGGTTCTGGCGAAATCGGCTCATTTCGAGAAGAGCAGAGTTTTTCTGGATTTTTGTCAGATCTCTGACATCGCTTTGTCCCTGGGCTTTACCCTTATGCCGGACCATGCGCATTGGCTGTTTCGTTTGGGAAGGAAGACGTCCTTGGACCAGGTTTTGCGCATGTTTAAGTTTCATGTCGGGATCCCCCTTCGAAAGCAGGGCTATTTCTGGCAGGACAATTTTTTCGAACACCGTCTCAGGGCTAAAGAAACTGCTGAGTCCTACGGGCGCTATATCTTCCTGAATCCCTATCGAGCCGGTTTAATCAGTTTTCGAGAAGTGTGGCCCTATTGGGAGGGAAATCGGGAATCCCGTTACCTCTTTGAAGCTTCATTGATCGACGGAAAATATCCCCCATCCGCGTGGCTGGATGAAGTGCATGTCCATCCTGTTGAAGTGTGGAAGTCAGATCCTGCCTAGAAGGTGTTGGAGTGTTGAGGCCTGTAGGGGTTGGTTGGCGAATAGGGGTTAGGCGTCGATGGCAAGCATCGAGCCCTACGGGGTTGGATTGGAAAGGGTTCAGGTTTGGGATTGTCGGGAGGCGCGGTCGCACCCACGCTGAGGATGAGAAAAATGACTGAAATGAAAGCGATTCAATATATGGAGCCGGGAAAGCCGGAACTGGTAGAAGTACCGTTACCGGAAGTGCCGGAGGGAGAGGTCCTGGTGAAGGTCAACGCCGTGACAACTTGTCCACACTGGGACCTTCACATCGATGCGGGTGAACCGATGATTCCGGGGATGGAATTAAATTACCCCTACACCCTTGGGCAACCGGGGCATGAGGCGGCCGGGGAGGTGGTTGCGTTGGGAAAGGGGGTGACCCGTTTCGAGGAGGGCGACCGGGTGGCACTTTGGAGGGACCAGGGAATGGCGCGGCAAGGCTGCTACGCGGAGTATGTGTCGGCGAAAGAGACCAGCTTGATTCCGGTTCCGTCGGACCTCGACCCGGTGGGCGTGGCCTCTCTTGAGCTGGGGATGTGCGTGCAGGTCTCGTTTCAGCAAATCCAAGAGGTGACTTCGATGGAGGGAACACAATTCGCGGTGAACGGTTTGGGACCGGGCGGACTAGTCGCGATCCAATTAGCGCGGGCCTATGGAGCGGGGGAGGTGATCGCCTTTGACCCGGTGCCGGAACCGCTGGTCGGCATATTTCTGGGCAACCAGGAT
>CAYQKH010000205.1:0-5078 GCA_964417945.1 uncultured Opitutales bacterium
GGTTCCGTCCATTGGTAATCGATCCGCTCCGGCCACACCCGGACCGATTGTCGCGTCGCGCCCCCAACCGATTTGCGCAAAAACCCGAACGGGTATTTCGATTCGATCCCGCTGATTTCCAGCTTCGCGATTCCCCGCTCCTTCGGCGTGTAAAACCAGTCGAGGAATTCCTGCTTTCCCGTCTCCAGGCGCTTCCTCAAAAAAATGCGTTCCGTCTTCGCGTCGTCCTCCCCGCGCACGTTGAACCAGATGCTGTAGGTCGGGAGGAAACGCTTTTCGTTTTTCACCTCGATCTGCATCCGGGCTGGCTCTCCCGCACGGAAATGCGACGGCAGGTGCAGCCGCCAGCGCGTCCCCTTGAAGTTCAATACGGAGAGTACCCCGCTCAGGATCAGGCTGCTCAACAGCAGCGAGAGCGTCATGAAGAGGATGTTGCTCGATGTATTGTAGGCGGCCATCCCGATCCCCATCGACAGGAGAATAAGGATCCACCCGGTCGTTGTCGGCGCGGTCTTCTGGGCGTCCGGCGGCACCACCAGCGACACCACCAATCGCCAGAAATTCCGAAAGCGGCCCACCTTTCGGGAAAAGTATTCCGGATCCGACCAGTCCCCCGATTTCCGCTTCTCGGGCTCCGCGACCAGGAAAGCTGGATTGGTGTCCGACATCCGGATTAACGGGGCGGGGAGATGCTGTTCAGGCTCCGGCTCAGCATACTTTCCACCGTCTGGCGCTCTTCAATCGCGTCGCTGGTCTGGCGACGTAGCCCCAATCGGTGGCCGCATACCGGCAATACCACCTCGCGCACATCCTCCGGGGTCACGAAGCTCCGGCCTTCGTAGAGCGCGCGAGCCTGGGAGGCGACCCGCAAGGCCACTGATCCCCGCGTCGAAATCCCGCAGCGGAATTCACTTTCCGTCCGGGTCGCATGGATCACTTGCAGGATATAATCCAACACCGAATCCTCGACGAAGACCTGCGGCACGAAATGTTGGAATTCCATCAAGTCCTTGCGGGTCAAAACCGGCTTCGCCTGGATCATGTCGTAGCTCGTATTGGCCGACTTCAGGATCTCGATCTCGTCCGCATACGCGGGATACCCCATCGATAGGCGCATTAGGAAGCGGTCCATCTGCGACTCCGGCAAACGAAAGGTCCCCTCGTAATCCACCGGGTTCTGCGTTGCGAACACCATGAAGGGCGGGGACACGGCAAAAGTCTGCCCGTCCACCGAAACCTTTCCCCGGTCCATTACCTCCAGCAGGCTGGACTGCGTCTTTGGCGTTGTCCGGTTAATCTCATCAGCTAGGACCACGTTCGCGAAGATCGGCCCTTTCTTAAAAATGAACTCCTTCACCTGCTCATCATAAATCGAAACCCCGATGATATCCGATGGCAAGAGGTCGCTCGTGAACTGCACCCGCGAAAACGTGCAGTCCAGGGACTTCGCCAGCGAGTAAGCCAGCGTCGTCTTCCCCACTCCCGGCAAATCCTCGATCAACAGGTGCCCCCCGCCGATTAGACAGACGATCACCCGGTCGATCACCTCATCCTTGCCTTTGATCACCGTTCCGATGTTCTCGCGAAGCCGGATCAGCGATTCTTTAATTTTCGGAGCGGGGATCGTTTTGGATGAAATCGCCATGAATCAATTTATGTGGGCAAAATTAAGAGGATTGGAGAGGAGATAGCAAAACCTCTCCCCTATTTTGCCATTTTTTTCACGATGGTTTAACGTATTTCTTTCCGCCCAACGGTAAAGGATTGTGAATCTTGAGTTGTAGAGGAGTTCCCATGGACGCAGTTTTTTCAACAATTTCCCAGATCCGACAGCCCCTGGCGGTCGGAATTCTCTTGCTGCTGCTCCTCTGGGAATCCAGCCACCCTTTCTTCGGTTTTTTCCGAAACCGGACCCGCGAACGTTCCGCCCATGCATTGCGTAACCTCCTCTTAGGCATCCTCAACGTCGCAGTCGTCGCCGTGGGTTTTGTCGGGCTCTTGGCCGCCATCACCGCATGGACCGCTCGGGAAAGCTGGGGTCTTTTCTACTGGGTCCCCTTGCCTGCCTGGGCCCAACTCCTCGCCGCCATCCTCATTCTCGATGCCTGGACCTACGCCTGGCACCGCATGAACCACGAATTCCCCTTCTTTTGGAAATTCCATCGCGTTCACCACTCCGACCCCCACATGGACGTCACCACCGCGAACCGCTTCCACCTCGGCGAAATCGTTTTCTCCTCCCTTCTCCGCTGCCCGATCCTCTTTCTCAGCGGCATCCCGCTCTGGATTCTCGCCCTCTATGAAGCCCTCATGTTTGCCAACACCCAGGTTCACCACGCTAACATCGGACTCCCCCGCAAAGTGGATCGCATCCTCAGCTGGTTCATCACCACCCCCGGCATGCACAAGGTCCACCACTCCCGCCTCCAACCCGAAACCGATTCCAATTACACCGCCCTCTTCTCCATCTGGGACCGCCTCTTCCGCACCTTCCGCCACCACCCCCACCCCGAATCCATCCAATTCGGCCTCGACGAATTCAACCACCCCGCCGACCAAAACCTCTCCGGCCTCATCAAAACCCCCTTCAAAAAACCACCTGCTTCAAAAACGTAAAAAGACGTCCAACCCTCTCCTACCAGCTCCCCACCCGTAGGGCCGCTTGCTCGCCAAGCGCGCCTCCCCCTACAAGCTCCCCATCCCGTAGGGCCGCTTGCTCGCCAAGCGGGCCTCCCCCTACCGGCAAAACCATCCCGTAGGGCTCGATGCTCGCCATCGACGCCGAACCCATAAGGTCATCCAAACTTGTTTTGTGGCCACGAATCAGGCACGCCTGTCAAGCAGGGGGCCCCACGATGTTGACCCCCGTAGGACCGCTTGCTCGCCAAGCGCGCCTCCCCGCCGACACACTCACAACCCCCTTTCGTAAATTAAAAAAATGAAACACGCAAAACACAGGAAAACCGCTGATCTCCACTCATCCAGCGCTCCTCTTCCAACCATTAGCGCAAGATTTGCGCAGATGAGCGGATTATAAAATTCACCTTCAATTCCCCCTCCCTCCGCGCCCTCCTGTTCAGTAATTAACGTTACCACCAGGCCGGCGATCCCAGTCGCACCCCCTCCGCCTTCCGCCCTACCCCTCGCCATCCTCATCCTCATCCTCCTCTCCCCCCATTTCACATCTTTCGCATTCCGTAGGGCTCGATGCTCGCCATCGACGCCGAACCCATAAGGTCATCCAAACTCGGTTTGTGGCTGAAATTCGGGAAAAACCAAGGGGAAAAGCCAAGGGGAAAAGCCAAGGGGTCAAACGCAAAATTTAAAGATCTCCGACTCCGTTCACGACCAATCTGCAAAATAGCCAAAATACTATAGAATCTATAAAATCTTTATATTTTGCGTTTGACCCCTTCTGGATTCCCCTTCTGGATTCCCGTGTCCATCCGTGCCATCCGTGGTTCATCAACCGCGAAACAAACGAAAATTCAAAACACCAAAAAAACCGCTGATCTCCGCCTATCAGACGCTTATCCCAAAAACATCAGCGCACGATCAGCGCAGATGAGCGGCCTGTAATAAAAATCCCCTACACGCCTTCCCCCTCTTTTTCGTCTCATACCCTTTCGTGTATTTTGCGTATTTCGTAGTTAAAAAAGAAAACCGCCCAACCCCCGTAGAGCCCCCGCTTGTTGAAAATCCTGAGCAATGTCGAAGCGACCGCGGCCACCCCCAAAAACCCTTCCACCCCCCCCTTTTCCTTGATCCCGCAAAAACTATGCGCTAATTTGATGCGCTATGAAGAAGATCTCGATCATGCAAGCCCAGCACAACCTCTCCAAGGTGCTGCGCTCGCTTGGTCCGAATGAGCGGGTGGCCATTACCCGCAACAAGAAGACGGTCGCCGAATTATCGGCGCCCGGTGAGCCCTCCCGACCGGACTTTCCGAACTTTGCCGCACGCGCAAAAGCTTCATGGAGGGACGAGTGGAAGGGATCTTCATCGGATAGGCTTCTCGACGAAGTCCGGGGCGACCGATGACCCTCTACTACGATTCGGGAATCCTTCTCAAGCTCTACACCCCGGAAGCTGAATCCCCGACGGTTTCCAATTTTGTCCGCGAGGCCGGGCAGGCCATCCCCTTCCTCAGCCTACACCGCACCGAGTGCGCCGCCGCCTTGCACCTCAAGGCTTTTCGCGGGGAATGCACGGTCGGCCAGGCAAACCGCGCGCTTGCGGACTTGGACGCGGATGCAAGCCGAGGGGTCCTCATGCCCCTGGAACCGGATTGGGAAACCCTCTGGAAAAAGGCCGGACAACTCTGCGAAGCCCACTCCGCCCACCTCGGCAGCCGCACCCTCGACACCCTCCACGTCGCCGCCGCCCTCCTCTTCCAATTCCGCCGTTTCGTCACCTCCGACACCCGCCAATCCGCCCTCGCCGAACGGGTCGGCCTCAACGTCATCAACCCTACTACCCCACCCTCCTAATCTCAGTCTCAATCGTATTCGTAGCCTCCTCCTTTTCGTGTATTTTGCGTCTTTCGTAGTTAAAAAAAGGAAACCGCGAAACATACGAAACATACGAAAAAACCGTCCCGTCCACGCATAGGGCCGCCTGCTCGCCCGTCCTGAGTCCGGCTCCGGTGAGCTTGTCGAATCTGTCGAAGGGCCAGGCGCACCTCCCATCCCAAGGCATGGCTGCAAGCAGCCAGCTCTACACCTCAACTCCCCTCCGCCCCTCGTCTTCTGGCCTACCCCTTATTCCACCCCCCACCCACAACACAAAACGAACAACCCCTTACCAATTACAGCTCACTACCCTCGCTCCCCCCTCATTATCTTCTTCCTCATCCCCCTCCCCTCTCCGCGCCCTCTGCGTCCTCCTGTTTAAAAAATCATTCCTCATTTCCATCCCCAAAAACCTCTCCACCCCCCAACCCACAACAAAAAACAAACAACTCCTCACCACTTACAGCTTACCGCTTACCACTTACAGCTTACCGCTTACCCCATACCCCTCACCCCTCCGCCTTTCCCTTACCGGGCGCGAAAAGGATCAATGCCAGGAGGTAAAGG
>CAYQKH010000206.1:0-5073 GCA_964417945.1 uncultured Opitutales bacterium
ACCCGCGGGAGTAAAGCCGCTGAAGCCGATGGTGTCGTTGTGTTGAACCAAAGCGGCCGCCTCGTCGGCGGTTAATTCGCGAATACTCACGGCATTCCTACTTTTTGGGCATGCAGAATTCCGTCAACACCCCGTGGGTGCTTTTCGGGTGAAGAAACGCGACGAGTTTGTTCGCCGCCCCTTCAAAGGGGACTTCGTGGATGAGGCGAACCCCCGAAGCGGAGGCCTGCTCGAGTTGCGCTCCGATATTGTCGGTGGCAAAGGCAATATGGTGGATTCCCTCCCCGTGACTTTCGAGGAATTTGGCGATCGGGCTTTCCGAGTCGGTGGGTTCCAGGAGTTCAAGGTGAACATCACCGGCCTCGAAGAAGGCGGTGCGCACTTTTTGGGAGGCAACTTCTTCTATTCCCTCGCATTTTAAGCCCAAAGAATTTTCATAGAAGGGAAGTGATTCCTCCAAGCTCTTTACGGCGATGCCGAGATGGTCAATTTTTTGAATCATAAGCCTGTTCCGTTGATGAGACCAGTTTTTCACATTAGACTTGCTAAAGTAAAATTATTTCAGAATAAGGAAGTATAATATTGCAGTTGGTTATAAAAGGAAATCCGGGAAGAACAAATACAGAGCAACGTTCGCATGACAGGGCAAAAGAAAAACGGAAAAAGAAAGCTCTTTCGAGAATTTGAAGGGGCGAGTTATGAAGCGTGGAAGGCGGCGGCGGAAGCTTTGCTAAAGGGAGCGTCCTTTGAGAAGAAGATGGTCACGCGGACGGTGGAGGGGATACCGTTGCAGCCGATTTACCGCGCGGAAGCGGTCTCGGGTTTACGGCACTTAGGGAACCCGCCGGGAACACCTGGGAGCGCCAGGGGTGGGCGGATGACGGGATACAAGGAGGAGCGCTGGAGCATTGCGCAAGAGCTGCCGCAGGGGATGCCGGAGGCGTTTAATCGTGCGCTGCTGGAGGGTTTGGAAGGCGGGCAGAACGCGGTATTCGTGACGTTGGACCAGGCGGGGAGCACCTTTCGTGACCCGGGTGAATCCGGGCCGGGGGAAGTGGCGGTCTGCGGGTTGTCGCTGAGTTGTCTAGCGGACCTGAAGGGGGCGTTGGAGGGAGTGATCCCGGAAGCGGTTCGATTTTATTTTCATCCGGGATACGCGGGTCTGCCAGTGGCCTTGTTTTTCTCGGAATGGCTTGAGGAAAAGGGTGTGGATTCGGCGCAGGTCAAAGGGGGGATCGAGGCGGACCCGCTGGCGGCGTGGACGACGTATGGCTATTACGTGGGGACGCCGGACCAGCACTACGATCTGCTTCATCGGCTGGTAGGATTTTGCCGGGAGCGGCTACCCGGGATGAAGGCGTTAGGGAGCAGCGGGTTTGCGGTGCACCAGGCGGGCGGCGATGCGGTCACGGAGCTGGCCGTGGTTTTAGCCAAGGCGGTCGGTTACCTGGAGGCCCTGACCGCGCGCGGGGAACGCGTGGAGGATCTCGCTGAAACAATTCTTTTTCATTTTTCGATCGGGGGACATTTTTTCATGGAGACGGCGAAGCTGCGGGCGGCCCGTCTGATGTGGAACCGGGTCCTGGAGAATTACGGATGCTCCGGGGCGGCCCCCGCGCTGGAGATTCACGCCCGGACGGGTCTGTTCAACAAGACGCGGAAGGACCCTTATGTAAATCTGCTTCGCACGACGACGGAAGCGCTATCGGGGGTGCTGGCGGGCGTGGATGTGTTGACGATCGGAGCATTTGACGAATGTCTCCGGGAGCCGGACCGTTTTTCCCGGCGGATTGCGCGGAACACGCACATCATCCTCGGGGAGGAGTGTGAAATCGGGCGAACGATCGACCCAGCTGGGGGGAGCTGGTATTTAGAGACGTTGACGGATCAGCTGGCACGGGCGGGGTGGTCTCGCTTCCAGGAGATCATGGGGATGGGCGGTTACGTCGAAGCCTTTCGCGCGGGGAAGATCCGGGACTACTGCGAGGCGGCTCGGAATGAAAGCCAGACCCTGGTGCAAGAGCGGCGCAAATCTCTTGTTGGAACCAACGTTTACGCCAACTTGAAGGAGAAGCCCGTGGCGGGGAAATGGCCGGATTACGCGGGGCTTCTGAGCGAGCGGAAGAATCAGTTGGGGGCCCAACCGGTGGTAGAGGAAACCCCGGACTTCAGCTCCCTGGAGTCCGTCGGCTCGGCTATCCGCGAGGGCTTGACGCTCGGACAAATGCGGAAGGGGCTGGGCCTTGGGGACGCCCCGCAGGAACGGGTGGAGCCACTGCCGTCCCGGCGTCTCGGGGAAACTTACGAGCAGCTACGCGAAGCCTCGGACCGATACCGCGCGGAGACTGGGCACGGGCCGAAGCTCTACCTCGCGAATATCGGACCCTTGCGGCTGCACAAGATCCGGGCGGATTTCACCCGTGGATTCTTCGAAGCGGGGGGATTTGAGGTCGATTATCCGAAAGGCTTCGAGACTCCGGAAGCGGCGGCGGAAGGAGTTGCCGGGTCGGGGGCGAAGGTCGTGGTGGTCTGCGGCAGCGACGAGCAGTATGTGGAACAATTCGAGGGATTCGCACGCGCGATCCGGGAGCGGGCCCCGGAGGTCCGGTTGATCCTGGCGGGTCATCCCGGCGCCTCCGAGGCGGCTTTCCGGGAAGTGGGGATGGATGACTACGTGTGGATCCGGAGCAACCATTATGAGATGAATCGGAAATACCTTGCGGCCGTCGGGGTGTTGCCTGAGGAGGAGACCGAAGCATGAGCCAGCCCACCCCCGATTTCACGAAAATTGAATACGCATCGCCGGAAGCGAAGGTTACCCGTGAAGAATGGGAAAGGGAATTGGCGAGCCGGACGGGGCGATCGGTCGAAGATTGGATCCAAGAGACCCTGGAAGGGATTCCGGTCCGTCCGGTTTACGGCCCCGACGACCTCGAGGATTGCGAGCACCTCGAATTCACGGCGGGGATTCCGCCGTATCTGCGGGGGCCTTACGCCACGATGTATACGTTTCGGCCCTGGACGGTGCGCCAGTATGCGGGGTTTTCGACGGCGGAGGAATCCAACGCCTTTTACCGGCGAAACCTGGCGGCGGGCCAGAAGGGATTGTCGGTGGCGTTCGACCTCGCGACCCATCGCGGTTACGACAGCGACCACCCGCGTGTCGTCAGCGACGTGGGCAAGGCGGGTGTGGCGATCGATTCGATTGAGGATATGAAAATCCTCTTTGATCAGATCCCGCTGGACGAGGTTTCGGTTTCGATGACGATGAACGGGGCGGTGATCCCGGTGATGGCCTTTTACATTGTCGCGGGCCTGGAGCAGGGCTGCAGCCTGGAGCAGCTTTCGGGGACGATCCAAAACGACATCCTGAAAGAGTTCATGGTGCGCAACACTTACATTTATCCTCCGGAGCCATCGATGCGGATCATTGGCGACATTTTCGCCTACACGTCGCGGTTTATGCCGCGATTTAACAGCATCTCGATTTCGGGTTACCACATGCAAGAGGCCGGAGCGACTGCCGACCGGGGTCAACGCAGGACTTTCAATCGACGCCTTTGCGCCCCGACTTTCGTTTTTCTGGGCGATCGGGAAGGACTTTTTCATGGAGGTGGCGAAGCTGCGGGCGGCCCGCATGTTATGGGCGAAGTTGGTTCGGCGCTTCGATCCGCAGAACCCGAAGAGCCTCGCCCTGCGGACCCATAGCCAGACGAGCGGCTGGTCGTTGACCGAGCAGGACCCCTACAACAACGTGGTTCGAACGTGCATCGAAGCGTTGGCGGCGGCCTGCGGTCACACACAGTCCCTCCACACAAACGCGCTGGACGAGGCGATCGCACTGCCGACGGATTTTTCCGCACGGATCGCTCGGAACACCCAACTCTTCTTGCAGGAGGAAACCGGGATCTGTTCGGTCATCGACCCCTGGGCGGGTTCCTACTACCTTGAGAGCCTGACCCGGGAGCTGGCCGAGCGCAGTTGGGCGCACATCGAAGAGATCGAGGGACTGGGAGGCATGACGAAAGCCATCGAAGAGGGGATTCCGAAGCTCCGGATCGAGGAGGCGGCGGCGCGGCGGCAAGCCCGGATCGATTCGGGTAAGGAGACGATCGTCGGACTCAACCAGTATCGCCTAAAGCAGGAGGAACCGCTCGATATCCTCGATATCGACAATCCGGCGGTCCGGAAATCTCAGATTGAACGCCTGGAGCGCCTGAAGGCCGATCGTGATAACGCTGCGGTTCGCCGTAGATTGGAGGCGATAACGGAAAATGCGACGACGGGAAAAGGCAACTTACTGGAATTAGCGGTTGAGGCGGCGAAGCATCGGGCAACCCTCGGAGAGATATCGGATGCGATGGAAAAGCCTTTCGGGCGCTACCGGGCGAAGATCCGGACGGTGTCGGGGGTCTACGCCCGGGAGTTTGGAAAGGATGCACGTGTGGACGAAGTAAAGAACCAGATCGAATTGTTCGAAGAGGCCGAAGGTCGACGCCCCCGCGTGATGATCGCTAAACTCGGGCAGGACGGGCACGACCGGGGCGCGAAAGTCGTGGGTTCGGGTTTTGCAGACATCGGCTTTGACGTCGACATCGGCCCGCTCTTTCAAACCCCGGAAGAAGCGGCGCGGCAGGCGGTTGAAAACGATGTCCATGTGATCGCGATGAGTTCCCTGGCGGCAGGCCACAAGACCTTGCTGCCCGCCTTGATTGGCGCGCTGAAGGAGATGGGGCGGGAAGACATCAAGGTGGTTTGCGGGGGCGTGATCCCGAACCAGGATTACGGCCTGCTGATGGAAGCGGGCGCGGCGGCGATTTTCGGCCCGGGAACGCCCATCCCGGAATCAGCGAAACGGATCATGGACCTGTTAATGGAGGACCAGCCCGGATGAGCGGAAGATGAAGGAGAAGCCTTCCGAGCCAAATCGCCCGGAATGGGTTCCCCCCGGTGCCGACCCGGGTAAGTTCACGACGTCCATTCGTTCAGGGACTCGGCACCCTTCGGTGAGGGTGCGCGACCCGGGCAGTGCCGGCGGGCGAGCTGCCCCGGATCCCGACTGGCTGGCAGAAG
>CAYQKH010000207.1:0-5047 GCA_964417945.1 uncultured Opitutales bacterium
CATTCTCCCCCTCCGCTCCATCCGCTCCATCTGTGGCCCCTCCCCATTCTCCCCCCGCTCTCTCCGCGTTCAGATGTCAGCCGCCAATTCCACTTCCGGAGGTCGGCTTTTCGCGTAATCTTTAGCCAGTAAAACGTACAGGGACGGGATCACAAAGAGGGTAAAGAAGGTCCCGATAATCATCCCGTTTACCAAAACCAGGCCGATCGAGTTGCGGGCCTCCGCACCCGGGCCACTCACAAATACCAGCATGATATGCCCGAAGACGGTCGCCGCCGTCGTCATCAACACCGGTCGAAACCGGGTTGCCGCCCCTTCCAGGGCCGCCTCCACCTTCGCGTAGCCCCTTCGTTGCAGCTGGTTCGAAAATTCTACGATCAAGATGCCGTGCTTCGCGATCAAACCCACAAGCGTAATCATTCCCACTTGCGAATAGATGTTGAAAGAGGTCGTCCAACCCCAGGACCAGTGCGGCGTCCAGGGGTCCCCCGGTGCCCGCATCGCCATGAAAATAAAAGATCCGAACATCGCCAGCGGCACCGAGCCCGCAAGGATGATCAGGGGGTCCCGAAAACTGTTGAACTGCGCGGACAACACCAGAAAAATTAAAACCAGCGCCAGGCCCAGCGAAGGGAGGAACTTGCTGCCTTCCACCCGCAACTGCCGGGACTCCCCCCCGTAGTCGATCCGGTAACCCGTCGGCATCGCTTTCGCCGCCTCCTCCTCCAGCGCTTTCAAAGCCGCATCCAACGGCGCCGCCGGGATGCCCGTAATCTTCACCGCATTCAACTGGTTGAAACGGTTCAATGAACGTGGCTGCGTCCGCTCATTGAGCCGGGCGAAGGCCGAGACCGGGACCAGTTCACCGTTCGGCCCGGCCACCCGAAAATCCAGTAGCTGTTCCGGGTTTAAACGGTTCTTCCGCTGGACTTGTGGAATCACCCGATAGCTCCGGCCGGAAATCGAAAACCGGTTTACGTAGTCCCCACCGAGCATCACCCCGAGGTCGCTACCCACTTGCGAAAGGCTCAGTCCAAGGTCCGCCACACGGTCGCGATCGATGATTAACTGGGTCTGCGGCTCGTCAAATTTGACATCCAGCTCGGGTGGAAAGGCGAACAGCCCACTCGCCGTCGCCTTCGTCGCGATCTCCCGGGCGATCGCATACACCTGCTCTGTGTCCGCGGTCGAGGACACAACAAATTCCACCGGGAAGTTGCTCCCCCCAGGCAGGGCCGCCGGAAGGACCGGGAAAAGGGTCACACCCGCGATCGAGCCAAATTCCGGAAACAAGCCCTGTCGGATCTCGAAAATTGTCCGATCGCGATCTCCCCAAGGTTCCACGATCACACCGCCGAACCCTCCCGCAGGCTGGGTGATCTGGAAGGTGAAATCCGCCTCCGTTGCGCTCATGAACGCATCATTTACCATCGAGGTAAAGTGGGCGGTGTTGTCCAGTGTTGCGTTGGAGGCCGTGCTCACTACCCCAAACACCACTCCCTGGTCCTCCGTCGGAGCCAGCTCCGTCGTCATCGAAGAGAGGATGAAGAGCGGCAATAACATCAGCAGGATCAATACCCAAACCGCGTAGATCACCGGACGCGCCTTCAGCGTCGTCCGCAACGCCTTGCGATAGGTGTTCCGCAGACGGTCGAAGTTCCGGTTGATGAACCCGGGAAAACCGCCCTCCCGCAGCGAATCCTTCAAAAGCCGCGAGGCCATCATCGGCGAGAGCGTCAGTGCCACGAATCCCGATATCAACACCGCGCCCGCCAGGGTGATCGCAAATTCACGGAAGAGCGAACCTGTCAATCCTCCGGCAAACGCCACCGGGGCATACACTGCTGCAAGCGTAATCGTCATCGAAATCACCGGTCCTACCAATTCACGCGCACCCTTGATTGCCGCCTCAAAGGGACTTAACCCCTCACCCACATGCCGCTCGATGTTCTCCAGCACCACGATTGCGTCATCCACCACGATCCCTACCGACAAGACGATCGCCAGCAGGGTCAACAGGTTGATCGTGAATCCGAACATCTGCATCAGGAAAAAGGTCCCCACCAGTGCCAGCGGAATCACCACTACCGGCACCAATACCGATCGCAGGGATCCGATGAAGAGGAAAATCACCACGATCACGATCCCCAGCGTCTCCAGCAGGGTTTTGATCACCTCCTTGATCGCGCTGTTGATATAATCCGTCGCATCGTAGGCAATCCCTCCGGTAAATCCTACCGGGAACCGGGCTTGCAGCGCCTCCATCTCCTCCCCAACCCGCTTTACAACATCCAGCGAGTTCGCGTTCGGCAGGACAAAGATCCCCATGAAGACCGCATCCTCTCCGCTGAAGCGCACCTCCGCGTCGTAGTTCTCCGCACCCAATACCACGTCGGCGATATCCCCCAGCCGGATTAGCGTGTTCCCTTCTTGCCGCACCACCAGCTTCTGGAATTCCTCCACGCTCTGCAGGTCCGTATTCGCCGTCAGATTGACCTGCACGTAGGCCCCCTTTGTCTGGCCGATCGAGGCACGCGCGTTGTTCCGCGACAGCGCCTGCCGCACTTCCGAAGGGCTGATGTTGAACGCCGCCATCTGCTCCGGCTTCAACCAGATCCGGATCGCAAAAAGCCGACCCCCGAGGATGTCCGCTCGCTGCACCCCCTCCACCGCCGAAAGCGCCGGCTGCACCACCCGCAGCAGATAGTCCGTCACCTCGTTCGGTTCCAACCGGTCCGAGCCGAATTGCAGATACATCGACGCGAATTCACTGTCCGCCGTTTCAATATTGATCACCGGCACTTCCGCCTCCGGAGGCAGGTCTGCCCGGACTTGGTCCACCTTTGAGGAAATCTCCGCTAACGCTTTCGTCCCGTCGTAGTTCAGTTTTAGCCGCGCACGGACGATCGAGACCCCTTGCAGGCTCTGCGATTCGATATAATCGATTCCGTCTGCCGCCGCGATCGCCCGCTCCAACGGTGTCGTGATGAATCCGCGCACGAGGTCCGCACTCGCTCCCACATACGGGGTCGTGATCGTGATCGCCGAGTTCTCGCTCTTCGGATACTGCCTGACCGTCAGGCTGCTGATGGCCTGCAGTCCCGCGATGATAATCAATAAATTGACCACCACCGCCAGCACCGGGCGCCGTATGAAAATATCCGTAAAGGCTGATCGCATCCTCCTGCCCTCAACGGTTTTCCGGTGTCGGTTCCAGCGATAGCTTCAGCGCCTGGCTGTTGTCCACGATCACGGTCCGATCCGGGCTCAGCTTGAACGCTCCCGCCGAAACGACTTCATCTCCGGGCTCAACCCCGCTCACCACCTCGACGTAGTCGCCGCGACGCTCCCCCGTGCGGACGAAACGCTGACTGATCGCCCGAGGTCCGCCGCCGTCCTCACCCTCGATTACATAGACCAGGTTTCCGTAGGGTTGATAGAGCACCGCCCCAGCCGGAATCGCCACAACTGTCCGCGGCTCTTCCGCGAGGATTTCCACCTCCACAAACATCCCCGCGAGGAAGATCCCCTCCGGATTGTCAAACTGTCCTTCCACCTCCAGACTGCGGGTCGCCGGATCCACTCGGGGATCGATCGCGGTAATCCGCCCTTCCGCACGAAAGTCCGATTCGCCCGAAACCGACAGCTCCAACCGGTCCCCGACCCCAATTCTCCCCACCTGCTGCTGCGGAACTGAGAAATCCACCAACATCGGCGTGGTCGACTCCAAGGTCACGATCGGTTGCCCGCGCTCCAGGAATTCGCCCTGGTTAATCCGTCGGATGCCCAGCCGCCCGTCAAAGGGTGTCAACAGCTGCTTGTCCCCAATCTGGGCGTCGATCACCCCCAGTTCCGCTCGCGCCTGTTTCAGTGTCGCCTCCGCCGCATCTAGTTCCGACAGCGAAGTCGCCTGCTGCTTCACCAGCATCCGAATCCGGTTTACGCTGATTTCCGCCAGCTCCAACTGCGCCTTCACCGCCTCGCGCTGGGCGCGCTCCAGCGCGGCATCCAACTCCAGAAGGAGGATTCCTTTCTCCACCTCGTGACCCGATTGAAAAAGGATCCGCTCCACCACACCCGAAGTCTCCGCCGTCAACACCACCCCGCGCTCCGCTCGTAGTGTCCCTACCGCCCGCTGACGCTGGTCCCATTCAAAAGTCTTTGCCTTCGCACTTGTCACCGTCTCCGGTGGTAGCTCGAATTCCACCGGCGCGCTGAATTGCTTGCTTTTGATCAAGACAATTACCGCCGTTACCCCGCCCAATAAAAGAAAAGCGATGAATCCAACCCGCAACATCCTTCCCACATTTCGCTAGTTTCCGGGGCGGGTCAACCACCGCGAGGGGATCCAAACCATTTTCCACCACCCCACTGGAAAGCACCGCAATTCCTTAAATCGAGAGTTCGCCTTCCGCCCCCGGCCCCTCTTACCCTTTTTGCCATGACCCCGACCCCTGACCCCTTTTTTTCCCAAGCGCCTATTCCCCCGCGATCCGACCTCCGGATGCAGCTCCGTCACCATATCGGGCGCCGTTCTCTCGCCCATGTTGAAGCCGCCGCCCGCCAGCGGAAACAGGCTCTCCACGAGTACCGTCTGGAACCCTACCGCGCAAGGATCCGCGATGCCGTCCGACGCTCCCACCAGGATCTGCCCGTCGGCCCCGATGCACCCCCTCCCCTCGCACGCCTCGCCGGCGCCAGCGAAAAGGCCGACTATCGGATCGAAAATTGTTGCTTCGATTCCTTTCCCGGCTGGGAGGTCAACGCCAACGTCTACATCCCCACCAATCACGAGCCCCCCTTCTTTCCCATCGTCGTCCCCGTCGGCCATTCCGGGAAACAATTCGAGTCCTACCAGCTCCCCTGCCAGTTTTTCGCCCGCTCCGGGTTCCTCACTATCGTCTTCGACCCCCCCGGCCAACTCAGTGAAAAACAAACCGGCAACGATCACTTCCGCGACGGCGTCCGCGCCTACCCCGTCGGCGAATCTTCCCACCGCTTCTTCGTCGCCGATGCCCTGCGCTGTATCGATTACCTCGCCACACGG
>CAYQKH010000208.1:0-5044 GCA_964417945.1 uncultured Opitutales bacterium
GTGGAGGACTTCCTCGGCGTAGCCGGAGACCTTTTCGCTGATCGGAAGGATGCGAACCTGCTCCGGGGCGAGCCAGACGGGGAAGTTGCCCCCGAAGTGCTCGATGAGGACCCCGGTGAAGCGCTCCATGGAGCCGAAAGGGGCGCGGTGGATGATGATCGGGCGGTGGTATTGGTTGTCGGCTCCGACATAGTGGAGGTCAAAGCGCTCGGGAAGGATGTAATCCACCTGGACGGTGCCGAGCTGCCATTCGCGCCCGATGACATCGCTGACGACGAAGTCGATCTTGGGACCGTAGAAGGCGGCTTCACCGGGTTCCTCGGAGAAGGTAACGCCGAGGGTGAGGGCGGCCTCCCGGCAGGCCTTTTCGGCGAGGTCCCATTTTTCGGGATCGCCGGCAAACTTGGAGGAATCGGGGTCCCGGAGGCCGACACGGACGCGGTAGTCCTGCATCCCGAGGGTGTTGAGGACGGTCTTGACGAGGGAGAGACAGCCTTCGATTTCGGTGCCGAGCTGCTCGGGGGTGCAAAAGAGGTGGGCATCATCCTGGGTGAAGCCGCGCACACGGGTAAGGCCGTTGAGTTCACCGCTCTGTTCCCAGCGATAGACCGTCCCGAACTCGGCGAGGCGGACGGGGAGGTCGCGGTAGGAGCGGGGCTCGGAGTCGAAAATCTTGATATGGAAGGGGCAATTCATGGGCTTGAGGAGGTAGCCCTCGATGTCGCCCTCGGCCATCTTGTGCGCCAGTTCGGAGCAGGTGCAGCCTTCCCCGGCGAGCTCGTGAAGGAACTCGCGGTCGATCGAGGCCGGGAATTGGGAATCCTGGTAGTAGGGGAAGTGCCCGCTGGTCTTGAAGAGCTCGAGTTTCCCGATGTTGGGTGTGAAAACCTGATGGTAGTCCTGCTTGCGCAATTCCTCGGAAATAAAAGCCTGAAGCTCCTGCCGGATGACGGCGCCGTTGGGCTTCCAGAGGATAAGGCCGGAGCCGACGGCATCATCGATGTGGAAGAGGCGAAGGTCTTTGCCGATTTTCCGGTGATCGCGTTTTTTAGCCTCCTCAAGCGCTTCCAGGTAGTGGTTCAGCTCGTCCTTGGTGGGGAAGGCGGTGCCGTAAATGCGCTGGAGCTGGGGATTCTTTTCGTCGCCGCGGTGGTATGCTCCGGCCACGCTGAGGAGCTTAAAGGCCTTGATCTTTTTGGTGTAGTTGACGTGGGTTCCGGCGCAGAGATCGAGGAATTCGCCGTTGCGGTAGAAGGAGATGGTTTCGTCCTCGGGGATATCGTCAAGGCGTCCGAGTTTGAAGCGCACCTGTCCAAATTCCTTGATCATGCGGACGGCTTCATCGCGCGAGACCTCGAGGCGTTCGAAGCGCTGGTTTTCTTTGATGACCTTTTTCATCTCCTCCTCGATGCGTTCGAGGTCCTCCCCGGAGAACTTATGCTCGAGGTCGAAATCATAGTAGAACCCGGAGTCGGTGGGAGGGCCGATATCGAGCTGGGCATCAGGAAAAAGGCGAAGAACGGCAGACGCGAGGACGTGGGCGGCGGAGTGGCGTAGTTCCTCGATGGGGGTCATGGCTTTCATGGGAATAGGGAGGGATCCGTTGTGAAAAAGACTTATGATTGGCGGCAGGCTTCGGTCGGGACAAATAAAAAACGGAAAGGGGGAGCAGACGGAAGGGTGAAGGAACCCCGGGGGCTGGACACGGATTTCCGCATTTGCAGTTTGCAGGAAGTCGGGAATAAACCGAGGTTGTAGAATTTGCTAAAAAGCGCATGAAATGGAGTCATTTTCTCTTCCATACCTTTCCGATATTTCTGCCTGTTTTTGCGATATTGGTAAATTTTGGATGTACGGAGGGGCAACCGGAGAACAACCGCGGACGCCGGGACCGGGCGGCACCGGTGGAGGTGGCGCCGATCCGGACAGATCGAATTCGTCTCCTGCGTGTGTTCAATGGATCGCTCGAGTCGGTCGAATTCTTTGAGTTGGCGTCCAAGGTATCGGGGCAGGTGGAGCGGGTCACGGTGGACATTGGCGACCCGGTGGAACGGGGGGCCATTCTGGTCGAGTTGGATGATCGGGAATTCCAGCAAAATCTCGCGCAGGCGGAGGCCGAGTTACAAGTGGCGGAGGCGAACCTGACGCAATCCCGGAGCGATGTGGAGATCGCGCAACGGGAGTTCGAGCGGATTGAGACTTTACAGAAGCGGGGGGTGAGCTCGGAGGCGGAGTATGACCAGGCGCGGGCGTCTCTGCTGGCGCGAACCGCACAGTTGGAAGTGGCGAAAGCGCAGGTGATCCGGCAGGAGGCGGCGGTCGAAGCGGCGCGGATCCGACTGGAATATACCCAGATACGGGCGGAGTGGGATGCGGTAAATTCGCCGAACGGAAGATATGTGGGTCAGCGCTACGTGGACCGCGGACAAAATGTGTCGGTCAACGAGCCCCTGCTTTCGATCGTGCTGATCGAGCCGATAACAGGAGTGTTTTTTGTCACGGAGCGGGATTACTCGCGGATCGAAATCGGGCAGGAAGTAAGGGTGCAAACGGACGCCTACCCTGGGCAATTGTTCTCGGGAGAGGTGAGACGGATCTCTCCGGTTTTTGAAGAGCGCTCCCGTCAGGCGCGGATCGAAGTGCGGATCGCGAATACGGACCAGCGTCTGAAGCCGGGAATGTTTATCCGGGCGCAGATCACCTTGGACTCGCTTGAGTCGGCGCGGGTTATCCCGTTTGTGGCGCTGACGCGACGGGATGACGAGGACGGGGTTTTCCTCTTGAACAAAGAGCGCAATTCCGTGCGCTGGCAGCCAGTGGAGGTGCAGATCCGGGAGGGAGACGCAGTGGCGGTTTCGGGGGTGCCTGAGGAAGGGGAAGTGGTCGTCCTCGGGCATCAGATGCTGAATGACGGTTCGGCGATCGTGCTTCCGGGGGCGAGCCGGCCGAGGGCTGCAGATTCATGAAATTAGCGGATTTCAGCGTCCATCGTCCGGTTTTCACGACGATGGTGACTTTGATTGTAATGATTCTGGGGTTCAGTGCTTTCAATCGTCTGCAGGTGGACCTGCTCCCGGAGATTGAGCTGCCGACCCTCTCGATTCAGACGGGTTACGAGGGCGCGAGCCCGGAGGTAATGGAGCGTCAAGTAACTCAGATTATTGAGGAAATCGTGGGGACGGTGCCGGGGGTGGAAGAAATCACGAGTTCATCCTCGGAGGGGCGGAGTAGCGTCCGGGTGCGGTTCACCTGGGGAACGGACATCGACACGGCGGCTCTCGACCTGCAGGCGACCCTTGAGGACGAAATCAATGAATTACCGGACGACATCGTCCGGCCGCGGGTGAACAAATGGGACATCAACAGCTTTCCGGTCGTCATTATCGGAGTATCCGGAAATCTCGACCCCGTGGACTTAACCCGGCTGGTGAACGAACAGATCCGTTACCGTTTCGCGAGGGTGCCGGGCGTAGCGCAGGTGGATCTTTGGGGAGGTTACGACCGGGAGCTTCGGGTGGAGTTGGACAAGGACCGGGTCAGCGCGCTGGGGCTGCCGTTGAACGAAGTGGTGGAAGCTTTGCGGAGCGCCAATTTGGACCGGCCGACGGGGCAGATCGAAGAAGGCCGGATGGAAGTCACCCTTCGGGCACCCGGCCAGTTTGAAAGGTTGGAGCAGATTGAGAACACGGTGGTCGCAAGGCGGGACGGGGCGACGATTACGATCGGTGACATCGCGACGGTACGGGACACCTATGAGCGGATTACACGGATCATCCGGGTGAACGGCGAGCGGGGCATCCGGGTAGCGATCCGGAAAGAGGCGGACGCCAATACGGTGGAGGTCTCGCGACGCATCCTCGAAGTGGTCGAGGAGGTGAACGCGGACTTCCCCCAGGCGGAAGTGGTCGCGGTGCTGAACCAGGGAAACTTCATTGAAAACTCGATCGCGAATGTGGCGAGGTCAGTTCTTTACGGGGGTGGGCTGGCGATCCTTATCCTCTTTCTCTTTCTTGGGAATTTCCGGAGCACGTTGGTGATCGCGCTGGCGATTCCGATCTCGGTCGTGGCGACGTTTGCGCTGGTCTACTTTTCCGGGTTTACGCTGAACCTGATGACGCTGGGTGGCCTGGCGCTCGGGGTAGGGATGATGGTGGATAGCTCCATTGTGGTGTTGGAGAATATTTTTCGATTGCGGGATGAGGAGGGGTTGGAACCCGAGCAGGCCTCGATTCAGGGGGCGCGCGAGGTCGGTCCGGCGATCACGGCGAGCACGATCACGACCCTGGTCATCTTTTTGCCCTTAATTTTCGTGGAGGGGGTTTCGGGTATTCTTTTTATGGAGCTGGCCTACGTTATCGTCTTTGCCCTGGTGAGCTCGCTTCTGGTCTCGCTCAGCCTGGTTCCGATGCTGGCCTCGAAGTTTCTGAGCCGGGAGGCCCCGGAAGAGGGACCGGCCAAGGGGGGGTGGATGGACGGAGCGACGCGGTCTCTGCGCAAGCTGACAGAGCGCTACCAGGGAATGCTTGGCTATCTGCTGCAGCATCGGCTGAAGTTTGTATTCGGAGTGTTCGCGTTGTTGGCGGGCAGTTTTGGCCTTCTTCCGTTCATCGGGAGCGAGTTCCTGCCCCCGAGTGACGAGGGTGAGGTCCGGGTGACAGGGGAAATGGAAGAGGGAACCCGACTGGGGATCGTTGAAGGTCAGACACGGCTGCTGGAAGCGCTAACCTTTCCGGAAGTGCCCGAGATGGTTTCGTCAGTAGTAAGCGTTTCTGGTAATCGCGGCTCGATTCAGATGGCACTGGTGCCGGCTTCGCAGCGGTCGCGCTCGAATGTGGAAATCGCGAATGCCTTGCGCCGAAGGTTGGAAGGGCAGGTCGCAGGGATGGAGGTGCGAATACGGGCACCGGAGGGGCAATTTTTGCTGGATCGGCTCATCGGCGGAGAGGAGGGGTTGACGGTGGAGATTCGCGGGTTCGAGTTGTCGATTTTGGAGGGCCTGGCGCGCCGGGCGAAACCGGACGCCAGGGATCTCGTGAGGCCCGGC
>CAYQKH010000209.1:0-4964 GCA_964417945.1 uncultured Opitutales bacterium
CGTTCCGCCCTGGACGCCCGACTGCAGTGTCTTCCGTGAGCGCTGGAACCCGGAGCTGGAGGAGCTGGAGCCCGCCGAGCCCTACACGACGGCGTAGTTTTCCGTGGAGGAGCGGGAGCGGCTTTTCCACTCCGAAGTCGGCCTCACACCTCAATGACCTGCAGATAACGGTGCTCCCGGTTCCAGTTGAGGATTTCCCGGTCGGCTGTGACGAGAGGCACCCCGATCCGCGCGGCTGTGCCCCGCGGAAAACCAAATCCAAACGTGGGTATCGAAAACGGCTGAGCGAAGGTGCTCAATGCTCGGCATCCCTATGCTCTCCGGTTTGAGTCAGGTCGGCATGGATGATCGTGTCCCCTTTTGAACGTCCCCAAAGGGAAGCCCGCTTCTCCTCCACGGCGGGTCCCAGTTCTGCAGCAACCCTGCCGTATTTGGTGATCCGTACGCGGCAGCCCTCCTTTTGCACTTTTTCCACCACACCAAGGCACTTGGCCTTAAATTGCGACACCGAAATTTCCATGGTTAAACCCTAGTCAAAAGCTTGTTCGGATTCAAGTAATTCCTCCAGCTTGAAGCGGACGGGGGCCTTGCCTATGTTGCCGTAATGAAGAAAAAAGTCCTGGTGCACTACTTCGCCCTGCTGCGGGAACAGCGGGGAAAGGGAAAGGAATGGGTGAAGACGGAGGCGGCGGACCTGCGCGGCCTTTACGAAGAACTCCGCCTTAAGCACCGGTTCAGCCTCGAGCCCGAACAACTGAAGGTGGCCCGAAACGCCGATTTCGCGCCGATGGATACGCCTCTGGAGGACCAGGACGCGATCGCCTTCATACCGCCGGTGGCGGGGGGGTGAGGGGAGTGGTAAGTGGTGAGTGGAGTTAGGCGTAAGCAGTAAACGGTGATCAGATAAGGAAGTGAAAAGAGGATTTGCTCAAAGTTATCGGGATTTGGATGTCTACAAAACCACCCTCAAAGTATCGGATGTTGTATTTCAATTATCGAAGTCTTTTCCCAAAGAAGAAACCTATTCATTGCGGTGGAATCCATCAGGTCCGATTTGCGCTACATTGAGGCGATGTTGAGTTCAATGATTGGAAAAGCCGAAAAATTTCGCCAGGTGGACTATCTTCAGGAAGAACAGGCAGACTATCTTTCCGATTTTCCCCCGTCGGATTACAGTTAACTGATTACGGATTACGTTGCTATGACTTTTCAAATTTCAGCCGGCCCCATAGATCCGGCAAACCTGATCGCCCGACTGACCGACTCCGCCTCCGGCGGCCTGGTGACGTTTGAGGGGCGGGTGCGGAGGACCAACGAAGGGCGCGAGGTCCTGCGATTGGAATATGAGGCGTATCCGGAGCTGGCGGAAAAGGAAGGCATGCGGATCCTGGAGGAGGCGAAGGAGCGCTGGGGGGTGGAACGGATCCTGGTGGTGCACCGGACGGGGTTGCTGGAGATCGGCGAGCCGGCGGTGTGGATCGGGGTGGCTTCGGCGCACCGGGCGGAGGCGTTTGCGGCCTGCCGCTACGTGATTGACGAACTGAAGGAGCGGGTGCCGATCTGGAAAAAGGAATACACTGCAGATGGCAACTCGGGCTGGATCCAATCCGGCGGATGATCCTTGACGCGGATGGGCCGACTCGACTGAAGGATGGTGGATGTGTCGAAAGAAGGATGCTCCTTGCCAGAAAGTCCGTCGCCCTGCTTAATGCGGGCTCTTGTTGGTTGACTCATCGATAAGGGAAAGAAGAACGCAACATGGCTTCAACAGAATCAGAAATCGGACTCATCGGGCTGGCGGTAATGGGCCAGAACCTGGCGCTGAATATCGCGGACCACGGCTTTCAAATTTCCGTCTACAACCGCACCACGGAGAAGATGGAAGCGTTTGTGGCGGAAAACCCGGACACGCCGGGCGGGCTCGTGGGTTGCTCCACCCTGGAGGACTTTGTTGTCTCGCTGAAGCGGCCACGGAAGATCGTCATCCTCGTGAAGGCGGGCGGTGGCACCGACGCGGTGATTGCGGGGCTCGTTCCCCTGCTGGAGGATGGGGACATCATCATCGACGGCGGGAATGCCAACTGGAACGACACGATCCGGCGGGAGAAGGAGTTGCGGGAAAAAGGGCTACGCTTTATCGGCTCGGGGGTGTCCGGCGGCGAAGAGGGCGCGCGCTTCGGTCCCTCCCTGATGCCGGGGGGGACCCCGGAGGCTTGGACGTTTCTGAAACCGGTGTGGGAGGCGGTCGCGGCGAAGGTGGACCCGCAGACGGGGAAGCTGATTGAAGGCGCGGAACCGGGAAAACCGGTCGAAGGGGGTGTTCCCTGCACGGCCTACATTGGAACAGATGGTGCCGGGCATTACGTGAAGATGGTGCACAACGGGATCGAGTACGGGGATATGCAGATGATCTGTGAGGCCTACGACCTGATGCGTCGAGTCCTCGGGATGAGTCCACCGGAAATGGGGGAGATTTTTTCCAACTGGAACGAGGGGATGCTGGACAGTTTCCTCATCGAGATCACGGCCGACATCCTGAAGCAGGCCGATCCGGAAACGGGGAAGCCGTTCGTCGATGTCGTCCTCGATACCGCCGGACAGAAGGGCACGGGAAAATGGACGAGCATCAGCGCGCTGGACCTCGGGGTGGGCGCCCCTACGATCGCCGAAGCGGTGTTCGCCCGCTTTCTGAGCGCGATCAAGGAGGAGCGGATGTCCGCCGAGCCGGTCATTGCGGGACCCGCCACACCACCCTACTCCGGGGATCGGGAGCAGTTGCTGCAGGCGATTCACGACGCTTTGTATTGCTCGAAGGTCTGTTCGTATGCCCAGGGGTTCCAACTGATGCGCGAAGCTCAAAAGGAATACGACTGGGAGCTGAATTTTGGGGAGATTGCGCAGATCTGGCGCGGGGGTTGTATCATCCGGGCGGTCTTCCTGCAGAAGATAACCGACGCCTTCCACCGCGACGCCAACCTCGCCAACCTGCTCCTTGATCCCTACTTCAACGAGACCATCCAGAAGAGCCAGGGGAATTGGCGGAAGGTGGTCTCCCTCGCCGCAGAACACGGCATCCCCACCCCTACCTTCTCCACCTCGCTTGCCTACTTCGATGCCTACCGGACGGGGCGCCTGCCCCAGAACCTTCTTCAAGCCCAGCGGGACTATTTTGGCGCCCACACTTACGAGCGGGTGGATAAGCCGCGTGGGGAATTTTATCACATCGACTGGCCGGAGCCGGGTCGGCCGCAAGTGCGTGCTTAGGGTGATGCCGAGTGCAACTCGGCGGTCCTTGGAGGAAGATTGCGATTGGTTGAGGGAGGGCCATGCTGGAATCGCGTGAGGATGCCTGAAAAAGGAGCGTTTGTTTTTGGTCCGGAGACGCAATTTTGGCGGATCTGCCGGGAGCAGGCGTTGTTGATCTGGGGCCCGACGACGGCGATTCTGCAGGCGGCCCACCCGGGGATTGGGCAGGGGGTGGCGAAGTATTCCGACTTCAAAAATGACTCGTGGGGGCGTCTGGTGAGGACGCTCGATACGGTCTGGACGATCGGGTTTGGCACGGTGGCGGAGGCGGAAGCGATCCGCGAACGGATGGTGAAGCTGCACGAAAAGATCCGGGTGGAGTATCGCGACGAGGCCGGGGAGGTGCACCACGGAGGGGGCATGACGCCCGAGCTGCAATACTGGGTCCTGGCGACGCTGATCGAAAACAGCGTGGAGGGATTCGAGCGATCAGTGGGGCGGTTGACGACGGACGAGAAGAACCAATTTCTCCGGGAGATGCACCGGTTCGGGACCTATTTCGGGCTGGATGCGGATTTCGGACCGGCAGACTGGGCGGGCTTTCGTGCTTACTACGACGGGGTGATGGAAAGTGGAATTCTGGGGAGCGACCCGGTCAGCCGGGAAATCGCCCAAAACGTCGCGGCCCCGCCGCGTCCGGATTGGCTTCGCTGGGTGATGAAGCCCTGGCGCTTTCTTTTTTCCGAGCTGCTCCCCTACCCGCTCCATGAGCGTCTGGGCTTCCGGTCGACCCGTTGGCGCCGGTTCCAGCTGAAGGTGTTGACTACGCTGCTTCCCTGGATCGTGCGTTACTGCCCGCCGGTGCTCCGGTATCCCCTACCCTACCGTCGGGCCGTCCGGGATCTAAAAACGAGCGGTTGACGGGTTGGAAGGGCTTCAGGCGGCAGGTTGAAACCCGTCCAAAAGAAAGGCCCCGGGGAGCCGGAGCCTTTCAAGAGTTTTAACAGAGGGAGTGATCAATAGTCGTCGTCAAAATCCTCGGCGGGTTCATGGCTATGGCCCTTGGGTTTTTCGGGGATTTCTGTAATCATGACCTCGGTGGTGAGGAGAAGCCCGGCGACGGAAGCGCCGTTTTGGAGGGCGACGCGGGTGACCTTGGCGGGATCGAGGACGCCGGCGGCGACGAGGTCTTCGTAATTACCCTTAGCCACGTTGAAACCGTTGTTCTCCTTCTGCTCAAGGACCCGCTGGACGATGAGGTTGCCTTCCTGTCCGGCGTTGGTGCAGAGGATGCGCAAGGGGGCCTCAATGGCGCGGCGAACGATAAGGGCACCTGTCCGGAGATCTCCTTCGAGTTCAGCGGCGAGCTTTTCCACAGCTGGGGCGGCGCGGAGGAGTGCGACGCCGCCGCCGGGAACAATGCCTTCCTCGACGGCGGCCCGGGTGGCGTGGAGGGAGTCATCGACGCGGTCCTTCTTCTCTTTCATCTCGGACTCGGTGGAAGCACCGACGTTGATGACGGCAACGCCACCGGCCAGCTTGGCGAGGCGTTCTTCCAGCTTTTCCCGGTCGTAGTCGCTGGTGGTTTCCTCGATCTGCTTGCGGATCTGGGAAACGCGGCCCTGGATATCTGACTTTTTCCCGGCGCCTTCGATAATGGTGGTATGGTCCTTGGATATGGTGATGCGCTTGGCCTTCCCGAGGTCTGCGATTTTCAC
>CAYQKH010000210.1:0-4955 GCA_964417945.1 uncultured Opitutales bacterium
CATCGCGGCGGGTGCGCCGAAGCCTAAAAACGAAGTGCCTGATCACCGCGAGGAAGAAGCGGGATCACCTTCTGCTTGAAGGGAGGGCCGCATGAAGCCCGCCATTTTGATTCGAGAACTCCCGGTGGAAGCCGGTGTTTTCCATGCGAGCGTGCGTGTGGCGGAAGTTTTTACCGGGCCGGGTTGCGACCCGGGGGGAGATTCGCCGAGCGAGCCGTTTCTGCATGTCGTGCGGACCTACCGGAATGATCCCGAACAGGTTCCGGGGCGGCCGGTCTGGCTGTGCCTCAATGCACAAAGCGGGCAATGGGTGGCCGAGAGCGAAGTGTCCCTTCAGGATGCAGTGGAAAGGGCAATCTCATGATCAAGTGGATCTTTCCGGAGGGTGAGGAGGAGCGTCAGGAAGAGGAGGTGGCTGCGCTTCAGAAAGTGCTGCAACGGGATCGGGCGCTGCTGCGGCAGTTTTACCGTCTGCAGCAGGAGGGCGTCCCCTTTGAGGCGATGCCGGAGGAGGTAAGGGTTTGGTGGATGGAGCGGTACTGAGGGGCGGATTTTGGGAAAATCCGCCGTGGCGGCCCGGGTGGGCCGCGTGTTTAAGGATTGGGGGGGAAGGAGGAATGGGAAGGTTGGTGGAGGGCCGCTGGCTTTTTTAGTTGAACTTTTGTTCAGTGTTTGGTTTTATTTTGGGATGGATCGGTTGAAGGTTCGGGTGGTGATGGATGACCGGGAAAAAGCTCCGGAGCTGGAGCGGGTGCTACGGGGTGCGGAGGATTTTGAGTTGGGGCGGGAGCGGCTGAGGGTGGGGGATTATGTGGTAGGGGATCGGTATTGTTTCGAGCGGAAGCGGGTGGAGGATTTTTTGAATTCGGTGGTGGACGGGCGATTATTTCGACAGGCCGAAGCTTTGCGGAATGGGGATCTGCGACCTGTGCTGATTGTGGAGGGAGGGATGGAGACGATTGATCGACACGGGATGAGTCGGGAGAGCCTGCAGGGGGCCTTGATCGCCTTGACGCTGGGTTTTGATCTTCCGCTGATCCGAACGTTCGACGAAATCGAAACGGGGAAGGTGCTTCTCTATGCCGGGCGGCAGTTGTGGCGTCGGCAAACCGAGCGGACGTTCCAGTGGGGTGGGCGGAACCGGCGGGGTCGGCGGGGAAAGCAGTTGCAGATTCTACAGAGCTTTCCAGGGGTCGGGCCGGATCGGGCGTTGAGCCTGTTGGACGCATTTGGTTCCCTGAAGAACCTTGCAAATGCAGATGTCAAAGTCCTTTGCACGGTGAAGGGGGTTGGGGAGGGGACGGCAAGGAAGATCTGGAAGGTGATGCGGTAGCTAGGGGCGGAATTTTCGCGGGGGAAAATTCCGCCGTGGCGGCCCGGTTGGGCCGCGGGGGTGGGTGGAATGAAGGATGGGGATGGGGATGGAGATGGGGATGGGGATGGGGATGGGGATGGAGATGGGGATGGGGATGGGGATGGAGATGGGGATGGGGATGGGGATGGGGATGGGAGAGGCAAACGTTGAGCGGTAGTCCGTCTTCGCTTGTTGGGGCTCCCGGGTGGGTTGATGGATTCGGTTTGAAAGGCGGATGGAAACTTTTAGGTTGGATTGGTTGTGTTTGACTTGGCTTCAAGAATTCCTGTTGAGCCAGTAAAGTGTGGAGAAGAGCCACATTTCCGTGCGGCTATTCGTCCGGATCGTGAAAGAGGGGATGGGGATGGAATCTGAATTTTCGTATCGGGAATGGTCACCTTGGACCACCCTGAGGAGGGTCCGTTTTCGTGAGGGTGCGGGGCGGTGGGAGCCGGAGCAGTTTCTGGAAATTCCCTTTGAAGAGCGTAGCCGGGAAGCCATCCCGGATCTTTATTTCAGGATGCTGCGGGACAGTGAAGCGGGGTATCTCCATCCCCGGCTGGGTCTGGCGGAGGGGGGTCGTCCTCTTCAAATGCAGGAACTGGAACTGGATTTTGGGGAGACCACGCGCTCGATCCGGCTGTGGACTTTTCTTGATGAGGATGAGGATGAGGAAGGCAGGAATGAGAAGGATAATTGGTGGCCGCGGCAGTTGATGTTGATGACCCGGGCTCTGTTCCGGGGTGAAACGCTCACGCATCCGTTTCCCCTGCCGGAGGTGCCGGGAATTCTTAATCAAATCGCTTTTATTTCACCGGGTTTTGGATTCCCGAAAGAAGCGGTGGAAGCGGTAATGGCGTCCCCCGAAGGCTTTCGGCAACCCCTGCTGGGGGTGCTACGCTGGTTGCTGGATCTGCGGCCGGAGGACCTTTACCGTGTGCCAGAGCAATACCTGCTTCATCTATACGCCCTGGAGTTCCTCTGTTACTGGGAAGACACCGAGGTGAAGCCGTTGATTTTTGAATTGGCGCGCGTAGACGAAGCCTCGATGGAGATGCTTTTCGATGATTTCTGGACGGAGTTGAATGCGGGATGGTTGCAGCATGCCGGAGCGGATAACCCCGAAGGATTGGTTGAGCTCGTGTGCGATCGGACAGCCGACCCGTGGGGGCGTGCAGGAGCTATGGAAGCCCTGAGGCATCTGTATCTGACGCAACGTCTTGAATCGGGTCCTTATAAGCGCCTGTTGGGCAGAGCTTTATCGAAACTGCCGGAGGAGATGGAAAATCCGCAATGGCAGATGTATTTCGTCTGGGCGGAACTGGCTTATGCCGCCACGGAATTCCCGGAATTTCACCAGAATGTGAGGGCTGCGTTGCAGCGAGGTTGGATTGACGAAACGGTCTATGGACCCGGTGAATACTATATGCTGATGGAGGGAAAGCGGCAACCGGAGCGTTTAAGGATACGCGTTCCGCATCCCATCGATAATCTGGAGTCATCCTGTTGTTTTTCTACGGACACCCCGCAGGTGCGAGAGGACCTTGAACATGAGTTAGCCGCCCTTGATGAGCTGGATATTTTGTTTAACGAGACCGCCGTTGATGAGGAGGGGGAAACGGAGGGGCGTCGATACGAACCGGGTTTTGGGGATTTCGACAGGTGGGAACCTCCGCAGCCCTATCGGCGCGAGACGCCCAAGGTGGGTCGCAATGAGCCCTGTCCCTGCGGCAGCGGAAAGAAATTTAAAAAGTGCTGCGGGATGGGGTAACGGAGCTTTTTTTCTGAAGGGGTTGGATGGGGGCCGTTGGGGTCAACGGCCCCTACCGGTGGATAGTCGTGAGGGGGTTGGGGATGAAGAGGGAGAGAGGGAAGAGGGGCGACGTTGGGCTGTTCAGGGGATGGGGTCGAAGTAGGGGCGGATTTTTTCGAGGGTGGCGGGTCCGATGCCGTTGACGCGCTGGAGGTCGTCGACGGATTGAAAGGGGCGGGCCTGGATGATGCGGTCGGCGGTGACGCTCCCGATGCCGGGGATGGACATGAGCTGGTCCCGGTTGGCCTTGTTAAGATCCAGTGGTTGGTCGGGCGGGGCATTTCCGATGGCGAGGGCGGCCTCGGCTTCTTCGCGGCGCTGGGCGAGGCGTTCATCGGGGAGGGCCTCCCAGTCGGTGAAACGCCAGGTGCCCTGTCGGCTTCCGGCGGCGGCCAGTTCGGCGTCTTTCAATTGTTCGATGTAGTCGTCGCGGGAGGAGCCCCATGGGGTGCTGCGGTAAACGCCATAGGCCCGGGCCATGCCTTGTTGGACGAGGAGGTTGGCGAGGTCCTGTCCGTCGGCGGTTGCGACGAAGGCATAAATTCGGGGGTAGCGGGTGGAGCCGCGTCCATCGGCAAATGCGGTATGAACGGTAAAGGGTTTGGAGAGCAGCTCAAAGACAGCACGGGCTGCGAATTCGGCCTCGGCTTTGGCCAGGGCAATGGAGGCCGCGGGGGAGCCACCGTAATCGGAGATCCCGAAGTAGCGTCGCTGGGATCGAAGCCGCCTGGCATCGGTCGCATCGCGGACGTGCCATTCAATCGCATCGGCTCCATAGAGCCGGATGGTGACGAGCTTCCCATCGGGGAACCGGACCTGAAAGCTGTCCGCATCCGCCCATTCGGTCTGGATAAGCGTGCAGCCGCGAAAGGACTGGAGCTCCGAAGCGAGGAGAGCGGCCGGGAGGAGGAGCAGGGTTCCGAAGAGGAGGCGAAAGAAAGTGGAATGCATTGGGGGAGGTTGGGAGGTGGGAAAGTGGGAAGGTGGAAAGGTTTTAAAGTGGTAAGAGGTGAGCTGTAAACGGTAAGCAGTAAGTGGTGAGTTGTTGGGGGCAGGAGGGTTCATTGGGATCGGTATTGGAAAAGCTGGCCTCTCCTGGAGGAGGTTAAATGGAAAATGCCGAAAACTGGAAATGGGTAACTGAATCCTTGCTGGGCAGGGAAGGGGGTAGGGGTCAGGCGCCCGGTCGGCGGAGGGGCTCTTTTCCTCCGGGCGGTGCTCTTCGGATACGATGACAATTTGAATAACCTGTATATTCTGCGCTCCCCAGACCTGACGACGGGTTCCAGTTTTTCCACCTTCACCACGACCCTCGATACGTGGACCTTTGACAGCGGATCCTGGGACATCGCCAACCTGGATCAAATTAACTTGAGCATCCAGGAGAGTGGTTTTTTTCCCCTGGATGAATTTGGGAATGACGCCGGGAATTTTATCTACCTGGACAACATGAGCCTGACGCAAATTCCGGATCCATCGACCGTCCTCCTCCTAACCGGGGCTTTTGCTTTTCTGGCCACTTGCTGGTTTCGGCGGAAGAAATCGGTTTAATCTTGAGGGTTGTTGCGGCGCGGCGCTCTTTTCGTCAGCCAAGCAGAGCTTGGGACGAAAAGGCGAGGGTGAGGAGGGTGAGTGCGAGGAGGCCGGCGGCGCGCTGAAGGCGGGGGCGGCTAGGGGCGCCGAGGAGGCCGACGGCGAGGGGGATGGCGGCGAGGATTCCATAGAGGAAGGCCCAGAGGTGGCCGGCGATGTCGGTGCGGCCGTCGCCGGAACCGCCGCCGCCGAGCC
>CAYQKH010000211.1:0-4932 GCA_964417945.1 uncultured Opitutales bacterium
AAGCCGAGCAGCAGCGAGCCGTCCTGGGTATCGAGGTAGAACGGCAGTCGTTTTTCGTGCGTCGCTTGATCATGGTCCCGATGACGATCATCGTCCTGCTTTCATCCTCTATTTTCTGGATGGATAAGTCGTCATTGTCCGACCGCAACAGCGTGTCATTCATCGGCGTTCTAACAGCAGTCGCCTACCAACAGATTGTCGTTAATGTGATGCCTCCGGTTTCTTATTTCACCTACATGCATGGAGCCCTCACTATCAGTTTTTTAGCGATGAGTTTGACCGTTCCGGTCAACCTTGCTGTGGCTCACTTCGATAAGCTCGGGAAACAGTATATTGGAGACCGAATTGACCGTACGGGCCGATGGTTATTCCCGCTGGTCTACATTTTGGGATGCATCGCCCTTTTCCTTATTACGAGGGTAACTTGAGGGACGATTATGTTACCCGCCCATCGTCACCTGCTGATACTATTTCCTAAAGCGTCTTTCGCGAGACGTTTCCCGGCTGGCTGACTTTCCATTACGGCCCGTGAACGCTCCGGTATTACCTGACCTCCGGAAGATGCCGTCCTCGGTGTTTTCGATGCTGCTAGTGCGCTCCTTCTCTACCGTTTTTCCATTTTCGAAGGTTTTCGTGACAGAGTAGGTGCTCTCCGTTCCGTCATCGGTTGAATCAACTTCGCTGACCGTTTCAGGAGATGCCGATTGACCCGAGAGTGAGAATTGTAGGCTCAATGCGGCGATTAAATAGCAAGGAATTTGAATGTAGAATTTTTCATAGATTTTTATTTTGAATGGAAGTTATTCGTGGGGGTCACCCGGCAAGGGTGAAAAGTTCAAGCCATAGACCTATTTCATTTCCGCCCGCATTTCCGCCCGGCGCTCCTTTTGAATGGTCTGCCAGACTTGCTGCTGGGATTGATTAAGGACGCCCTGAATCTCGCCATCCATTTCATCGCGGAGGGCCTTCAGGGATTTGCTGATCTTCCGTTTTTGACGTAAACCTTCCGCCTGCTGCAATTCTTGCATGAGCTCCTGAACTCCGGGCATATAAACAGCAAGCACCGCGCGGAATTGCAGGGCTTGCTCAGGAGACATATCTAATTGCTTCCGATAATCAGGCTGGTCAGGCTTGCGGTTTTCTTCAAGCCGATCAGTGTGAAGTGTCTGTAGTTCGGCAAACTGCTGTTCGGAGAGGAGTTGCTTTACCGCTTTGCGGTTCGCCATAGCGAGATCGGTCATCTCGCGCACCAATGCCTGACGTGTTGCCGGGCTGTCTGCAGTTGGGATCTTATTTTTTAGGGCCGTGGACTGCTCCCGATAGTTTTCCGTTAGGGTTTCTAGTTTTGTGGTCTGCTCTTCGGAAAGGTCGATTTTTTCGCGGATTTGCCCGACGGCCAATCCTTCCAGGATCTCCTCTGCGGGGAGGCTCGGCAGAAGGAGGACAAGACCGGCTGTAGTGAAAACAATGAGACGCTTTAATGTGGATAAGTTTTTCAATTTCATGATTTTTAGTAGTAGGAGATGTTAGAGACCAGGTTTCTGTGGAGGAAAAATCCAACAGTAGCCGAACTTTAACAGAACAAACCTTTAGCTGGAATTAAGGCAGGCAGTTATTTGTGAGGATCCTGTTTGGCGACTCCGAACCCGGTGGCGAGGCAGGCGGGCACGATTAGGAGGATCATGGAGGTGGCCACGAGAATGCCGAAGGCGACACTGATGGCCATGGGTATTAGGAAGCGGGCTTGGAGACTGGTCTCGGTGATCATTGGGAAAAGCCCGAGGAAAGTGGTCGCGGTGGTGATGAAGATGGGCCGGAACCGTCGCTCCACTGCTTCGAGGATGTTATCGGCAGTGGTTCCTTGCCCGGATTGATTCAGTTGGTTGAAGTAGTCGATGAGCACGATCGAATCATTCACCACGACACCCGCCAGGGCCACCATGCCAAAGAGGGAAAGAAACGTGAGATCGAAGCCCAGCAGCGAATGACCGACCACGGCGCCCACCGCGCCGAAGGGGATGACAAAGAGGATAATCAGAGGCTGGAGATAGGAGCGCAACTGGCTGGACAGCAGAATATACATGATTAAGACCCCGATCATCAGATTGGATATCAAGACGACCAGGTCCTTGGCCTGGTCGCGGGATTGTCCTTCTTCGGTGATGTAGAGGCCCGGGTACCGGTCCCTGAGGGCGGGGAGCATCTCGGTCTTTAGCAGCTGGGTCACGGTTGTGGGAGTGGTGACGGCCTCATCCACATCCGCCGAGACCCCGATGAATTGCCGGCCATCGATGCGCTCGATGGTCGCTGCGCTGCGGGTCTCGACGACTTCCGCCACGGTGCGCAGGTCGGCCTCTTCACCGTTGGGTAGGGCAATGCGCAGGCGCGCAAGATCGGCCAGGCTGCGACGCTCCCTTTCCGGGAGCCGCACATAGACGATGACCTCCTCGCTGGCTCGCTGTATACGCTGGACCTCCTCACCGTAGAAAGACTGCCTGACCTGCTTGGCAAGTTCATTAACGGTCAGTCCGGCGGCGGTGCCTGTGGGCAGAAGAGAGAACTGAAGCTGACGACTCCCGAGCTCCCGCGTGCTCTCCACCTCGGCAACGCCCTCCATCGTTTGGAGCGCGGCTCTGAGTTCCTCGACCGCAAGGGCTAAGGTTTCCTCGTTTTGGTGGGAAAGGTTGAAACTGATGTCATCGCCACCACTCAAGCCTTCGGAAGCGAAGACGAGGGAGCGGAACCCGGCGAGTCCCCCGATGGCTGCCCGCCAATCCCTTTCGATCTCGGCGGCTGAGAGATCCCGCTGGCCGGCGGGGGCCAGCTCCAAAGTTGCGGTGGCAATTTCCGAGCTGATCTGGGTGCCTTCCACTCCGAATCCAGAGACCAGCTCACCGCCAATGGTCACCGAAATACTTCGATACAGGGCGCTGTCCTTACCTCCAAGGGCGCGATAGGCACCCTCTACGACGCGGTTCATCTTCTCTTCGGTTTGCTCAAAGGACGTGCCGTTGGGCATGGTCAGTTTCACCCGGATCTCCTCGCCTTCCACCACAGGGAAGAAAACAAAGCGCACGTGTCCCCCTAGAACGATACCCATCGTCACCAAGAGCAGGGAAATGGCGGACGCGATGATTAAGTAGGGCATCCGGATGGTCAGTCGCACCAGGGGCAGGATCACCTTGTCGCGTAGGTAAAAAAGACTGCGCTGAGTGAATTCCTTGAGTCGCTGCATGGGGCCAGCCGTCCAGTTGCTGCCATGGGACATGTGCGCGGGTAGGATGAGGAATACTTCCAGCAGGGAGATAATCAGCACGGAAACGGCCACCATGGGAACGGGCCGAATCAGCTGCCCGAGCATGCCGCTGGAGAAAAGCAAGGGCGCGAAGATGCCAATTGTCGTCATCACGCCCACCACCACCGGAACCGCAACCTTTCGGGTGCCGCGTATCGCCGAGCGTAAGCCCGGATCGCCCTTTTCCTGCTCATCATAAATGCTTTCTCCGACAACAATGGCGTCATCCACCACAAGTCCCAGCACCATGATCAGGCCCAGCAGCATGGTCATGTTGATGTTGGTAAACTGCCCGAAAATGATGAAGCCCCCGAGGAAGGTGACCGGGATCCCGACACAGGTCCAGAAGGCGAGGCGTAAATCGAGAGTGAGCGCCAGGAATCCGAAGACCAGGGCGAGACCCATGATGGCGTTGCGCATGAGCAGGTTGATCCGGTCCCGGATCACCTCCGTCTGGTCGCCCACCACCAGCACTTGAACTCCCGGCGGAGGGGCATAAGTCTCCAGAAATGCTTTCACCGTATTTGCCACCGTGATGGAATCCTCCCGTTTGCCGCGGGCCACCTGCAGAAAGACCGCCGGTTGATCGTTGTAGGAGTTGATCAGTGGCACATCCTGAAATCCGTCCTGGATACTGGCAATATCCTGTAACAGAAGCCGACGGCCTTCAAAGTCGCTCAGCACAACGATGTTCCCGTAATCGGCGGCCTCCTTCACCTCCTCGTTGGTCCGCAGGAGGATATTGCCCGCCGAGGTGCGAAGAGTTCCGCCCGAAAGGTTGACCGAGGCGCCACGAATGGCGTTGGCGATCTTGTCGATCGTCAACCCGTATTTGCTGAGGCTAGCCTGCGACACCTCGATGGAGATTTCATACGAGCGGGCACCCTGCAAAGTGACCGAGCTGACCTCGTCCAACAAGAGCAAAGAGCGTTCAAGCTCCTCGGCCGCCCGGCGCAGCGCGACTTCCCCCACGCTACCGGTAACCGTCAAGCGGATAACGTTGGAGGCAATGGACGTGACGGAAATCTGCGGATCTTCAGCACCTTCCGGAGGAAAGCTTACGAGGGAATCAATGGCGGACCTGACTTCATCGGCGACCGTCTGCGCGTCCGCAAAGTCATCCAGCTCGATGGTCAGGGTTCCCATGCCCTCGACCGCGACGGAACGAACCCGCTCGATCCCCTGGAGCCCCTGGACGGCCTGCTCCGCCCGGCTGGTCACGCTGGAAGCGATCTCCTCGGGAGTGGCACCGGCGTAAACGACCGATACCGTCAGGGTGCGGGGATCGATCTCAGGGAACAGGTCGGAGCTTGTCCGGGAAATGGTCAGCAGCCCCCCGACCATGAGGGCGACCATGAAGACGTTGGCGGCAACCGAATTGCTGGCAAACCATGCGATGACACCCCCACGGGTAGGTTCAGGGGACGCTTTCATCGGCTTGCTTCTTGATTAACGATGCGGGCGGGTGTGGATTCGACTGGCTCCGTCAGGGGGGAAATGACAATTCCCTCACCGGCATCAAATGGTGCCACGATAAAGGACTGATCCTCCCTCAGGCCGAGAATTTCAAATGACTGCTGCCGCAGGCGCCCATCCTTGACCACCCATGCATAACGTGCCTCGGACATGGCTTGCTC
>CAYQKH010000212.1:0-4917 GCA_964417945.1 uncultured Opitutales bacterium
CCCTCCTCACCCCCATCCTCATCCCCCTCCCCATCACAACCGACCACCACAACCCATACATTCTTGATATTTGACAAATTATTTGACAAGTTACTCATGTGAAAACCAACGTCAGCACCCTCCTCCGGGAATTCCCCAAGGTTCGCCGTGCGGCACTGGCCGGGGAGGTTGTCATCATAGAAACCCGGGAAGGGAACCTTCGCCTGACCGCGGAACCGCCGGAGCCCGGCGGCCTTCTCGGTTCCCTAAAGGGCAAGATTCACTCGGACGAAGACCTGACCCGCCCGACCTCGAGCGCAGGGGAATGGCTGTCCGGTTCGACGTGAAATACCTTCTCGATACCCATGTTCTGATCTGGGCGCTTCAGGACAGTTCGAATCTGAGCCCTTCCGCAAGGGGGTTACTCTCGGCTCCCATTCTCGGGGAATGCGCGCTCTCGGACATCAGTTTTCTGGAAATCGCCATGCTCGAAAAAAAAGGAAGAATCCGGTTGGAGGATCCCGTTGAAGCAGTGCTCACCAGAGCGGCGCGTCACCTCTCGATTCTCCCCATTGACCCCTTCATCGCAAACGACGCCATGTCGCTGGAATTGCCGCAAGGCGACCCTTTCGACCGGATCATCGTCGCCACCGCCCGGCGTCACCGCATTCCCCTTCTCACCCGCGACCGCGAAATCTCTGAATCCGGGCTCGTCGAAATTTTCTGGTAACAAGGCACCTCTACCAAAAACCTCTTCTACACCCGTCCGCTTCGCAGCCCACGCCCCCCCCCTCTCCCCTCCGGTAGGGGCCGCTGACCCCAGCGCCCCCCCCTTGCAACCCCATAATCATTCAGGCATCGATGCAAAGCATCGAGCCCTACAGACCCCACGTAGGGCCGCCTGCTCGTCGAAGATCCTGAGCGAAGTCGAAGGGTCAGGCGCGCCTCAACTCAGCGAATAAAACCGCTCGTGGACGATCTTCCCATCCTTCCACTTCTGGACCGCGACTTGGTCGTAGTTCATCGTACCCCATTCCTTATGGTCGTAGTCGAAATGCCACTCGACCATTGTCACGTCCTCCCCGACGGCCACGTTCTTCACCTCGGCCCCGCGGAAGTCGGTCACGTTCCCGAGGAACTCCTTTTCGCGCTCCCGGTTCGCGTCCTTTCCTTCCGCAAGGACCTGGTTCTTTTCCACCATCACGCATTCCTCGTGGTAAAACTTCTCGAAGGCTTCGAGCAGCTGCCCCTGCAGGATCATGGCGTTCATTTCGTCGATTTTAGCTTTTAGTTCCGTCTTCATCATTCGTGTTGTTTTGGTTTTCGTTGGATTGAAATTAAAGGGTCTTCAGCCATTCCCGGGCCGCCAGCACATCCTCCTGGATAAGGGCGTGCCCTTCCAAGCGACCGTTGAATTGAAGTTCTCGATGCATCGTTCGTCCTTAATCCAATGAGGGCAGGATGGCTTCAATCCGGGTCCGCTCCCCGGCATAGCGTTCCGGAAGTTGCAGGGTTTCCCCCAGGCGTTCCTCCGGCTCGTCGATCAGGAAGCCCGGTCCGTCCGTCGCTCCTTCGTAGAGAATCCCCGACGGCTCGCGAAAGTAGATCGAGTGGAAATACGTCCGGTCGATAACCGGGGAACGCTCCACACCGGCTTGTCTCAGCTTTTCCAGCAACGCCTTCTGCTCCGCCGCGGATCCCCCGCAATTGCCGTGATGTGATGAATGCCTTATTTTTCATATTTTACTTTAATTCGTTTTTCTTTAAATCAAGAGGTTTGACCAAATTTTTTTATTTCCCTAACGCTGCTTTGCCCGCCTTCTTCAACAGCCGGACCAGCGTCTTCCGCTCCGCCCCGCTCAGCGCGGAAAAAGCCCCGTCCATCACCTCCCGGTGTTCCGCAAACGCCTCCTCGATCAGGGCTCGTCCCGCCTCGGTCAATTCGACCAGGATCACCCGCCGGTCCTCCGGATGCGCAACCCGCCTCACCAGGCCACGCATCGTCAGCCGATCGATCGCCACCGTCATCGAGCCGCTCGTCAGAAATAGCTTCTTTCCGATCGTGTTCACCGGAAGCGGCCCCTTATGCAGCAGCACCTCCAGAACCGCGAAATCCGTCACCCCACCCAGCTCCAATGTCTGGATGTGCGAACGGCTCACCCGCGCAAACGCCTGGTAGGCCTTCCCCAGCACCAACCATGTGTGCGTCCCGCTGACCGTTTTCTTAAAGGACATATCCAATACCTTATTATCCATTATCTTTTAATCAAGTCTTAATCTCATCCAATCCCCCCTTTGTAGGAGAGGGTTTACCCCTCGACCTTCAGCGCCAACACACCCCCGTAGGAGAGGGTTTACCCCTCGACCTAACCGCCCCCCGCGGGACCGCCGAGCCCCAGCTCGGCCCCAACCCCCAAAACCCCAAGGCGCACCCCATCCTCTCTTCGCGTGGCGAAGATCAAGCCAAATCAAAGGGCGATCCCCACCCTCCCTTCCGCACCCTCCTGTTCAAAAATTTCCAGACCGCGGATCCCCCCGGCTTCGCTTACGCTTCGACGCGGCAAGGCCCTCATCAATAGCTTATCTCACCTCCGATAAGCGCAGATAAGCGGTTTAAAAATCGCCCCTTTCGCGTCTTTTGCGTATTTCGTAGTATAAAAAAAAGAGCCACCCCGAAACACGCAAAACATACGATAAAGCCGCCGACCGACCCGATTCGTCCCTTCCGTTTTAATGCAATGCATTCGAGTCACACCAATCCGCCACTTTTCGAAATTCGTGAATATCAAAACCCCCCTGTTGGAGTTCCCCGTAGGAGACGGTTTACCCGTCGACCTCATCAGGTGAGCCAGAAAAGTCCCTTACAAAACAATGTTATGAAAGAATCTAGACACTACCCACTACCATAGACCCCGTTCGCCCGCTCGATTCGTAAACTTCGTGCCATGTCCCAATATTCACAGAGGGGAACATTACGCTTACGAAAAATGATTTTTACGAAATGACCCCTTTTGGCACCCCGGCGCCCAACCGTGAGGTGTGATCGTGAGCCACCATGGCAGGTCGGGTTTGGCAAATTCGACGGTGATGGACTACGGTGTCAGGGTTCCGTCGAAGGCTGCGGACGAGATAAGGGTGAGGATGGGCGCGAATTTGGACTTCATGAAGATAGTGGTGAGTCAGTTTTTCGGGAACAGGAAGGTGAGACCGAAGCGTAGTCCCCAGTCGGGACCGCCGGCAGGAGTTTCGAGGTAGTAGCGCGCACCTGCGATGAACTGGATCGGTTGATCGCCGATTTGGACGAGCTGGCTGACGACGGCGTTGAACGGCACGTTCCATTGGTTCTGCTGCCAATCATAGGTGCTTTCCACGTTGAAGGAGAATGTGGTCGCTTGCGGGGTGGTGTAGCTGACGAAGGGCTGGAAGAAGGTGACATTGATGGAATTGCGCGAATCGTCGCCTGCGAAGTCCCAAAGGTGGTTCGCGAGTGCACCAGAGGTCCACGGGCCGTTTTGCTTGAGCACGACGGCGGTGGGTCCAAATCCCCATTTGTCAGTGCCGAGGACGGCATCCGTAGCGGTAGGGAGAAGGAAAACCGGACCGACGCCCCAGATCGGGTCACTGGATTTCGGAGAGAAAAAGAAGCTCTGCACCACATCACCGAGTCCGAATTTATCAGCGGCACCGCCCGCAAGGGTTCCCTCCTGGTCGATGACCGGCAGGATGGTGCGCGAGATAAGGTTCCAATCGTCGTTCAGACTGAATGGGATGACCGGCTGGATGTTGGTTGTAAAGCGAGTGCCATCGCCGGGGCCGATGCCGAAGTCGTAGTTGCTCTGGATCGGCAGGCTGATGAGGTCGGCAACGGGGTTGCTGAGTTGTTGGGCGAGATCGGTCTCCTCGCCGGATACGTTACAGATGGCAAGCGCAGTGATGAGGAGGCTTATTTTGAATTTCATGGTGTTGGAATCAGAGTCCGGGCTCAGCGCGCGGATGGCATCTTGCGCATGGACTGCAAGACGCCGTTGAGGTCATCGACTTTGGGCGAGAAGCTGGGCTGGCGCGGCGGAAACTCCTCGAAGGATTTCACGAACTCTCCCAGCTGGATCATGGCGGGACCGAAGAGCCAGGCGCGGTTTTCGGACCACTCACCATACCCACGAGCCTCGTGGAAGCGCTCGAAGGGATCGAGCTTGAGGTGGGTAATGTAGGGCGAACTGAGCACGGGCTGTTCACTATGGAACCAGTTTTCCTGCTTGGTATACATCAACTTCCACGGGCCGTAGCGCAGGCCGTGGAAGGTGGTCTCAGTGAAATAGTAGTATTCCTTGCGCTTGGTTTTGCCGTTGCGCAGGAGAATGTCGCTTTGGTCGTAACCATCGAGATGCACCCGGTAGTTGGTGCCATTCACTTCCTTGCCTGCGAGGAGCTCTTCCTTGAGATCAGGTTGGCCAAGGAGGGACATGGTGGTCGGGAGCCAGTCCTCCATACTCATGAACTCTCCGGTGTAGGTGCCGGCGGGAATGTGGCCGGCCCATTTCACCAGCATCGGGACGCGGTAGCCGCCCTCGTAGCCGCCCGCGCCTTTTTCGCCGCGGAAGGGTTGGTTACCACCGTCAGGCCATGAGTTGCTGGCGGCCCCGTTGTCGGTGGAGAACATAATGATGGTGTTGTCGGCCACGCCGAGCTCTTCGAGCAAGTCCAGCAATTCACCGACAATGTCATCGAGCTCCGTCATGCCGTCGGCATACACGCCGAGTCCGGTCTTACCCTCGTATTCCGGCGACAGGTTCGTGCGGTAGTGCATGCGGGTGCTGTTATGCCAGACGAAGAAGGGCTTGTCGGCCTCGACGGCATCGCGAATGAAGCGGGTGGATTCGGCCAGGATTTCGCTCTCGAGGACTCGCTGGCGCTCCCGTCCGAAGGGACCGAGGTCTT
>CAYQKH010000213.1:0-4576 GCA_964417945.1 uncultured Opitutales bacterium
TGGCTGGTGCCGTTGATGGGGTCGCCGCCGATCCCGATACAGGTGGACTGCCCGTGCCCGGATTGGGTAACCTGCCAGACGGCTTCGTAGGTGAGGGTGCCGGAGCGGGAAACGATGCCGACTTTGCCGGGACGGTGGATGTAACCGGGCATAATGCCGATCTTGCACTCCCCGGGAGTGATGATGCCGGGACAATTGGGGCCGATGAGGCGGGAGGAGCTAAGCTGGATTTTCCGCTTCACGACGGCCATATCTTTGACGGGAATGCCCTCGGTGATGCAGATAACAAGCTCAATCCCAGCATCGACGGCCTCGAGGACTGAGTCGGCAGCAAAGGGCGGCGGCACGAAAATGACGGAGACATTGGCTCCGGCCTCCTCGACGGACTCGGCCACCGTATCGAAAACGGGAACCCTGCCATCCCATTTTTGGCCGCCCTTTCCCGGGGTGACCCCGGCGACGATTTGAGTACCGTATTCAAGGCACTGGGTAGCATGGAAAGAGCCGGTTTTTCCGGTCAGACCTTGGACAACAACGCGGGTATCGCGATTCACTAAAACACTCATAAGGCAAAAAAAGAGATAGAGGGGAAGGTCAGGCGCGCGTTTCCTTTACCTGGTTGACGATCTTATCCGCGGCATCGGAGAGCGAATCGGCGCCGGTAATGGCAAGCCCGCTCTCCTTGAGAAGTTTTTTTCCTTCCTCGACATTGGTTCCTTCAAGGCGGACGACAAGGGGGACCGTGATATCGACCGTTTTAGCGGCGGCGATGACGCCGCGAGCGATAACGTCGCACCGCATGATTCCGCCGAAGATGTTGACGAGGATCCCCTCGACTTTTGGATCGCTGAGGATTATGCGAAAGGCGGCGGTGACATTTTCTTCGGTGGCCCCGCCGCCGACGTCGAGGAAGTTTGCGGGCTCGCCTCCGAAATGGTGGATGATGTCCATGGTGGCCATGGCGAGGCCGGCCCCGTTCACCATGCAGGCAATGTTGCCGTCGAGGGCGACGTAGCTGAGGCTATATTTAGAGGCTTCGATCTCCTTTGAATCCTCCTCATTTAGGTCGCGCAGCACGACTACCTCAGGTTGGCGGAAGAGGCCATTATCATCGAAACTCACTTTGGCATCGAGGGCCATGATCCGGCCTTCGGGGGTGGTGATTAAGGGGTTGATCTCGACCATATTGCAGTCCCTTTCCCAGAACATCCTGTAAAGCGCATCGAGAAGCTTCCCCATCTGCTTAAGCTGGTCGCCGGAGAAGCCGAGTCCAAAGGCGACCTTGCGCTTCTGGTAGGGGAGGAGGCCCGGGCCGGGATCGATGAAGACCTTGGTGATCTTCTCTGGAGTGGAGGCCGCGACCTCCTCGATGTCGACGCCGCCCTCGGTCGAGGCGATGATAACCGGGCCGCCAGAGGCGCGGTCCATGAGGATGGCGAGGTAGTATTCCTCTTGGATGTCAGAGGCTTCGGAAAAGTAGACGGTCTGGACTTTCCGGCCCTCGGGCCCGGTCTGGTGTGTAACGAGGGTGTTTCCCAGCATGCGGGAAGCAATAGATTTGGCCTCTTCGCGGTCTTTGACCACCTTGACGCCGCCCTTAAAGCCATCAGTAAAGGTGCCCTTTCCGCGGCCACCGGCATGGATCTGGGATTTGACGACAACGGCTGCATCGGGGAGGGCGGCGAGGGCATCGTCAAAGGCGTTCTCTGATTGCGCAGCCTTTCCGGGAGGGACCGGAACGCCATAGTTCTCAAAGAGGGTTTTTGCCTGGTATTCGTGGATATCCATAAGAAAGTGAAGTTGTTTCAAAGCGCGGAGGGCGCGGCGATGAAGAATTTACGGTTTTTTTGAACCAACAGGATCGCAAGATTAATCGATCGGAAGAGAAACCGTAAACCGTGTACCCTTGGTGAGTTGGGTATCGAAAACGATTTCCCCGCCCATCATGCTGATGATCCGACGGGAAATGATGAGCCCGAATCCATGGCTGCCGTATTTTCGAAGGAACTCCGGATCGGTATTTCCGGATTCGCGAAAGACTTCTTTCAGGCGCTCCACATCGACGCCAATGCCGGTATCGATAATGCTGATCTCTAACCGGTCGCGGGAATGGGGGTCGCGGTCTCCATTGATCTGGATGGATCCCTCCTCAGTGTAGCGGGCAGCGTTTTCGACAAGGTTGACGAGGACTTGGCGAAGCCGGTAAGGGTCGCTGTTGATCACCGGTGGAAGGTCCTGTCCAAGATCGAGGCTGACCTCGATCGACTTCTCGCGGGCTACCAGCTTGCAGTAGGCGGTAATTTCTTCGAGGTAATGCTGAAGAGCGATGGGTGATTTCTGGATCTTCAGCTTGCCGGTTCCAAGGTGGGCAAAATTGAGTGCAGTATCCATCAGCTCGAGGAGGGATCGGCTATGACTACGCACGAGGTTGAGCGAGCGACGGGATTCCTCATTGAGTTCCTCCTCGTTGATCAACTCAGAAAAGCCGAAAATGGCGTTCGCAGGGGAGCGGATTTCATGTAGTAAATTCGCCAGAAACTGCGCGCAGTTTTTGGATATGTCCTTCCCTTTGTCGGTCGGGGGTTGTGGAAGGGAACTGTCCATTTAAGTGGTAATCTTCAGTGAAGCCTTGAGGGTTAAGACTCTAGAGAACATTAAATTGATAGAAATACTAATAATCAGGAAATATCGGATTCGGAGTGGGTCAATCGATGAAGGACGTCCTTTTGAAAGGCGACGAGATCACCGATGCCTTTTGTGGCGAGAGCGAGGAGGTGGTCCAGTTCATCGCGGGTGAAGGTAGCTTCCTCGCCGGTGCCTTGAACCTCAACATATTCGTCGGCCTCGGTCATGACGACATTGAAATCGACATCGGCATCGCGGTCCTCGACGTATTCGAGGTCGAGGATAGACTGCTGCTGGTAGACCCCGACGGAGACGGCGGCGACGAGTTGCCGAATGGGATCCTCTTTGAGTTCGCCAGCGGCGATACATTTTTGAACCGCCATTTTCGCGGCGATACAAGCCCCGGTGATGGAGGCCGTGCGGGTGCCCCCGTCGGCCTGGAGGACATCGCAATCGATCCAGATGGTCTTCCCCGGGAGCTTTTTGAGATCAACGACAGCGCGCAGGGAGCGACCGATGAGGCGTTGAATTTCGACAGTGCGCCCGTCGAGTTTTCCACGAGAGATATCGCGGTCCTTCCGGTCGAGGGTGCTGTAAGGAAGCATGGAATACTCGGCGGTCAGCCAACCGCCGGGGACGCCTTGAGCGCTCATCCAGCGGGGCACGCGAGACTCGATAGAGGCGGCGCAGATAACCTGGGTATTGCCGAATCGGATCAGGACAGAGCCCTGGGCATGCGGGGCGATTCCGGGAACGGCGGAAAGAGCGCGCATCGCGTCGTTGGCTCGGTTTTCAGGGCGAATGGATTCGGTCATGGGATGGGTTTTAGGCGGCGACACTTCAAAAAGGCAAATGCGCAAATGAAACAATCAGGTTGAGACGGATTCGAGGTCGTGATGAGGGGGCTCGGCCTCTTCGGGAGGGGGGTCGATCCATTTTCCTTCCGATTTAATGAGATCGACGAGGGCATCGACGGCCCGCGACTCGGGGATATTGTACTGTATGGGAGACTTGCCAACGTAGAGGTTGACCTTTCCGGGAGCACCCCCGACGTAGCCAAAATCGGCGTCGGCCATTTCACCGGGCCCGTTCACAATACAGCCCATCACCGCGATGGTGACCCCCTTGAGATGCTCGGTGCGCTGCCGAATTTTTCGGGTGGTGGACTGCAAGTCAAAGAGGGTCCGCCCGCAACTCGGGCAGGCGACGAATTCGGTCCGGGAGATCCGGGCCTTTGCGCCTTGCAGGACATTAAAGGCGAGGCTGGCAGAGCGGGCGGGGGATTCGGCGTTCTCGATGGAGAGAGCCGAACCGATACCATCGCAAAGGAGGGAACCGGCGAGGAGACTTGCCTCGATGAGGAGGTCCTGCCCGTTCTCAGGCGGGGAAATGGCAGCATCCGGACCGCTGCGGATCCAGATTGGGGCGGAAATCGCATTTTCCTTGAGGTGATCGGTCCAGCGCCGGTATTGCCCGAGGGGATGGGCGTCGTGGTAATCGGGCCGGGTTTGGAGGGAGAGAAGAAAGAGCGGGGCATGGGCGCGAATGAGCCGAATGCAATCGGCGGGAGCTTCCGGACCGGGGAAACTAAGGGCGAGGTAGGCGGCTTTTTCCTCGGCGAAAAGGATCCACTTTTGAAGGTCCAGGGAATCCCAGGATTCCGGTTGGAGGTGGAGGGCGAGCCATCCGTTTTCCCGGGATCCTTGCCGGATCTTGCGCAGGCTCTCGATGCCGGATCGCCTCGTATCGAGGAGGAAGAGGGGCACAATGGAGGTAAGGCCAGAGCGAATGGACACCAGGCCTTCCCATTCGCCGACGGAGTCAGGTTTGAGAAGGATGCCCTCAAAGCGGGCATCCTTCAATTGTTTTCTGGCCTGGAGGACCCCGGCAATGGCTGCCCCGGGATCGGCGCAGGAACCGGCGGGAACGAAGACGGCAGGCGGAGCAGAGC
>CAYQKH010000213.1:4586-4906 GCA_964417945.1 uncultured Opitutales bacterium
ATTTCAACAGAGGGTGAGTCGAGTTGAAGGGTGTCGGCGAAGCGCGGCGTAAATTCGTAGGGGTCGATCGAGTCGCGCCAGGGCTCGTAGGGAGGTGGGGAAGTGTCGGGGTGACCGGCATAAATGACCTGTCCTGCAGAATCCCGTGCCCAGAGGCGATGGGCACGATCCGCCAGCTCGCGTGCGACGGGGATCTCGTAGACCGGGTCCTCGGTGAGGGAAACCCGGATGGTATCGCCAAGGCCGTCGTAAAGGAGGGATCCGATACCGATGGTGCTTTTTATCCGGGCATCTTCGCCGTCGCCGGCTTCGGTCACCCC
>CAYQKH010000214.1:0-2297 GCA_964417945.1 uncultured Opitutales bacterium
CCACTTGCAAAATCCCGACCCGCTCCTGCTCCAGGTTGGTGTTTACCTCGATCTGGCTCAGCCGCTCCTGCAGACGGTTGTAGCTGGAGCGCAGCAGCTCCAGCCGGGAGGAAATCTGCTGGAACTCCGCCATCCGCTGCTGGTAATCCATTGCCTCGGTCTCCAGCGCCTGGATTTCCACCTTCTTATTCTCAATTCGGATGCTCAAAACACGCTTTGCGTCCTCCAGGCGCCCCGCGCTTTGCTCGCGGATCGCTCGCAGGCGGTTATCCATCCGCTCAATCTCCAGTTCGATCCGGATGATCTTCGGGTGCTTCGGCTTCAGATAGCGCGAGAATTCACGAAGCTCCGCCTGCAGGGTATTCAACTGCTGCTTCGCTCCGATATAATCCGGGTTCCCGCTGATCAGCGCAATCGCGTTTTCCGAGGAGCCGTCCGTTCCCCTCGTCGGGTCCGGGCCCATCGCCCCCTCCAGCTGTTGCTCCAGAGGCAGGGTCGAGATCAGGCGGTATTCACTCTCCAGATCGGCCAGCGTATTGTTTAATCGAAGGAGCCGCTCGCTGATGCTCTGCACCCGGTCCTGGATGAAGGCTACATTGTTTTCTTTCTTAAACTCGACGATCTGCCCTTCCTGCTCCGCGATTTCTTCCTCCAGCGTGATCAATTGTTCCGTGATCGAAAGATAGGCCTCCTCCGAGGTCTGGGAACGCATCTCACGCCGAAAATTGATATAGGATTCCAGCACCGCGTCGAGATACCGCATCGTGTAAACCGGCTCTTGGGAAAAGGCCTGAATTTCAAAGATCGAGGTCTCCGGTCGAACGAAAGCACGCAGGCTCGCCGATTGCCGCGGCAGCTCCGGATAGAGCGCGGAAACCCGGCTGTGCGCCTCATCCCGCACGCGGGAGCTTTGCATCAGGTCGATCTGAGTGTTGTAAAATCGCAGGTATTCCTCCTGGTAGACTCCCGTCTCCGGAATGTCGATCTGCCCCCGCACCATCAGCCGCGCCGTCGATCGGTAAACCGGGTCCTCCTGTAGCTGCAAGTAGGCTTGGATCGTCACCCCCACGCTCACGCAGCCGAGCAGTATCCACCAATACTTGCGCAGCAGCTTCCGGATACGGAAATAGGTGGTGAGGAGGAATTCCCCCCAGTCAAAACGCTTGCCACCGTCTTCGAGATACGGGTCGTCCATTATAAATTGATCATCTTTTCATCGACGCGGATGATGTCTCCATCACGAACTTGCATATCGGCATCCGGGCTGCGGCCTTCCAGGATATCCCGCACGTTGATTGTAAGGGTTTCCTGCTGCCCGGATTCCGGGTCGCTCCGAATCAAGCGGACTCTCCGATCCTGCGCAAAACGGGAGAAATTCCCCGCCGCCAAAATCGCCCGGCTTACCGTAACCCCCTCGTCTGTCAGGGGATAAACCCCTTCCCGGTTCACCGCTCCAAGGACTATGTATTCGCCCCCCACTTCCTCCCGCTTCGGCACCATGATCAGGTCCTCCGAGACAAGGTAAGGATCGTTGTCGAAATTACCGGTCTCCAGCATCTCCCTCACGTCGTAGACGAAGGTGCCCGCCTCCACCCGCTCGCCATTCGAGCCCCGCCCCCCCTGACGAATCAGGCGCACTTCCGTCTGGTCCGCCTCTTTCGTAAACCCCCCACTCCGGATGATCATTTCGCTCAGGCGGATCGCCGCATCACTGGGCAGCGGCTGCATCCCGTTTGTCCGCACCTCCCCGATCACGTTGACCCGACCACGGATGCCGGTCGCATTCACCGGTTCGATCACCACCGTCGCCTGGTAGAAATAATCCACTTCCAGTTGCTTCTTTAGCGCCACCGCTAATTCCAACGGGGTCCGACCGACCGCCGGAACACGCCCCGCCAGCGGGAATTTTACCTCGCCTTGACCGTCCACGAATAACAGAACCGGAGCTTCGCGTTCCTCCAGCACCCGGTAGTTCAACCGGTCGCCAATTTCAAAACGCACCTCATTCTCAAGGACCCGCATCCGCGGAGGGATCCCCGAAAGATCCGACAAGTCCTGCGCGCAGGACAGGCTTATCCAGAGCGTCGACCAGAAAAATACTAGATGAAGAATCTTTCCCTTAAAAATCATAAAACAAAGAAATTCCTATTTGGGTTTTGGTATAAGAACGACCCAAAACACTGGAATCCTTTTCAGAAATATTGCCAAAAAGCGATATTCGAGTCGAGGGCCCGATCTGGCGGTTGTATCTCAGACCAAGCCCGATGCGCTCATAGGTTTCGGCAAACAGCCCCGGG
>CAYQKH010000214.1:2307-4849 GCA_964417945.1 uncultured Opitutales bacterium
CGCCATCTTCCCAGGAGACGTTCCCGATTAGATTGCTGCCCTCCTCCAATTCGTAATTAAACGAGTAGACCGCCCGCAGAATATCCCGCGAATTCGTCACAAATCCGTAGGTCGTGAAATACCGCACCGAAAGCCGGTGGCTGAAGTAGCGGTTCAGCAGGTGGTTCACCTGCAAGTAGGTGTTCGTCGTGCTCGTATCCGTGTCATCCTGGATCGTGCCCCCGCGTTCGAAGGTCCCCTCCAACCAGGTCACCCCTCCATTCAAAGTAATATACTCTGAGGGTGCCCAACGAAGAAAGGGGCCGACTGAACCGTTTTCACCGTCGTTCAGGGTCGCGTCCGCGTAATTTACTTCCGAGTAAGTGGCCCCGATTCCGGCGGACAAGGTTGAGGATAAATCCCGGCTGATCCGCCCTTGCAGCAGCAGTTCATCCCGCTCCCGGAAATCAAATTCTGAATCGCTGGGCAGCTCATCGAGGCGCGCCAGCTTGAAGTCGACCTCGAAGGCATTGAAGTCGTAGAAGCCGCGCACCCCGATTTCATTCTCAAAGCGCGAATACTGGCTCAGCGCCGTCTGCAAGTTGCCGTTTTCGTCGATGAAACTCGCGTCCGCAGGATCCGTGTTGTAGGCCGGTCGATCGTAGACCTGGAGCGTCAGTTCACCCAACCGCAGCGTCAGGGTCAGCTCCGATTCCGAGTCCAGAAAAACCCGGAAACTGTTCAACCGGCTGTTGTCCAGATACATGTCGTAGGCGACCCCGATCCGTGCGGAAAAGGCGTTCACCGGGGATAGCTCCCACAAGCCGTCAAATTGCAGCGAGGCCGAAATCAGGAAATCCTCCACCGGGTTGTTCTCCGAGTAGTTGATGTTGTCGTCATACTTCAGATCCAAAATGCCGAAGAGGTCAAAATAGAGCCCCCCCGCTTTGAAATTGTAGTTCGGCTTGGGCAGGCGTTCCGAAAACTGCCAGGTCTCGTAACGGAAGGTCTCGGCTTGCGTAATTGAAAGGGGTGCCAGCCCCGGCAGGAGGCCGATTGAAAACAGGATGAATAAGTGGATTCCTCGGTGCATCTCAGTAAAGGTGGATCGAATTATTTGAGTTCACTCCAATACCGGTTTTTGGTAGAGTTTCTCTACTATCGCCTTAATTGTAAATCTGTTAAGCCGATCTGAAGGAAGACATTCCATTTTCTCGCTTATGAAAGTATTCCCATTACGGATCCTATCGCTGGTCCTCTTCCTCTGCGGTCTGCAGGGGTTGACAGGTGCCCTACACGGCGATTCCACGCAAATTGTGCAAATTCAGAACCCTTCCGAAGAGCAACTCCAGCTTCTCCCTAAAAATCTTTCCCGCTGGCACATCGGGGCTGAACTACTCATCCCAAACCCCAACGGCGGGTTTACCCGGGTCACCGCCTCCGAAGCGGGAGGTCACCCGGCCGGCCCCTTCCTCATGGATGATGAAACGGGCGGAGTCGACCTCCCCGCCGGAACCCATGAATTCGTCATCGACCTCGGGGACTTCTACTCCCTTGCCCGTTTTTCCAGTATCAGTTTCGGGGCCGTTGGCTCGATCCAGGTTCGCGCCTCCGATGTCCTTACCGAGCTCAGCCCCGAACGCTGGGTTCAACTCGGTCGCACCATTGAATTTGGAGAGGATGACGTCGTCGACCTCCGCTTTCCACTTACCGATACCCGGTTCCTCTGGGTTCAGCTTGACCTCGAAAATAGCAGCGCGTTCGGGACCTTCAACGCTCTCGGGCTCATGAACCTCACCCATGTCGCCATGCGCCCCGCCTCCGGCGATGACGCCGATCCCGCCAACCTCAACACCGCTGCCCAGGAGACCGGCCCCTATGATTACGGCACCCTTTACTCCGGGGCCCGCGTCACCTACATCTCCTCAGGGGATCCCCGGATCGCCAATTTCCTCATCGATGACGACATCCTCACCTATTACGAGTTTCCCCACGACCCCGAGGGGGCCACCTTCATTATCGACCTCGAAAACGAGCGTAGCCTCGATTACATCACCCTCCTCATGGAATCCGGCGCCGGCACCCTCGAACTCTACTTCGCCGATCAGATGCCCTTCGAGAACCCCGGCGATTTCCCTGAGGGAACCGGTTCTCTGACCTTCTGGAGTCATCCCATCACCGGGCAACCCCTCCTCCTCGCCTCCACCTCCAATTTCAGTATTGCCTCCGCCTACCAGTTTGCTCAGACCTCCCGCTTCCGCACGATCGATATCCCCGATGATTACCTCAGCGCCCTCGGGGAACCCCTCAAGGTCGAGGTGGCCGCCGGCAATGGTCGGGTCCGCATCCCCATCCCCAACACCAAAGCCCGTTTCATGATCGCCCGGTGGGTCTCTGATTCCCCCATTCAACAGGGGCTTCGCATCTTTGAAATCTCCCTTATCGGCTCCATCCCCATAAACCGCCCACCCGTGGAAATTGTCGCCTACCCGGAAGTCGAAGGCGGTGAGTTCGCCGCCCTCGCCACCGAAAATTTCGATCCCGGCGACGCCGTTCCCCCGCC
>CAYQKH010000215.1:0-4846 GCA_964417945.1 uncultured Opitutales bacterium
GTGCCGACTCCCTCTGGCTCTTCCATCCCCAACTCGGCTGGATCTGGTCCACCCCCGACTCCTTTCCCTACCTCTACCAACTCGACTCCGGCGATTGGCTCTACCTCCACCGCGTTTCCAGCCAGGCCCCCTGGTACTACCGCTTCGGCAATAGCCCCGAATGGTTCCAGTAGAGGCCCTCCCGGCATTCCCCTTCGCGCTCAAACCCGGGTTGGCCTCGGTTTCCCCGTTGACAGGATTTTTTGCACCCGCCTTAAATTCCAAAACGATCTTCCCCACACCCAACCTGAATAACGGACTATCATGACGACCATCGTAGACATTCGCGCACGCCAGATCATTGACTCCCGCGGCAATCCCACCGTCGAGGTGGACATCGAACTCGAGAACGGCGTTGTCGGCCGCGCCGCCGTCCCCAGCGGAGCCAGCACCGGGGTGAATGAAGCCCTCGAACTTCGAGATGGCGACCTCCCCGCCAGCAAATTTCCTAAGGGCTACGGCAATAAGAAGCGCTTTAACGGCAAAGGCGTCACCAAGGCCGTCGAAAATATCCACACCCTTATCGCTCCGGAACTCATCGGGGAAGATGCCGTCGATCAGGTCGGCATCGATAAGGCCATGCTCGAACTCGATGGCACCCCCAACAAAAAGAAGCTCGGCGCCAACGCCATCCTCGGGGTTTCCCTCGCCACCGCCAATGCCGCCGCCGAAGCCCTCGGCCTCCCGCTTTACAAATACATCGGCGGCGCCAATGCAAAGGTCCTCCCCGTCCCCATGATGAACATCATGAACGGCGGTGCCCACTCCGATGCGCCCATCGATATCCAGGAATTCATGATTATGCCCAAGGGTGCCGACTCTTTCAGTGAAGCCATCCGCATGGGCTGCGAGATCTTCCACTCCCTCAAGGGGGTTCTGAAATCCAAAAACCTCTCCACCGCCGTCGGCGACGAGGGCGGGTTTGCTCCCGTCCTCCCCTCCAACCAGGCCGCCCTCGACGTCATCGCCGAGGCCGTCAAAAAGGCCGGATACAAACTCGGCAAGGACGTCTTCCTCGCTCTCGACGTCGCCGCCAGCGAATTCTTCGACGATAAAAAGAACAAATACGTCTTCAGTAAGTCCGACGGCACCAAACGCTCCCCAAAGCAGATGGTCGAATTCCTCGAGGAGCTCTGTAATCAATACCCCATTATTTCTATCGAAGACGGCTGCGATGAAAACGATTGGAGCGGGTGGGGCCTCCTGACCCAGGCCATCGGCGATTCCGTGCAGCTCGTCGGCGACGACCTTTTCGTGACCAATACGAAGTTCCTCAAGAAGGGCATCGACCTGGGTGTCGCCAATTCCATTCTCGTCAAGGTCAACCAGATCGGCACCCTTACCGAAACCCTCGATGCTGTCGAGATGGCAAAGGAAGCACGCTATACCAGCGTCCTCTCCCACCGTTCCGGGGAAACCGAGGACACCACCATCGCCGATATCGCCGTCGCCACCAATTGCGGACAAATCAAGACCGGTTCCCTCAGCCGCTCCGACCGGATCGCCAAATACAACCAGTTGCTCCGCATCGAGGAAGAACTCGGGCCCACCGCCATCTACGGCGGAAAACTCTGATTCCTCCTCTCCCGGGTTTTTCCCCGACCCGGTCGGGACCCTCCCCGAAGGCGACTAGTGCTTTCTCCCCAGACCCTTCTTGAAGGGTCTTTAAATACTTTGTTAAAGCGCCGAATAAGGTCTCATTTCGTTCGAAAATAAGGCCTGTGGAGATACAACTTTTGACTTCCATGACAATCGCACTTGGAACCAAGCTTCTCCTTTTACTCGACCGCGTGATGGATCGGGCTTCAGTCCGATTTCAAGTTGAAAAATCCGCTCCCGGTCGATTCGATTTCCTTGAGGCCGAATCCGTGGACCAAGGCATCAAACTTCTCCAGATGTCCCGCGTCGATTGTGTCCTTCTCGACCTCGACCTCGACGAAGGCAATGGCCTCCGCTTTTTTACCGAGTGCCTCTCCCAATTTGGCAACCTCTACTGGCCCGTCCTCATCCTTACCGACTGCCGCGACCACCTCAAGGCGGTAAAGGCCATGAAGATGGGTGCCTCTGAATTTCTCGACAAGACCCGCACCGACTCCGGCTCGCTCCTTCGCGCGATCCAAAACCAGATCGATCGCACTCATCCCGAGCGGGAGTTCGGCGAGGATATCCACGACCTGCGACGCCAGATCGACCATCTCCAAAAGCAGAACCAGGCCCTCCTCCAGGACCTCCGCGACAAGTCCGATGAACTCGAGCGCCTCTGGGATAAGATGAATCTGTTTTTTGAGAACGATTCCCCCGAAAATGCCTCACTCCTTCGGAATCTCTAGAAACTCTGGCCGGCGGGATTCCTCTCCCGCTTCTCACGTCCCACGGAGTTGACATCCGGGTGTCTCCGAACTTTTCTCCATTCAATGGATAACGAACGTCGACCGCTTCTAGGCCTAAAAACACTCGGGATCATCATCCCTCTCACCGCCGTTTTTCAGCTCTTCATGGCTTCGGTTCTCGTGAACCACGTCCCCTCCGATGCCGCCTTCTGGCAGCGGTTCTGGGGCTTTTTCTCCGCTCTCCCGCTTTCTGGCACATTCTTTTTCGCCGCCTCTATGTTTAGCATCGTTCTCCTTGACCAGCTGCGGCAGAAAAAGAACGCCTGAATCTATCTGCCTCTCCCTAACGTTCCGGTTCCCCCCTAAAGTTTTCTCCGGATTAATCGCGCCGATACCGCGATCGCCATCTCGTAGAGGCCGTAGAGCACCCCCCCCATCAGCGAGAGAGTGAGCGGATCCCCACCCGGCGTGATCAGTGCCGAGACGATCAGCACGATCACGAAAACCAGTCGGCGGTTCGCCCGCAACTGCTCCACCGAAACGATATCAATGTAGGTGAGCAGGACCACGACCAGCGGAAACTCAAACGTCAGCCCCGTCGCAAAGGTCACCCACACCACCGTGTTGTAGTAGCTTCCTACCGTCAGGTATTGCTCGATCCCAAACATCTGGTTCAGTTTGGCGGTGATCGCAATTGCCTGCGGTAAGATTAGGAAAAACGCAAATCCCGCTCCCAGCAAGAAAAGGAAAAAGGCCAGCACGCACCCCGGACCCAGAATCTTCAGCTCCTTTTCTGTCAGGCCCGGTGCGATGAAGGTCGAAACAAAAAACAGGATGAACGGGAACGCGATCACGAAGCCTCCAAGAAAACAGACCACCACCAGCACGTTGAAGATCTCAAACACCCGCGTCGTGATCAGGTTTTCCTCCGGCATCCCCACGAATCGGTAACCCTGCATCAGCGGGAAATTCAATACCAGGGAAACCTGGTTGATGAAGAGGATCACCAGCACCACCCCCAAGGCATAAATCAGCACGCTCTTGAAGAGAATCCCGCGCAGTTCCTCAAGGTGCTCGAAAAATCCCATCTCCCCCGCTTCCGGCTGGGGATCGGGTCTGGCTTCCCCGTTGGTTTCCGTTTCAGCGTCTTTTGTCATCCTTGTCCAAAGCCTCTTAGCTTTGAACCGGTTCCTTTCTCAGCGCAAACGGAATTCCTCCCGCACTCTCCCCGCCGGTTCTTCCCCTTTCCGTTGACACCAGCGTGGCTATCCTTTCTATCAAGCTCTTTGTATCGCTCCGGGCCAATCCGGATTCACTGATAGAACTTACCTCAACGGACCTCAACCAAAGGGATCAAAGATGCCCGCACAGTCGAAATCCAAGAAAACCAAAAGCGCCAAAACCCCTAAATTTATTTATGCCTTCGGCAAAAAGACCGATGGTGATGCCACCCTGCGAGAGCTTCTCGGCGGTAAGGGCGCCAACCTTGCGGAAATGGCGCGGATCGGCCTTCCGGTTCCCCCCGGCTTCACCATTACCACCGAGGTCTGCACCTATTTTTACGAACACGACCGAACCTATCCCTCTTCACTTGGGAAGGATATTGAGAATGCCGTCGCCGTCGTCGAAAAGGAAACCGACAAGAAGTTCGGCGACCAGTCCAACCCCCTCCTTTTTTCTGTTCGCTCCGGTGCCCGGGATTCAATGCCGGGCATGATGGATACGATCCTTAATCTCGGACTCAATGACAAGACCGTGGAAGCCCTCGCCAACAAGACCGGCAACCCCCGCTTTGCCTGGGACTGCTACCGTCGCTTTATCCAGATGTATGGGGATGTGGTCATGGGCGTCCAGCCGAAGAGTGAGACCGATCATGAACCTTTTGATGACGTAATGGACCGGCTCAAAAAGGATCTTGGGAAAAAGGAGGATCTTGAGCTCGAAACCGACGACTTAAAGGAACTGGTTCAACGCTACAAGGCCCTCATCAAGAAGGAAACCAAGTCTGCCTTCCCCCAGGATGTCTCTGAGCAGCTCATGGGGGCCGTCGGCGCCGTCTTCGGTTCCTGGCAAAATGAGCGCGCCACACTCTACCGCCAGAAGTATCATATCCCCGCCGAATGGGGCACCGCCGTCAATGTTCAGACCATGGTTTTCGGCAATATGGGGGAGACCTCTGCCACCGGCGTCGCCTTCACCCGCGACCCCGCCAACGGCGAAAAACGCCTCTACGGAGAATACCTCATCAACGCTCAGGGCGAGGACGTCGTCGCCGGTGTTCGCACCCCCAAGGACATCGCCCGGCTCGCGGAGGAAATGCCGCCCTCCCACAAGGAGTTGGTGGACGTTCAGGCCAACCTCGAAAAACATTTTCGCGACATGCAGGACTTCGAGTTCACGATCGAGGACGGCAAGCTCTATATGCTACAAACCCGGAACGGGAAACGGACCGGCCTCGCCGCCGTCCGCATCGCCGT
>CAYQKH010000216.1:0-4801 GCA_964417945.1 uncultured Opitutales bacterium
GCGGCGGCGACAACGGTTTTTGCCTTTCTCCCCATCTTTCTGGCGGAATCGGCGGCGGGGGAGCATACACGACCGCTATTCGTAGTGGTGGCGATCACTCTGCTATCGGCGGAAATCATTGTATTCACGATTACGCCGGTTCTCTCATGCCGGTTTTTCGGGAGCCGGAAATGGAGCGGGAGCGGACCGGGAAACATCCGTCGGCACCCCCGCTATCGCCGGGTCCTGGAAATTCTGATCCGGAACCGCTATTGGACCCTGGGCGGGGTTGTCCTCCTGCTGGGAGCGACCGCCTGGGGGCTACAGCATTTGCCGGTGCGATTTTTCCCGCCGAGCGATCGTCCGATCCTCCTGGGGGAGTTGCAGATGCCCCCGGGAACTGCATTGGAGGATACGGCGGAGCAGGTCCGTCTCTTAGAGGAGCATCTCCGACCGGTCCTCGAGGAGGAATCTCAGCTGCAAAGCCATGCGTGGTTCATCGGCCGGAATCCGCCCCGATTCGTTTTGAACCACCGTGCCCGGGTGATGCAGCCGGAGCACGCGACGCTCTTTCTCTCCTTGCGGTCGATACGGGAGATGGAGCGCGTGGCGGCGCTTATTGAGGGTGAGGCGTCGCGATACCTGGACAGGGAGAGTTTCCGGGTGCATCCGCTGGAGGTTGGGCCCGCGATCGGCTATCCGGTTCAGGTGCGGCTCAAGGGGCCGGATCTGAAGGAGTTGAAATCGGTCTCCGGCGAGATGGAGCGGCAGCTCCGGGAAATTCCCGGTGTGATCCGGGCGGGCCGGGACTGGGGGCGCACGGTGGAGGGTTACCGTCTGGACATCGATGCGGAAGATGCGGAACGTTTTGAAATTGAACGCGAACAGGTTGCCGGCGTCCTTCAGGCGGCCTTCGGGGGTCTTGGGGTGTCACGGGTTGTGTTTGAAAATGATTTGCTGGCGGTTGTTCTTCGGATCACGCCGCCCGCTTTGGAATCTCCGGAGGCGGTTCTCGACCTTGAATTTCGGGCCCCGGTGGACGGGCGCTTTTACCCGCTGAGCGATCTCGCGGAGCTGGAGTCGGTGTCGGCACCTCCGGTTATCCGGCGGCATTCCGGGGAGCGTGCGATCACGGTGTATGCGGATCCGGGCAAGGGGGTCTCTCCCTCGGAGGTGGATGAGGCGCTTTTCGAATGGATCCGGGAGCGGGAGGCGGAATGGAAGTTGAGCGGGGTGGAATGGGAACCCTGGGGGGAGGCATTGCAGGCTCGGGAGGCGAACCGTTCCCTGCTGGAAAAGGTTCCCTTTGCGGCCCTTCTGATTTTCGGCCTGCTGCTCTATCAGATGAAATCCTTTCGCCGCACGGTGATTGTGTTGTTTGCGATTCCGCTCGGGTTTGCGGGCTCCGCACTGGGACTCTTCCTGACCGGTGGGAGCTTGAGTTTCATGAGTTTGATCGGGCTGGTTTCGCTGGGTGGGATTGTTGTCAACGGGGCTCTCCTCATCCAGGACCGGATCCGGCTTAACCTCTCGGAGGGGTATGAACCCCTGGAAGCGGTCTTGGATGGGGCGGAACAGCGCTACCGGGCGATTGTGTTGACCTCGGTGACGACGATCGGGGGCATGCTGCCGTTGTTGCTTTTCGGCGGGGCATTCTGGCGCCCGATGGCGGCGGCCCTGGTATTCGGACTGGGGGTCGGCACCCTGCTCATTCTGGTTGTGGTCCCCGTGATGACCTGTATGCTTTTTTGTATCCCTTCCGAAAACAGAAGGAACGATGGATCCTGAAATTTTATTTTACGGCGGAACCGGGATAGGTGGCCTTTTTCTGGTGTTGTTCGGCTACCGCCTGTTTCAGGCAGCCTTAAGCCTGATCGGTGGAGTGGCAGGTGCCCTTTATGGTATCCTGATTGTGGACATGGCCGCCGGTGGGGAAGCGGCGGTCTGGCTGCAGGCGGTGGGGGGATTAGTTGGTGGCCTGACGGGGATGGGGCTGGCCCTCTGGCTGTATACCTTTGGGATCTTTGCGGGGGGGGCTTACCTCGGATTCTGGATCGGGCACAGCGTCGTGGAGGGTTGGGAATTGCCCTATCCGTGGGCGATCATTGGAGTGTTGACGGTCTTGTTGGGGTTGGCGGTGATGGCGCTGGAGCGCTGGACCTTGATGCTAGTGACTGCGGCGGTAGGTGCCTGGCACGTGGCTGCGGCTTATGGTTACTTTTCAAGAGGAGTGGACCTCCTTCCCTACTCGCACCCCTTCCAGGAGGAGGACTGGATCGTGGCGATCGACGGCGTCTCGGTGGGGATTGCCGCGGCGGCCTTTGTCTTGGGCTTACTCGTTCAGAAATTCCTGACTGCCAGGCGCAAACTTGGCTGAGCGAGGGTGAAGGTGACACGCGGACAGATCCTGGGGCGTTGCCTGCGGTTGCGCTGTCCAAACTGCGCGGGGGCGGGCCTCCTGAAGAGCTGGTTTCGCTTGAACCGGAAATGTCCGGCCTGTGGCATGGAGACGGGAAAAGAAGAGGGGTTCACGCTTGGAACGACCTCGATCGGCTATGTCCTTGCTCTATTCGTAATATTGTTACCGTTGATCCTGCTGGCGGCGGAAGGGCGGGTCTCCTTTTGGGTTGCCTTGTTGGCAGGGGGCTTGGGATCTTTCCTGTTTCCGCTGACCCTTTATCCGCTCCTGCTTTGTTGGGTGGTTGGGGGCTATTATGGCAGCCTTCCTGGTGAATTGCCCGCGAACCAGGAAAGGGAACCCGGTTTGCCGGAAGCGGATCCATGATCTATAACAAATCTCCAAAGACTCCCATGACGAAAGCTGTTTACCGAACCCTCTTCCTCATCGGCTGCCTGATCGTGCCCTTTGTCCTTTCGGCTCAACAAACCGGTCTTCCCCCCGGAGGTGGTGAGGAGGATCTCACCCCGGAGGAGCGTGAGCTGGAAAAGATGCTGGGCTACATGGAGGCCAACATTCCGGGCCCGGAGATCGAGCGCCTGCTCATGCTGAACGGCACCTGGTCGACCGAGATCACTTTCCGGAGCGGGCCGGAGGCGGAGGTGGCGACCTCGGAAGGAGTGGCGGAAATCAGTGTCCTACTCGGCGGACGCTATGTACAACTCCGTCAGGAGGGGGAACTGCGGGAGTTTCCTTTCGAGTCCCTGCAATTGATGGGCTTTGATCGCAACCGCAGCCGTTACTTCGCCCACCTCTTTGACACGATGGGCAGGAGTGGGGTGGTCCTGACCGGCGTTTACGAGATGGAGAACAGCCGAATCGTATTAATGGGGCGTGGATTCGACAAGGTGCTGAATACGGAGTTGACGTATGAATACGTCCTACAACTGGTCGCACCGCATGAATTCCGGACGGAGCTCTACCTGCAGTCGCCGCGGATGCGGTCGGCCTACCTTTCGAAACGGACGGTCTTCCGGCGGGAGTAGAGGCTTCCGCGTTAGGAGGTGGTGGCGTCGCCCGGATCGGAGGAGCCTCTGAGGGAAGCCCGGGGAATACGGATTTCCTCGACCATTTCCTGAACGTCCTGCGGGGGCGGCTGGGTCATCTGCGAAACGGCGATGGAGACGGCGAAATTGAGGAGCATGCCGATTCCGCCGATTCCTTCAGGGGAGATACCGAAGAGCCAGTTTTCGGGGTTGTCCGCGGCGGGGTTAACGATCCGAAAGTAGGCGATGTAGGAGGCGGTAAAGACAATACCGGTAATCATTCCGGCGACGGCACCCTCCCGGTTCATGCGCTTGGAGAAGATACCGAGGAGGATGACGGGGAAGAACGAGGCGGCGGCGAGGCCGAAGGCAAAGGCGACGACCTCGCCGACGAACCCAGGCGGGTAGATGCCGAAATAGCCTGCGATACAGACGGCAAAGGCGGCGGCGATTCGCGCATAGAGGAGTTCCTCCTTCTCCGAGAGATCGGGCTTAATCATGCGCTTGATGATATCGTGGGCGAAGGAAGTACTGATAACGAGGAGAAGACCGGCGGCGGTGGAGAGCGCGGCGGCGAGCCCACCGGCGGCGAGGAGGCCGACAACCCAGTCCGGAAGCTGGGCGATTTCCGGGTTGGCAAGGACGAGGATATCCCGGTTGATCATCAGTTCGTTGCCCTGCCAGCTGGCGGCCTCGATCTTCTGCCGGAAGGCGGGATCGGTATTTTCGTCGTTGTAATATTGGATCAGCCCGTCCCCGTTCTTATCGGTGAATTCGATTAGTCCGGTGGTTTCCCATTTTGTAAACCAGGCAGGGACTTCGGCATAAGGGGCGTTGTGAAGGGTATCGAGGAGGTTGGTGCGGCCGAAAACTGCGAGAGCCGGAGCAGTGGTGTAAAGGATGGCGATGAAGAGGAGGGCCCAACCCGCAGAGGAGCGGGCGTGGGATACCTTTTTCACGGTAAAGAAGCGAATGATGACATGGGGGAGCCCGGCGGTGCCGACCATAAGGGCGAGAGTAATGAAAAAGAGGTCGATGCGGGATTTGCTCCCGTCGGTATAGGGGTCGAATCCAAGCTCGGTACAGAGTCCATCCAACTTGTCGAGAAGGTAGGTGCCCGGCTCCCCGGCGACCGTGGACCCGAGAGCAACCTGGGGGAGGAAATGGTTGGTCAGCATGATGGAAATGAAGATGGCGGGGACGAGGTAGGCGATGATGAGGACACAGTATTGGGCCACCTGCGTGTAGGTGATGCCTTTCATCCCCCCGAGGACGGCATAGATAAAGACAATCCCCATTCCGATAAAGACGCCGATATTGACCGGCACCTCAAGGAAGCGGGAAAAGACAATTCCAACACCCTGCATCTGGCCGGCGA
>CAYQKH010000217.1:0-4765 GCA_964417945.1 uncultured Opitutales bacterium
TTTTTTTAGGGGTGGTTGCTGCGTTCGACAGCGCGGCCGACGAAGAAGAGGTCAATGATCTGGCCGACGAGGAGGAGGCCGCCGGTGAGAAGCCAGATCAGACCGGTGACCCACTTTCCGAGGTAGAACCGGTGCAGGCCGCAAAAGCCGATGAAGCAGGCACACCAGAGGAGGTAGGCGAGGGACTTGTCTTTGAGGGGGCGCGGGGAGTCAGACATCGAAAAGATCCTGGAACTAGAAGGTGGGAAGGGTCAATCCAGGCTTGCGGAGGGCAGTAGGCATCAACAAAAAATGGTGAGATAAAATGGAGATCTTTCACAACGAGGCGGAATCGCGTTTTGAGTTTGCCGGGGACGAGGGCCTGGCGGTCCTGGAGTATCGGCGCGAGGGCCGGGTCTGGGACCTGCACCATACCTTCGTCCCGGACAGCATGCGGGGCATGGGAGTGGCGGGTGTCCTCGCCCGGACTGCGCTCGAACACATCCGGGAGGAGGGCGGCTCCGTCCGCCCTTCCTGTTCCTACATCGAGGCCTTTGTGAGGAAAAAGCCCGAATTTGTTGGATTCATCGAAAACCGCCGGTCGTAGTGGGGGCAAACGCAAAGATTAAAGAGACATCTTTTTGTCTTCTGATCCTTATGCTTGAACCCCCTCTTTCAGCCCCTAGAGTATAAAAAACTTGTTTCAAATGATTAACGGGTGCCTGCGGTGGAGTAATTGATGCGGGAGGAGATCGACACGGTCAGGCACGTCTCCATCCGCTACCTATCGAAACGCGATTTTGTAGCGGAGTCTCCCCGTTGGTGCCCCGGTTGCGGAGATTTTACGGTGCTCTCGATGATGCAGAAGGTTTTAGCGACTCTCGGAATCCGGAAAGAGAAGGTTGCAGGCGGCGGCGGAGAAGCGCCTGCCGGAGGATTTGAAGCGCCTCATCCACGGTCCGGACTCTTGGGTCGTGGAATGAGGCGCATCGGTCGGTTGTTTTTTTGTTCCTGGTTCTTCGTTACGAGTATCGAGGCGGTGGAGCTTCCCCCGCTTCCCGAGGTGAGTTGCCTGCGGGTGGAGGAAGCTCCGGTGATCGATGGGCGGCTTGATGAGGCCACCTGGGATCTCGCTGAGGTCATTGAGCTCATCGATTGCGAGACCGCGGGTCCGGGACGGTTCGCGAGTAGGGCCCGCCTCCTTTACGACGATCAGTTTCTCTATGTCGCCTTCGAGCTGGAGGATGATACCGCCTGGGGAACGGTGGAGGAGCGGGACGGCCCGATCTGGGACGAGGAATGCGTCGAGGTCTTCCTCGATCCGGGCGGTATCGGGCATTATTATTTCGAGCTGAACGTCAGTCCAAAAAACGTCATTTATGACTCCATCATTTTGAATCGGAGAAGCCCGGAGGCGCCGTCCAGGGGCTTTTATGGAATTCCGGAATGGACGATGACGGGGATGCGGACGGGGGTTCACGTCGAGGGCGAGCGGGATGAACGCGGTGGCGTTTCCGGGTGGACCGTGGAATACGCGATCCCTTTTGAAATGCTTTACGGCCTGGCCAACCTTCCCCCGCAACCCGGTGATTCCTGGCGGTTGAATCTCTACCGGATCGACACTCCGGTTCCCGGTGGCAAGCGCGATCATTACGCCTGGAGTCCGACCGGGCGTTCGGCCTTCCACATTCCCTGGCGGTTCGGGTATTTGGTGTTTAAGTGAGGGAGCTGGAGGAAGGGAGAAGGCCGCGATGCCCTTCGACTTTGCTTCCGCCTTCGCCGCGGCTACGGCGTGACATGGCAGGATCTGCGACAAGCAACGGGCCCTGCGGAAGGTTTCCCTGGTAGGAGCTATCTCATCGATTGGATTCCACCTTTGGAATTTTGGATCTTGCTCGGAAGGCCTCTACTGTAACCCTTTTGGAAATGACTTCACCTGCCCCGCATACGACCCTTGATCTTCCTCCCGGTCCGGACAACCCGCGCAACAGCGAAGGCAGCTTCGTGAGGCTGGAGGACGGGCGGATATTGTATGTGTATAGCCACTACACCGGTGATTCTTCGGGGGATCACGCCCCGGCCTTCCTGGCGGGACGATTTTCCGCGGACGAGGGGCGAACCTGGTCGGAGGAGGACGCGGTCGTTCTGGAAAACGAGGGGGACTGGAACGTGATGTCGGTCTCGCTCCTGCGCTTGCAGGGGGGAGCGATCGCGCTGTTTTACGTCCGGAAGAATTCGGAGGAGGACTGCATCCCGCAGATGCGGATCTCCCGGGATGAAGGGCGGAGCTGGTCTGAACCAACCTCTGTCATCACCGATCGCGAAGGTTATTTCGTCCTCAACAATGACCGCGTCGTGCAATTGGAAAACGGGCGGCTGCTGGTGCCGGTGGCGCTGCACCGGCCGCTCGGGGAACCCTGGACGAACCACGCTACTCTTTTCGTTTACGCCTCCGATGACGGGGGAAAACGCTGGGATGCGAGCGAATCGTTACCAAACCCGGAAGGGGTTCTTCTCCAGGAGCCCGGGCTGATCCCCCTGGTGGACGGGCGGCTCCTGATGTTCATCCGGACAGACGGGGGTGCGCAGTTTTTCAGCGAATCAGTGGATGGGGGGCGCCGTTGGACCCCGGTCACCCGCGGGAACCTCCCCTCCCCCGTTTCCCCGGCCAGTATAAAGCGGATTCCGGAGTCCGGAGACCTCCTCGCGGTGTGGAATGCCAACGATGGATCCAACCCTGCGATTGCGGGGAAGCGAACGCCGCTGAGCCTTGCGGTGAGCGCGGACGAGGGCCGGAGCTGGTCCCACCTGCGCACGCTGGCGAATAACCCTCATGGCTGGTATTGCTACACCGCGATTCATTTTACGGAGGATCGGCATATCCTGCTCGGGTATTGTTGCGGGGATACGCGGGAAAACAATGGCCTGGCGCACAGTTGCCTGACGCGGGTGTCGCTGGATTGGATTTACGGTTAAGTCGGGCCTCCTACAGGAGAATGGCCCCTGTAGGGTCCGTGTTCGCACGCGACCGAGGGGCAGGAGTCAGGGGGCGGGGGACGTTGGGTTCGCGCGACCGATTTTTATAACCTGTAGGAGCAGCCTTGTGCAGCGAGAATCGCCGGGTAAACCGATTCCTGCGGGGAATTCGAAAAAGGAGGGATGGGGGGGAGGAGGGCCTCACCCCTTGATCGCACCGCTGGTGAGACCGGCGATGAACTCCTTCTGAAGGAAGAAGAAGAGGACCATGACGGGGCTGATGGCGATGACGGTGCCGGCCATGATGACGCCGTATTCATCAAAGTAGAGACCGCGGAGCTGGGCGATACCGAGGGAGACGGGGTAGAGTTCTTCGGTCTGGAGGATAATCTGCGGGGTGATATAATTATTCCAGGTTGCGAGAAAGGTGAGGAGGACAAAGGCACCGACCATCGGCCGGACGAGGGGCAGGACGATGACGAAGAAGATCTGGTATTCGTTGCAACCCTCGATGCGAGCGCTTTCGAGGAGGTCCCGGGGGAGGGAATTGATCATCGCCTGCCGGAAGAGGAAGACCCCGAAAGCGGGAGCGAGGGCGGGGAGGATGATGCCGGCGTGGGAATCGAGAAGGTTGAGGAAGTAGAGGACCTGGTAGCCGGGGGCGAGGAGGAGGACCGGGGGCACGATCAAGGCACCGAGGATGAGGGCGGTGAAAAAGTTCCGGCCCCGGAACTGGAATTTGGCGAGTGCGTAACCGCCCATGGCGGCAAAGAGGGTGGCGAAAACACTGGTGATGGAAGCGATAAAGAGGGAGTTGATCATGTAGAGACCAAACGGCATCTGCTGGAAGAGGCTGCGGTAGTTGCCGGTGGTCAAATCCTCCCAGGCGACCCCGAGGAAGCCGCCCCCGGGGGGAAGGAAGAGCGCACTGAAAAAGCCCTCACTGCTTTTGAAGGAGGCGACGAGCATCCAGACGAGGGGCAGGAGGGTGACGATCGCGGCGAGGAGGAGCGCGAGGTGGGTCACGATAAAGAGCGGACTGACCTTCCACGGGGGCCTGGCGTCAATGGACTTCATCGGCGGAAAGCTTCCTCTGGATGAGGGTTACGGTGATCAGGAAAATCGCGAGGACCCAGCCGACGGCGCTGGCGTAGCCCAGGTCGCCCACCTGGAATCCCTGCTGATAAAGGTACATGACGATAGTGAGCCCTTTATTATCGGGGCCGGCGCTTTCGCGAAAGAGGAGGTAGGGCAGCTCGAAGAGCTGGAAGCTGCCGATCATCGAGAGGAGAACGACAAAACTGCCGACGGGGCGGATCGCGGGAAGGGTGACATTGACGAATTGCTGCCAGGCGTTGGCACCGTCGATCCGGGCGGCCTCGATGAGTTCCCGGTCGACGGATTGGAGGGCGGCGAGGAAATAGATCATGTTGTATCCCACATACATCCAGAGGGCGGCGATGATGAGCGAGGCCATGACGTAATCCTGGAGCCAGGGGATTTCGAGGCCGAATCCGAAGAGCGAATGGAGGGTGACATTGAGGAGGCCGGTCCGCTTTTCAAAAACGAGGGAGAAAAGGATGGCGACGAAAACGAAGCCGAGGAGGCAAGGAATAAAGAAGATCAGCCGGAACCAGCTGCGGCAGCGGACCCAGGGTTGGTTGAGGACGAGCGCGAGGCCGAGGGCGAGGGGCATCTGGAGAAAGAGGGAGCCGGCGGCAAAGACGGCGGTGTTGCGGGTCGCTTTCCAGAAGAGGGGGTCCTGGAAGAGGAGGGAAAAATTGACAAGGCCGACGAACTCGGCGTTTCC
>CAYQKH010000218.1:0-4714 GCA_964417945.1 uncultured Opitutales bacterium
TCGTCGAGGGAGGTCCCCCCATCGGTCACTCTGTGAGAGGCACGCCCGAACGGGACGAGGAGATCGAGGCCTACCAAAACGCCCTCCGCGCCATGGGCGACACCGGGATCACCACCCTCTGCTATAACTTCATGCCGCAAGTGACCGAGGATGCCATGGTTATCCGCACCTCCCGAAAAACACCGGAGCGTGGCGGTGCCCTCACCACCGCCTTTAATCTCGAGGCCTTTAAGAAAGCCCCCCTCCAACATGACGAACCGGACCTTTCCGATTCCGAGGCCTGGGATCACTTTTTCTATTTTCTCGACCGGGTCCTCCCCGTCGCGGAGGCCTCCGGTATTAACCTCGCCCTTCATCCCGCCGACCCGCCGATCTCCCCCCTCTGCGGCCTCGCCCGGATCGGAAGCGCCATTGACGACTACGAGAAACTTTTCTCTACCTTCCCCTCTCCCGCCAACGGCATGACCTTCTGCCAGGGTTGCTTCGGCGAGCTCGGAGCCGACCTCCCCGATCTCATCCGCCATTTCGGTTCCCGTATCCACTATGCCCATTTCCGCGATATCCGGGGTTCCCTCCACGATTTCGTCGAAACCTTCCCCGATAACGGGCAAACCGACCTGCGCGCTCTCTTTCAAGCGTATCGCGATATTGGATACACCGGTTTCCTCCGCCCCGATCATGCCCCCCAGCTCGCCACCGAGTCCGGGGATAACCACGGCTACGGCATCCAGGGCCACATCTTTACCCTCGGCTACCTCAAAGGCTGGCTCGACGCCCTCTAGGAGCGGCTTTACGCCGCGACCCTGTTTCCTTCCGCCCTCTCAAGCGGAGCGTAGACCACGCCGTAGTCAAACGAAGGTGGGCGACTCCCGTCCCCCGTCCCCCGACTCCTGCCCCCCGACTCCTGGCCCCCGACTCCTGACTCCCGTCTCCTGCCCCCCGACCCTCCTCCTACCCTTCCAGATACCGAATAATTTCAGCACAATTGCTGAGGAAATCCGGGTGGGTAAGTGTGGTCTTCCGATGGCCCGGGAGATAGGTCACCAATTTATTCCTCGCGGGACCTGCCGTTTCGAATAACATCGGATAGGATTTCCCCTCCCAGTCCGTCTCCATCAGAACCTGGGTCGGCGAGACGGATTCCAGATCGATATAAAGTTCATCCTCCGGCATCGTGAATTCCCGAAGCCGCTCCATCAGGGGGTGCCTCGCCTTCGCCTTTCGCAGAAAAACCTCCACATGCGGGTGGGTCGATTTCTCGATACCGTCCGGGTCATTGGGACGCACCCAGCGGAATCCCACCAGGGTTCGCCACCAGTTCCACTTCCAGAATGCCGCACTCGAGCCATGCTGCAGGAACACCGGCCTCCCCGAGGATAGGTATTGCCTCATCCACGCTTCCGCCTCCGCACCGGCATGCTCCACCCCGCAGGTGTCCCCGATGTGGTTCAGGATCAGGAGACCCACTTCCGCCGGATCAATCTTCAGGAACGACTCCATATCATCCTCGAAAAACAGGCTCTCAATCCCGTATCGCTCCTGCAGCTCCCGGTTGATCACCGCCCCCGGGTGCATGTCGTAATGATTATCCGCAATAAATAACCGCATCGCTAGTATCCTCTAAAATCCAAATCGAGACCTTCACCCACCTTCAGACTTTCCACTTTTTACTTTTCGCCTCCGAGGCATCACGCCTCGGAGAACCCCGCCGTGCCCGTCTTCCGCCTCAGGGTCTCCGTAAAGTAGATTTCCCGCTCCCCGACATTCGCGAGGTTCACTTCCGGCCCGAACGTATGGATCAAGGTTTTGATCGTGCTTGCCTTCACCGTTCCCAATTCACTCAACCACCATCCGGGCAGCTCGATGATGATGTCCTTCAGCGGGATTTCCGCCTTCAGGGCATTGACCAGCTCCTCCCGCAACGCCGTCCCCTTGTAAAGGTCCGCCGCCTCGACAAAAACTTTCCAGGCCCCCGCCTCCAGGCAGTTGCGAATGTCTTCCACCATAGCCTTCACCTCTGTCGTCGCCACTTTCGATCCCGTCTCCCCCAAAATGTCGAACCCGAATTCCTCCTTCGCCTGTTTAATCAAATCCCGTTTGAACGCCGGTGAAAACGGCACCGTGTTGTCCGAAACCTCAATCAAATCGTAGCCCGCTGCCTTGCTCTCCTCCAGGTATTCCCGCGTCAGGTCGTGGCCCACCGCGTATTCAAGGTACTGCCCGCCCGGAAACGGCCGTACCGCATGCGCCTTGTAGGAGTCCAGCTTACGCCCCAGCACCTCCTTCGACAACAGACCCGAAATCCCGACCGCCACTTTCGCGAGGTCGATATACTCCGCTCCCATCTGCAGGAGATCCTCCTGGTGCCCAGGGGCGAAACCCCAGTCGATCAGCATTGTGATCCCCGTCTCCCGCGGCTTCCCCGGCCGCTCCGGCGTCGTAATCTTCGCGTAAGCTTTCTCAGACATGAATCAAAAGAATGGGACACAGGGTCTCCGTGACAAAGGAAAAAACCATGGCTGTAAACCATCCGCCCTGCACCTCCCTCAATCGCAGGGCCGCTTGCTTGTCAGGCGTGCCTCCTCCCGTCTAAATCCTTATCCCTCCTTAGGAAAAATCCTCTTCATGCTGTCATTTCGTCTCGCGCCTCTCCCAATCAATGCGACCAGCGCCACTACCCCAAATATCAATCCAATCAGTGAGGGCTCGGGAATCGGAGTAAACTGGTTATCTACGATTCCAATATCGTCGGAAGTCACCGTGATCAGGCCACCGTTCGGGCCAAGAATGGTAAAGGCATCACCCGAGGAGGTTACGCTGAGCGTGTTTCCAAACTGAATCCAGGGATCATTATTTCCGTAAGCCTGCCCCGTCTCCATTCTAAGGATCATTTCCACAGGAGTATTGACCGGAACACTGAAGCTACCCGTACTTAGCGTCTGAACGGTTCCGTTTGGCACGAAACTGGACAAAAGCCCGGAGGATGAGCTGCTCGAAGAAAAAGCATTATACGACCCATACGAAGAACTTGATGCAAGACCGGCATTGATCCTGAGAATCCCGTTACCGGGATTTATAAATTCCCCGCTCATTTCCAAATTCATTACTACCGATATCGAGTCGGAGTTCGGGGAAGAGAAAAGAACATCAAATCGATGCTCGGCTACAACCTTCTGCCGCTGCGGAGCATAAGTCCCGTTATTGTATGCGCGCGCGGAAATTCCTACTGAACCCGGTAGGAGACTCGCCGAAACCTGGCCGTAGTTTCGATTCTGGAAATCTACGCTTTGAAACGGAAAATCGTAAAGGATTGAGGCACTTTGCGGCCCGACATTCCCCCCTGGTGCGTGCACCGTCGAGTTGTAGGTATCCTGATAATGGTCAAAGTTGAAAACACTTACGCCAAAAACCGCTGGACCCGCACAACAGAAAAAACAGGCGGCAGAGAGCATACTCAAGTATTGAAAAAAGCAGGAGGAGTGTCCTGAAAACGACATTCCTACGATATAAAACATAAACGCTCCGGCGCGTAAATAATTTTTTCCGGGAAGTCCCCCTCCCATGGGGAAAACAAAACACGAAGGCGGGAACTCAATCCGGGGCGACTTCACGCCCCACCTCCCTCAAGAATCCGTCGGGCGCGGCCGATGGTAGGGAATCGCGGCGACACAGTCCGGAGGTGCCAACACCTTCTCATGAGGCATCACGATTTGCCGCTGCTCGGGGGTCAGGCGTTCCAAAAGCTCGAACGACGGACGGTAGGGATGGCGGAAGAAACCCCAGCTCGGCCCGTAGCGGTAAACCACAATCCGGCGTTCCCCCTCATTCACCCGCTTGGCCGAACCGTGGCTCAGGGCGTCCACGAACAGCAGCGCATCACCGGCTTCGAGGTGGACCTCGATCGCATCCTCAACTCCGTCCACCGATCCACCCTTTTTCGGGTCCATTCGGGCCATCTCAAACTGGGGATTCTGAAAATGGGACTTGTGGCTGCCGGGCACGACCATCGTGGCCCCGTCGCCGGGCCCGATATCGTTAAAAGCCATCAGGATGTTGATCATCCCGCATTGAAACCGCCCGTTGTGGTAGCGGAATTGCGTCCGCTTCGTCCCGACGTGCCCACCCGAATGCAGGCCGATCGCCTGACCGGGACCACGGATGCTGGCAAAGTTTTCATCGATAAAAAGCGGCCCGTGATTGTAGTCAAAATCCCCTTTCCCGCCGACAAAGTGCTGGACCTTTTCGATCCAGCTCGGGTTGTCGATGAGATACTCGAACGGTTTCCCCGCCTCGTAGATCTGCTGGAGGTTCAACCCTTCATTTGCACTGGCGAAAAAGTGGCCGTGCACATAGCCGCTCCACTCGCCCGGTTTCGTTTTTTTCAAATCATCCAGGATCGCATTCCCTTCCGCGAGGATCTCCTCCGGGATGGCCTTTCGAAGGATTAAAAAGCCCTTCAAGTCGAATTGATATATGTCGGTTTCAGTGAGACCGGATTCTTTTAACTGGATCATGGGGAATTGGACGTTCGAGGGGTTAATTTGAAGAATTTCGGAATGTACAATTCCTTTTCCAGAAATTCCATCCTATAAGAATTCCCAACCTGTTAAATTTCATGCCTTCCCCCTCCGACGATCGCTTCCATCCCGACTCCTGGACCTACAACCCCGATTGCGGGCTCTGGAAAAAATCCGGCCCCGGCCACACCGAGCCG
>CAYQKH010000219.1:0-4711 GCA_964417945.1 uncultured Opitutales bacterium
GGCTACCGCGGCGACTTTGCACCCTTCCACCGCCTGATCGACGCGCTGGCCCAACCCTACGACGAGCAACCCGAGTATGCCGACCTCGAAGCGGCTGCCCGCCCCGAAGAACGGGTTACCGAAACGTTTTGCGGCACCTAGCCCGGTTGGTTCAGGAAGCCAAGATGGGAGGAGCTCCACCGTGCGTAGCGAATAAAACGCGTTCAACGCGGCGATCCATACACGCCGATGGACGATCTCTCGAGCGGAAACGAAGACCCTGCCCCGTCTCGCCATAGCTTGAAAAGCGGAGGCGAAAGCCTACAACGCGCCGATGCGCCTCCCCCATCACTCCTCTCCGCCCTCCGATCGGCGTCGTCTTTCGCGCTCCCGTTCGGCTCGCATCCGCGCCTTCATCTTCTCGATTTGCCAGGACGGCATATCGGTCAGGTTTTCCAGGGAGGAAAAGTCCTCGGTGGACATCTTGGATGCGGAGGCGGCCATAAAGCGGGCGGCCTTGCGCGAATCATGGACCCAGCCGCCGAGTTCGAGGTTAATGTTGTCGATCGCGTGGTGGAGGATCTTGAGGGCGTCGGACAGGTCGGCGTCCACGCCGTATTTTTGGATCCGTCCAAGGGCGTCCTTGAGGCCGTCGACCGCTTCCTCCACCTGACCCTGGTCAACTTGGTCGAGGGCCTCGCGGACGCTTTTCCCGGCTCGCTGCGCGGCGATAAAAGGAATAATCTCCTCGTTGTGCCGGATTTCACGTTCATCCTGCACCGGGAGCACCCGGATGATGCGTTTTTCCGTGTGAGAGGAAACCGCGTCCTTCCCGATTGCATCCCATAGAAATTCACACTCGAGGAGGGCCTCTCCCTCCAGGGAGGCGACCGGCTGGCCCTGGATGAGCGGAATAGGCAACACCTCGAGGACGAGGACGAGGGTCCGCTGCTCTTCCGAGACCAGATCGCCTACCGTGATTTCGCTGCCGTTATCCCCGGGCAAATCCACCAATGGGTAGTCCGAAAGCAGGACGGCCATCTCGCAGAAGGTGGTGCGCTTCATCCGGACGCGGAGGTTTTGAACGGCGAGCGACTGGAGCCCTTCCAACTCGGCCGCGAAGATCTGCGGGAGTAGGTCCGGGTTGCGGGCATCGTAAAAGGTGCCGCCGGTGGCGGCTGCGAGGTCCGCCATGAGGTCCTCGAGGTAGCTCGGACCAAACCCGAGGCAGCTCGTCCGGATGCCGTTCTGCTCCAGCCCCTGGGCGACGATTTGTTTGACCTGTTCGGGCTCGGTGATGCCGACGTTCAAGTGTCCATCGGAAAGCAGGAGGATTTTCTTCGGCATGTCCTTCGGGGCCGCCTTGAGGGCGTCGCGGCCCAGCATCCAGCCGCCGGTAAGGTTGGTCGTCCCCCCGGGTTGAATGCGATCGATCGTCCGGAGAGCCGTTTCTTTGTCCAGGCCCTGCTGCAGAGGAATTAGCGTCTGCGCGCGATCGTCGAAGAGGATGAGGGCGAAGCGATCGTTGCTTCGCAAATTCTGGATCACTCGTTTGGTGGCTTCCTTGGCCTGGTTGAGCGGTTCGCCGAGCATGCTGCTCGAGTGGTCGAGGACCACGCAGAAGGCAATCGGTTTTGAGCGTTTCGATTCAAGGGTGGGCGCCGTGAAGCGCAGGGCGAGGTGCACAGGGGTGCCCTGGTTGGCGAGGATCGCGGGGGTGTCGAGGAGGGTTTCGATTTTCATAAATTTCTGTTCTGGGTTTGTGTTTTTTCGTTTTGGGTTCGAGTGACGGGTTCGGTAGCGTTCCTTGTAAGGCAAGCTGCGGTCATTCGCCCTGTATCTCTAGCGGGTTATGTTAACAAGGCGGTTTCGGATGCCGGAGAATTCGGCTTTACCGGTTTTTAAGCCGTTCACCTGGAACGACTTCAGTGATCAGCTGGTGAATCTTCAGCCCGCTTTCGATCGTCCCCCCCTTCCGGAACCAATTTCACCTGAATCGGGTTGGGCTTCAGGCTCATCGTCGCGCCGCTCAGGGCATCGACCCCGATTCCCACAATCCCGCCAACCAGGACGTTCCCGGCCATACCCGCGGCCCCGGCTCCCGCGACCACCGGATTCACCTGAACCTCCACTTTTTCATAACCTTCTTTCTCCACCGTTACGGTTAGGGAGTTTCTGCGCGGCACCTTAAAGGAGGTTGGCGTTTTTCCCGACATGCCGTTGGAAACCCGGACTGCCGCACCGGCCGGGTCGGACTCCACGACGAGGACATCATTGGTGCCCCGAGTGACGGTGGCGCACCCAGTGAAGAGGCAGAGGGCGAATAGAGGGAAGATCAGGAGGAATATGGATTTCATAGATTGAATGGGTGATAGGGGGAATTGAGAAGGTGTGGCGGTGCGGACAGTATCGCTCGTAAGAAGAGAGGTGGGGCGCGTTCAATGCGGCGGCACGTAGGGGGGGACCTCATCGATCCCGACAGTGATCGCCTCACCGAACCGGCCCCTCTAGAACCAGAGGGCCAGGCCGAAGGAGATCCCCGTCACATCAAAATCATCGATGTCGAGGTAGCGGAGCCGGGTGTCGAAGGCCACCGCTTCGGTGATAAAGTAGATGATCCCCACTCGCGCCTCGAAGCCGGTTTCATCTCCGCTGAGATCCGAACTCAGCGCGGTCGATTCCAGCTCCTGATCGATGTAAAGCAGAGACGCGCCGATATAGGTCGCCCAGTTGCCGCCTTCCTGCGTAAAGTAGAAATCCGCGCCGAGCCCCGCAATCCACGTCGTGAGGTCGGCACTGTCCGTCCCATCGTCCAAACCGAGCTCGAGGTAATCCACCCCCAACCGCAATCCAATGTTATCCATCGCAAGGTAACTGTAGTCGAAAGACGCCAGGGTCGTGTCGAGGGAGTCGCTGTCCGCAAAGGCACCCGTAATCCCCAGCGAGGCCGACCCTTTTTCGATCGGCGCGGCGGAGAGGGAGGAGAACAGGAGGAAGAGGATGATGGGGAGGAGGAGTTGCGTTTTCATGGGTATCCTGGAGTTGGAGTTGAGAGAGAATCCGTAGGCGGGTCGGCCGCCAACGGGGGTCGGACACCACCTTAGCCACCCGGGTGGGACATAAACCGTCCTAGGCACGCATATTTTAGACGGGATTCAGCCAAACCGGGGCTCGCCTCGCGATGACGCCCCTCTCCCACCCTCCAAAGGACGGTTACCCATGTCCTGATCGCTCCCGGAGAGAAGGCGGACGTCTCCTGTCCCCTGCCCTCTAGCCTCCGTCCGACTGCCCGACCGCCTTGACGGCCCGCCAAAATACCCATACCCATATGGGTATGGGCTCAAAGAATATCTCAATCTCGGAGGATGCGTATCTCCGCTTGCGGCAGGCGCGCCGGCATCCGCGGGAATCCTTTTCGGAGGTCATTCGCCGGGGCCGTTGGGACGACGAAGTGCCGACCGCGCAAGCGTGGCTGGAGCCTTTCGGCAGCGCCCCCATCGTATCGGATGAGGTCCTGGATGAGCTGGAAGCGAATCAGCGGGCCGACACCCCTCCGGAGGATAAGTGGTCGTGTTGATGGTGGATACCTGTTTTCTGATCGACTACCAACGGGAATCGAGGCGCAGGGAACCCGGGCGGGTTCACGCCTTCCTCCGGGCTCATCCTGACGAGCGCCTGCAGATTTCGGTCGTCGCCTGGGGGGAGTTCATCGCCGGTTTTTCCGACGAAACCGCCCCCTGAGTCTGTCGAACCGTCGAAGAGCGCCATTTGTCATCTGATCTTAAAGTGGTTGAGGCGATGTATTTAAAAGTAATAAAGATAGGAATTCCTTCAACCCAGTAACCTACCCACCTTAATACTTTCCCACCTGCTCACTTTTCCAACTGCTCACTTTTCCAACTCTGCCCTCTCGAAGCAAAGCAGAGATCACGCCGTATCGAGGAGAAGGCGGACGCCCTCCGCCTTCCCGACTCCCGTCTCCAGACTTCTGTCCCCTGTCCCCTGATTCCTGATCAAACCAGCGGCAGATCCAATTGCCCCGGATGCTCCCGCATTGAGCTGGCGGCAAACTCGAAGAGGAGCGCCTGCAGCTCTTCCGGACGCTCCGGGTCGTAGCCGACGAGCGGCTCCGCCACGCCGAGCCCCTCCCCCAGCCCGGCCATCTTCCGGGCGGCGGCGCGGACGCGTTTCTTCAGCTCGGCGGGCTGCCGCACGCGGACGTGTTCGCCAAAACTGAGGACCCAGCGGTCGAACTCCTCGAGGGCGCCGAGCCGGAGTTTCAGAACGAGGCCGCCATCCGGCTTCTCCTCGATCTCCTGGGAGTCGTGCCAGTGCCGCTCGCGGACGAGCTGTGCCCCGAAGCTGTCGAATTCCAGGACCACACGATGGTCGCCGACCCCCTCGAAAACCCCGAAGGAGTTGGCCAGGAGCTCGGCGGGAGAGAAATCGGCCGGGCGGTCAAAGGGCTCGCCGGTCTCGAGGATTTTCTGGATCCGGCCGAGGACGAAGGTCCGGACCGCCCCCCGCCGGAGGTCCTTCCCGAACAGATACCACTGGTTGTTGATGCAGGCGAGGTGTAAAGGCTGGACCGTCCGCTGCTCCGCCCGGGTGCTGTTCAACTTCCGGTAGAGGAACTTCAGCGTTTTCTGGTCGAGGAGCGCGTGCATGATCGCGTCGTAGATCTCGAGCCGGGTGATCGCCCGTCCGGTGTGGGAGAAGGTCACATACTGCT
>CAYQKH010000220.1:0-710 GCA_964417945.1 uncultured Opitutales bacterium
GGGCTGATGGGACCCTACATGCGTCCGATCCCGATCGGCGCGAGCGCGGCGATGCTCTTCTCCCTGCTGATCGCCTTTATTGTCACCCCCTGGTCGGCGGTCCGCATCCTCCTTTTCGGTCGCAGTGCGGCGTCCCTTGAGTCGCATGGAGGCGGGGAGAAAGAAGGGTGGATGACCCGGCTTTACCGCGCAGTGATGCGTCCGCTCCTGGAGCGGACCCTGCTGCGCTGGAGCTTCCTCGTCGGGATATCGGTGCTGCTGCTCGGCTCGATGGGGCTGGTCCTGATCGGTTGGGTGCAGGTGAAGATGCTCCCTTTCGACAACAAGAGCGAATTCCAAGTCATCCTGAACATGCCGGAGGGAACGCCCCTGGAGGTGACGAGCAACGTCGCGATGGAAATGGGCCGGGTGTTAACGCAAGATCCGATGGTGACCCACGTGCAGAGCTACGCGGGGACGGCGTCGCCCACAAATTTCAACGGCCTCGTGCGCCACTACTACCTGCGCTCGGAACCCCACCAGGGAGACCTGCAGGTCAACCTCCTGCCGAAGCATCACCGGAAGGAGCAGAGCCACGATATCGCGGTGCGGTTGCGCGAGCCGTTGGTCGCGATCGCGGAGCGCTATGGCGCGGAGGTCGAGATCGCGGAGGTTCCCCCCGGTCCGCCGGTGATCCAGACCCTGGTGGTCGAGGTCTATGGAGGTAGCGA
>CAYQKH010000220.1:720-2660 GCA_964417945.1 uncultured Opitutales bacterium
TGCGGAGCAGGCGCGGACCTTGCTTAAATCCGTCCCCGGGGTGGTCGACGTGGATTGGTACCGCGAAGATCCCCATGAGCGCCTGCTGGCGGTTCCGGATACGACGAAGGCGGCCTATCACGGCATCTCGGCGGACGAGATCGCGCGGAATCTGCGCATCGCGTTGTCGGGCGAGGTGAGCGGCCTGTTGCACCTTGAGACCGAGCTGGAGGACATCCCGATCCGGGTGCGCATGGGCAGCGACTTTCGCAACCACGAGGAAGACCTCAGCTCGATTTACCTGCGGAGCCGGAGTGAACCGGGGGAACAGATCTCGCTGAGGGAGTTGAGCCGCCTGGAACTGGTTCCAGCCGAACAACCGCGCTACCGGAAGAATCTGCGCTCGGTCCTCTACGTGACGGCGAACGTGGCGGGCTCGATCGAGAGCCCGGTCTACGCGATCCAGAAGCTTTACGATTCGGTTGCGAAGCATCCGGAGACGGGCGAACCGGTGCCGGTTTACCACCTCGGGCTTCCGGACGCGGAGAAGGAGTTGTCGATGAAGTGGGACGGGGAGTGGCACATCACCCTCGAGGTTTTCCGGGACCTCGGCTTCGCCTTTATCGCGGTCTTGATCCTGATCTACATGCTGATGGTGGGCTGGTTCCGCTCCTTCATCATCCCGCTGGTCGTGATGGCGGCGATCCCCTTTTCTCTTGTCGGAATCCTGCCCGCGCACAGCGCGATGGGCGCCTTTTTCACCGCCACCTCGATGATCGGCTTCATGGCCGGCGCAGGCATCGTCGTGCGCAACTCGATCATCCTCGTCGACTTTATCCAGCTCAAGCTGGAGGAAGGGATGGCGCTTCAGGATGCGGTGGTCGAGGCGGGGGCGGTGCGCTTCCGGCCAATGCTCCTGACTGCACTGGCAGTCGTCGTAGCCGCCTCTGTTATCCTCGCCGATCCGATCTTCCAGGGACTGGCGATCAGCCTGATGTTCGGGGAAATTGCCTCCCTCCTGATCAGCCGGATGGCGGTGCCGGTGCTGTATTATATGGTGAAGAAGTAGAGGGGAGGCGTCCCGGGAGCGGGAGTGGGAAAGTTGGAAAGTGGGAAGGCGTCCGCCTTCGCGCGAGGGCTACGGCGTGATCTCCGCACTGCTTCGAGAAGGTGGAGGTTGAGGCCCTTGGATTCAATCCACTCCGTCTTCGATTGACAGCACTGCTGGCATTGCTAGCATATTTTCATGAGCACAACCCTGACGATTCGGAATCTGGATGAGACGGTGAAACAAAAGTTGCGCCTGCGGGCGGCGCGGCACCAGCGCTCAATGGAGGCTGAGGCGCGTGCGATTCTCTCACAAGCCGTTGACGAGCCACCCGTCCCGGAAACCTCCGCCGATCAGGAGGCTCTATTGGCGGCGCGCCGCAAGAAAATCGAATCGGTGGTGGGCCTCTGGAAGGATCGTGGGACCACGGATGAACTGATGGCCTTAACCCGAGGGGACGATTGACCGGTGTCTGTGCTGGTCGATACGAATGTCCTCTCTGACGCCATTCATGACGACCAACAGTGGAGGGCGTGGTCGGTCGATCGGCTTTTGGAATACTATGGCCAGTTGCTGATTAACCCGATGGTGTATGCCGAATTGGGATGCCGAGCCAAAAGCGTCACCGAATTGGAAACAGCGCTGGCTCCCTTTGAACTCGACTATGTAGAGATTCCAAAATCAGCTCTCTTTCTCGCTTCCCAGGTTTTCCTCACCTACCGACGCCGCGGTGGCAGCAAGACAGCCCCGCTGCCGGATTTCTTCATCGGGGCCCACGCTGCCACCCTCGAGGTTCCCATCCTCACGCGGGATGTGGGCCGCTATCAGAGTTACTTCCCCGAAGTGAACCTCATCGTCCCGTGAAGGGTTGAGTCGGAGGGGAGAGGCCGGAAGTCAGAGGACAGAGGACGGA
>CAYQKH010000220.1:2760-4694 GCA_964417945.1 uncultured Opitutales bacterium
CCGTGAAGGGTTGAGTCGGAGGGGAGAGGCCGGAAGTCAGAGGACAGAGGACGGAAGCCAGAAGGCAGAGGCCAGAAGTCAGAGGGCAGAGGCCCGAATTCAGAGGGCAATAGGTAGGAGGGTGTTGTCAGGTGAGGCGGAGGATGAGGTCTTTGGATTCGACGTTTTCGCCGACTTGGACGAGGATGGCGTCGACGGTGCCGTCGACGTGGGCGTAGAGGGTGGTCTGCATTTTCATGGCCTCGAGGGCGGCGACTTTCTGGCCTTTTTCGATCTTTTGTCCGACGGAGACGCTGAGGCTGGAGATGACGCCGGGCATGGGGGCGCCGATCTGTTTTTCATCGGAGGGGTCGGCTTTCTCGCGCTTGACGGTATCGGTCTTAATGGAGCGGTCGAGGATGCGGGCGTCGCGGGGGCGTCCGTTCAGGTCGAAGGTGACGGTGCGGAGGCCATCCTTATCGGGCTCGCTGATGGCGGTGAGCTTGATGATGAGGGTTTTGCCCTCCTCGATATCGACGGAGATCTCCTCGTTCATCTCGAGGCCGTAGAAGAAGGCGCGGGTGGGGATGACGCCGACGTTGTCGAAATCTTCGACATGCCGGGCGAAGGCCTGGTGGACGTCTGGGTACATGAGGTGCTCCCAGAGGTCGTCGTCGGAGACGGGTCGCCCGAGGGATTCGGAAAGGGATTGCCGGGTGGTCTCGAGGTCAACGGGTTCGGCGTCGTCGCCGGGGCGGCCTTCCCGGATGGGGTTGTTTCCGACGATGACCTTCTGGACGGCTTCGGGCCAGCCGCCCATGGGCTGGCCGAGGCCGCCGCTGAGCATGTCGACGGCGGATTCGGGGAAAGAGGTGCCGGGGGAGAGGTTGGTGAGGTCTTTGGGCTCGATCCCGCGGGTGAGGAGGAACATGGCGAGGTCGCCGACGACCTTGCTGCTTGGGGTGACCTTGACGATGTCGCCGAGGAGGAAATTGACCTCGCGGTAATAGCGGACGACTTCGGGCCAGCGGTCGCCGAGGCCGAGGGCGCGGGCCTGTTCGCGGAGGTTGGTGTACTGCCCGCCGGGCATCTCGTGGTCGTAGACCTCGGCGGAGCCGAACTTGGGGCTGGTGTCGAAGGGTCCGTAGAATTGGCGGACGGCCTCCCAGTAGATGGAGAACTCGTTGAGGGCGGTGACGTCGAGACCGGTATCGCGTTCGTCGGCCTTGAGGGCGGCGGCGACGCTGTTGAGGTTGGGCTGGCTGGTCAACCCGCTGAGAGAGCTGATGGCGAGGTCGACGACATCGACGCCGGCCTCGGCGGCCTTGAGGACGCTGGCGGAGGCGATCCCGCTGCCGTCATGGGTGTGAAAGTGAACGGGGATGCCGATCTCCTCGCGAATGGCTTTGACGAGCTTGTAGGCGGCGAAGGGCTTGCAGAGGCCGGCCATGTCCTTGATCCCGAGGACGTGGGCGCCGCGTTTCTCCAGCTCTTTCGCGATGTCGACGTAGTATTGAAGGCTGTATTTATCGCGCCTGGGGTCCTCGATGTCACCGGTGTAGCAGACGGTGCCCTCGCAGATGGCGCTGGTCTCCTCGCGGACGGCCTTCATCGCGGTCTCGAGGTTGGGGAGGTAGTTGAGGGAGTCGAAGATGCGGAAGACATCGATCCCGGCCTCGGCGCTGTATTTGACAAAGCCGGTGATGACGTTGTCCGGGTAGTTGGAGTAACCGACACCGTTGGCCCCGCGGAGGAGCATTTGGAAGAGGATGTTGGGGACGGCCTTGCGGAGGACACGGAGGCGGTCGAAGGGATCCTCCTTGAGGAAGCGCATGCAGGTATCGAAGGTGGCCCCGCCCCACATCTCGAGGGACCAGAGCGGGGAGGTGCGCCGGGCGACGGCGGGGGCGACGCGGAGCATGTCGCGGGTGCGCATGCGGGCGGCGAGGAGGCTC
>CAYQKH010000221.1:0-4648 GCA_964417945.1 uncultured Opitutales bacterium
GCCCTTTTCGCCATCGACGAGGCGCACTGTGTGAGCCAATGGGGGCATGACTTCCGCCCCGAATACCTGCAGCTCGGCGTCCTCGCGGATGCCTTTCCCGGAGTGCCCCGCCTGGCGCTTACCGCCACCGCCGATGCGAAAACGCGCGAGGACATTCGGAAGCGCCTCGTCCTGCCGGAAGCGGAGCTCTTCATCAGCGGGTTTGACCGACCGAATATCCACTACACGGTGGCTGAAAAGCGCAATCCGACTCGCCAGCTCCTTGAGTTCCTCAAACGCCACATGGGGGAAGCCGGCATCATTTATGCCCTTTCCCGCAAGCGGACCGAGGAGTTTGCCGAAACCCTGCGGGAGCACGGCTACCGTGCCTTGGCTTACCATGCCGGGTTGGAACCCGCCGAGCGCACCCGCGTCCAGGATACCTTCTTGCGGGAGGACGGGGTGATCGTCGTCGCCACCATTGCCTTCGGAATGGGGATCGACAAGCCGGATGTCCGCTTCGTGGCCCATATGGACCTGCCCAAAAGTGTAGAGGCCTACTATCAGGAGACGGGCCGGGGAGGCCGCGATGGAGAACCCGCCGAAGCCTGGATGATTTACGGCCTCCAGGACGCCGTCCTCCTCCGGAATTTTATTAATCAAGGGGAGGCCACGGATGAGCAGAAACGCATCGAGCATGGCAAATTGGACGCGCTCCTCGGCTTCAGTGAGGCGGTCGAGTGCCGACGGAAACTCCTCCTCGCCTACTTCGGGGAGCGCCAGGAGGAGCCCTGCGGAAATTGCGATGTCTGCCAGGGTGAAGTGAAGATTGAAGATGGCACTGAAGCCGCCCGGAAGGCGCTCAGCTGCGTCTACCGCACCGGCCAGCGCTTTGGCGCCGGCCATGTTACCGACGTGCTTTTGGGAGCGAGCGGAGAGCGTCTGCTCCGACTCGGCCACGACCGGCTCAGCACCTATGGGATCGGGACAGACTGGCCCCGGGCACGCTGGGTCGGGCTTTTTCGACAGTTGGTCGCCCGGAGGTTCCTCAACGTCGATGAGCACGGCGGGATGCAGTTGACCCCCGACGCCTGGCCGCTGTTGCGGAGTGAGAAAACCTTCGCCATGCGGATTTCTCAAAAGCTGCGCCCGTCCAAAACCGTGCCGACGGGCACGACCGCCGAATCGCTTTCACCGGCGGAACAAACTCTTTTCGAAGCCCTGCGGGCCGAGCGCAAACGCCTCGCCGAGGAACGGGCAGTTCCGGCCTTTGTCATCTGCGCCGATCGCAGCCTCGCCGACCTCGCCCAACGCAAACCCGTCTCCCTTGAGGCCCTCCACGCCGTCCACGGATTTGGCCGGAAGAAGGTCAACGACTTCGGGAAACGCTTTCTCGCCGTGCTCCAGTCGCACAACCTCGCACCGCAACAGGATGACAATCCGGATACGAAGCGGTAGCGGTGGGAAGGTGAGAAGGTAGGAAGGTGAGAAGGTAGGAAGGTGTGAAGGTTTGAGAGCGGAAGGACCTTCGCACTTTTGCACCTTTGCACGTTTGCACTGTATAAGTGGGGAGGGAGAGCACAAACACCAACCCTACCCGCACTCCGGGTCCCCGCCTCTCCTTACTAAGTTATTGACGAGTAAGGTAAGCCCTTGCACACTGGAGCCATGTTGAAAATCAAGGTAACCGCCAAGCGTCAGGCGACTTTCCCCAAGCAGGTGTGTGAATCCCTGGGGGTCGAACCCGGGGACGAGCTGGTCCTCGACCGCCGGGTGGATGCGGGGCAGGAGGTCTGGGTGCTGCGACCGGCCAAGGGCCAAAACCGTCCCTGGTTGGGCCACCTGAAGGCCTACGGGAAAGGGAAAACCCACGACATGGAGTCGATCCGCTCGAGCATCCGGCGGGGCCGCGCCTCCTCCAACTCATGACCGCTACCAACCGGCGGGTGGGCCTGGACACCTCCTTCGTCCTGCGCCTGCTGGTGGGTGAGCCTGCCGCGCAGGCCAGACGGGCGACGGCCCAGCTGGACGCCCTCCGGGAAGCAAACCAGAAGGCAGCCGTCAGTGATCTGGTGGTCACCGAAACCTACTTTGCCCTGCAATACCACTACGAGGTCCCCAAGCAACTCGCCCTCGATACCCTCAAGGAATTCCTGGAATCACCGGAAGTCGCGAGTGCCGGGGAAGCCCTTGAGGTCCTCCTGGAACCCAGCCTGGGCCGGGCTAATCCCGGATTCGTCGATCGCCTGATTCACGCAAATTATGCGAAAACCGCCGCTTCCATGCTGACCTTTGAAAAAGCCGCCGGGAAATTACCCGGAGCCCGTGTTTGCTGAACATGGGCAACGGAGGGAAGGTGGGAAGATGAGGTGGTTTGAAGGTAAGAAGGTGGGAAGGTGTAAAGGTTTGGGAGAGGAACGACCTTCGCACCTTCGCACCTTTGCACCTTCGCACTATTTTTTGGGGGAAGGATTTGCAGTTGTAACAGCACACTACATATGCACAGTTGTAAGCATGAAAGTCAACATGATCGACCTGCGCCGCCGACCCCGGCGTATTCTCGAAGCGGTGGAGAATTGCGAGACGGTGATCCTTTCGCGGCGGGGAAAACCGATTGCCCAGATCGCGCCCCTGGAGGATCGACCCTCTGAAAAGGTGCAGCAGCATCCCGCGTTTGGCATGTGGGCGGATCGAGATGAGATTCAAGTCGAGGCGCGCGTGAGAAACCAGCGAAAGAGTCGATTCCATGATCTTTGACACGGATGTCCTGATCTGGTTTTTAAAAGGAAATCCGAAAGCGGCGAAAGTCATTCAAAATGCCAATGCACGGGCGATCTCCGCCGTCACCCAAATGGAATTGCTCCAAGGCGCCCGAAACAAAACGGAGCAGAAGGAGATTGGGCATTTTCTCCGGGACCAGCAATTCAAGGTGCTCATGATCTCGGAGAACATCAGCCACCGGGCCTGTATCTACGTCGAGGAATTCTGCCTCAAGGGCGGTCTTCTGATGGCGGATGCTCTCATTGCCGCCACAGCTGTTGAGTCCCGCACCACCCTTTGCAGCGCAACTGCCAAACATTACCGGATTATCTCAGAACTCGATCTCAAAGTCTTCAAGCCGGAGTGAGACGGGAAAGCACATAGACCAACCCCGTCCCCACGGGAAGCCGATCCGTTTCGCGGAATGATTCAATCTCCCAGGATGTAGCGCACTCGGATCCCTGCAGTGGCGTTGCGCTCCGGGGCGGGTTCGTAGAGGCGCCCCCCGAACGCGTTGATCCGGACATTCGCGGCATAGTCTTCGGCAAAGAGGTTATTCATACCCGCAAAGCCTTCCAGTTCCCAACTCCCGAATGCCCGGCTCCAGCCCAACCGAAGGTCCGAGAACGAGTATCCCCCGATTCGGGTGGTATTGGCATCATCGGCATAAAGCGGGCCTACGACCCGCGTATTCCAGATCCCGAACCACCCCGAGGGATGATCATAGGATAAGCGTAAATTACCGAAATGCTCCGGAATACCCGGCAGCGCGTTTCCGGAAAAGTCGCCATTCGGGGCGATAAAAGTGGCATAGCGGAAACGAGAATACGTATAACTGAACTCCGCCACGAGTCCTTCAAGCGGCCGCAGGATCAGGGCGGTTTGGGAAGTCAGGCCGGTTTTGAATCCTCCCCCTGATGGGTTGTCGAGTTCCGTCGTCGTCGGCGTTTCAAAGGCCGTCGCCACATTGGCGTAAAGATTCCATTCGCGCCGGGGATTCCAGCGAATCCCGATCATCGGACTGATCTCCTCGAAGGTGAGCGACCCGGAGTCGTCCCCATCCGCGATGAAGCGATCCACCACCTAGAATGCAATCCGGTCGTAGCGCAAGGCCGCGGTCAGGCTGACCGGATCACCCAGCGCGAGATCCCCCGTCAGGAAAATCGCCGTATTGCGCACGACCTCCTCCTGGTCGAGGACCAGGGGTCCCCGGCGGCCCTCCAGGTTTTCGTAATTTTTCCGGTCGTCTTTTTGCCCACCCAACTCCAGCCCCACAATGAGACGCAGCGCTTCGCGGTCCAGATCATAGCGGATGCCTCCACCACCGAAGGTGCGCTCGAAAGTGACGTGTCCCCCGTCCTGAAAAGGAAGCTTATTCGCAAAATCTCGCGACAACGCAAAGCCATGGACGTGAAATTCCTGTCCGTCCGCAAAAGGCTTACGGTATGCCAGACCGATCTTTTTCTGACGCACGCGTTCTCCTCCCTCGAAGAGAACATTACGGTCCCTCGCCTGACGCGGGTCCTCCTGCATCTCCGCTAAAGTGAGGCCCCCGGCGTCATCCTGCACCGGAAAATCGATTGCATTCACGATGCCGGTCACCTCATCCCCGCCTGCCCGTCCGGCAGCGTCGCCGGAATCCCATCCACCACCAGGCGGACCCCACGAATCCCAAAGTCAGCCCGCGCGCCAAATCCCCGAATCGCGATCCAGCTGTCCTGGGCGAAATTATAAGGATTCAACACAAAGACTCCCGGCACGATTGGTCTCCTGTCCCTCGCCAGACTTGGCGCCTTCCTGCTCTACCGCAAACGCCGTAAAGCCGCCTAATCGATCGCTCACTTCATCCGGGCTTGGGAAAAGCTCTTGAACTGGTCACTTAACAGTTCCTGGTTCTCCAGAATAAACC
>CAYQKH010000222.1:0-4628 GCA_964417945.1 uncultured Opitutales bacterium
GGCGATCTCGAGGAAGCCGGTGGATCCGACGAGCGCAAGGGGTTGGCCGGGCCCGACCTCTCCGTAGGTCCGGGCGAAGGGGATCCACTGGAGGCCGACCTCGATCCCGGAAAGGTCCGGAGGCAGTTGTTTTCCGGAAATGTTGGAGATGGCGTTACCGAAGTGGTCGATGTAGACGATGCGGTCTTTCTGGTCCTCGGAGAGGGAGAGCGATTGGAGGGTACGGCGGGGAGGACCGAAGGTTTCGAGGGGGGTGCCTGCAACGAGGCGGGCGGCGGCGGGGGCGAAGAGGTCCCGCCCATGGAAGGTCTGGCTGCGGAGGGGTTGATCGGACCAGAAGGGTTTGAGCTCATGGATACGGTGGCGGGACGGCCCGGAGCGATTTAAAAACCCGAAAAGCCCATTGTCGGGGCCGACCCAGAAGCGGTCCTCGGCCCGGATGACAACGGGGGTGCGGCTGGTCCCGACACCGGGATCGACGACGGCGAGAAAGACGGTTTCTTCGGGGAATTCACGGAAAGCCTGCTGAAGGACGAAGGATCCGGCAGTGACATCCTGCGGAGGAATTTCATGGGTGATATCGATCAAGGGAGCCCCCGGGGCAATTCCCTGGATCACGCCCTTCATGACGCCGACATACCAATCCTTGAGACGAAAATCGGAAAGGAGGGCTATCGGTGCAGGATAATCAGGCATCGGATCAATCAAAGTGGGTAATTTTAAATTGTTCAAGATAACCGATTGGCAAAGCGGGTGGTGGGGTTCATCAATAGGTGCAATGGCGACATTTCCACCCCGAAAATTGGGGGAGCAGGTTCCGGACTCCCCTCACGCGGTCTGCGTTCACTTTCCCACCCTGGCGGATGTCATCCGTTATGAGGAAGGGGAGGAAGCGGTCTTGAGCCAATTGCATGGCGGGTATCCCCGTTTCGTGTTGCATCCTTTTATCCGTGATCTGGCGGACCACCTGAAAACGGTTCGGGGTCTGTCGGGGCGGGACCTCTCGCTACTACCATCCCGGCGGTCGGCCCGTGAATTGGCGGATTACGTGATGGACGACACGGGGGCGATCGAGGAGGAACTCCAGTTTTTTATCTACCACTGTGAGGCGAATGCGGAAAACCGGGAGCGTTGCCGGGAGTTTCTCCAACACACGGGGTGCAGCATTTCTTCCCGCCAGGCAGAGGACCGCCTGTTGGAAACGGGTTTACTCTTCGAGCGCCACAAGGAGGAGGTGGTGGAGAGCCGGGCAGGTATGGTCGTTCGCCAGGAAGTGGGCGACCTTGCGCGGAGCGGGCGCCCGGACTCGGTCCTCCTCTGCAACAGCGGGATGAATGCCTTCTACACGGTTTACAAGGCGGTCCGGGATTTCATGGAATCGGAGGATCGCGATTTATGGGTCCAGCTGGGTTGGCTTTACCTCGATACGAACCGCATCCTGGAGCGATTCGGGGAGTCGGTGGGAAAAACCGAAGTCTTCCTGGACATACACGACCACGAAAAGGTGGAGGCCTGGCTCGAGCGAAACGGGCACCGGGTGGCGGGTTGTGTAACGGAGATCCCGACCAACCCGCTGCTTGGGACGGTAGACCTGCAGTGGCTTCGGGACCTGGCGGACCGCCACGGTTTTATTCTGATTATCGATCCTACGCTGGCATCCTCCTACAATGTGGATGTATTGCCCTACGCCGACGTTCTGATTCAAAGCCTGACAAAATATTGCGCGAACGAGGGGGATGTCATCATGGGTGCGGCGATTTTCAATACACGACGGTCGCTCTCCATGGAGTTATTGGCTCGGAGTGTGGGGCACCATGACCCCCCCTACAAGCGGGACTTGGAGCGACTGGCTTACCAGGTGGGGGACACACCCGGCATCATTCGACAAGTTAACCAGAGCGCGGCACTGGTGGCGAGCTTCCTTAACGAGCACCCAGCGGTAGAGCGGGTCTATTGGGCCTACTCCAAGTGGACGCGGTCGGAGTATGAGAAGATCGGGCGTTGGCCGCTGTGTCCGGGAGGGGTGCTCTCTTTCCTTCCGAAGGGGCGGCCAGAGGTTTTTTATGACCGCTGTCCGCTGGTCAAGGGGCCGAGTTTCGGGACGCGCTTCAGCATTCTCTGCCCGTATATATACCTCGCCCACTACGATCTAATCTCATCTGAAAAAGGCCGGGCGCGCCTGGCGGAGGCGGGGCTGAATCCGGGCCTGATGCGGTTATCGGTCGGGTTGGAGGAACCCGAATGGATCATCGAGGCCCTTCGGATCGGTTTAGAGGGAGGCGGAGCTGAAGCGGATTGAGCGGTTCACTGTCGGCGGTCGAAGCGGAGGATGAGCTGGGTCGCCATCCCGTCAACCATGCGGCGGGGATTCGCATCGGTAAAGGACTCGCGCGCGGCTTGGACCATTTCTGCTGCCAGGTCATTCCAGTCTGCGGTGGAGGGTGGGGACGAATCCTTCCCGGGGAAAAGAAGCGGCCAGAGGCGAGGAGTTGCGTAAAGGACCCATGAGTCGGAATCCGCAAAATAGACCGCGAGGACGACTTGGGCGCGGGGATTGGTTTCACCGTAGCCCATCATGATCGCGATGCGGGCCACCAACGCCTCGGGGGAATCCGCCTCATGGGCAGGCGCAAAGGAGTGAAAAGACCGGAGGAGAATCGTCACCCCCCGGGTTACCTCGTAATTATAAAGCTTTTTTGCAAGCCAGGAAGGGAACCAGGCGGGGTAATCGAGACCGGCAAAATCGTGAAAGTAGGGGTGGGGAACGGGGGAGTCCGGAATTCGGGGAAATTCCTCAAGCCGACTCCGCCATGCGGTTTCGTCGACGGAAAAGTCGGCGGCTTCCTCGCCGAGCCGGAGGATTTCGATCGAATCAATGGTATTCCCGGGTTCGATAGCTCGGACGATGGACATGCCTTGTATGACCTTTCCGAATACATTGTGTTTGTAATTCAGGCGGTCTTGCCGAGCGTCGAGAGTGATAAAGAACTGGCTGCCATTGGTGTTGGGTCCCTGATTGGCCATGGAAATGATGCCGGGTTCTCCGTGGCGGAGGTCGGGATGGAACTCATCGGGGAAGGTGTAACCGGGCCCTCCGTTCCCCGTCGCGGTCGGATCTCCGGTCTGGACGACAAAGCCGGGGACGACCCGATGAAAGGTGAGACCGTTGTAGAACGGGACCCCGGGTTCCCTGAAATCGTTTGGAAGAGAACCCTCGGCAAGGCCGACAAAATTGGAGACGGTCAAGGGGGCCCGACGGTAGTGAAGCCGGGCGAGAACGGAGCCTTTGGAGGTGTCGATAATACAATAAAGACCCGGTTCCAGGGATTCGAGGACGAGGTCTTCCCTGGCCTGCGCGGGACGGGAAAAGCAGAGTGCGAAAAGGAGAAAAAGGCCCAAAGGGACGGCGGACCGAAAGGATAAATAATGGGGACAATTTGGGGACGACATTGCCTGCTTCAGGGTCACTTCGTGTATTGGCCCTAGGTTACGATCGTTGAAAGGTCGATTTTTTTCGTCACCGGGCTGGTAACCTATGTCGTATGAACTGGAGTCACGCCGGTCAATCTCCGCGCCTTGATCAATCTCTTGCTTGCCCGGCACGAGATGTTGGACTCTTCGAATGTCCTGATTTCGGTGCCAAGGCGGGCGATCAAATTATAGTTTTTTTTAAAGAGGCAGGTGCAGGAATTGAATTATATTTTGATCTGGGAGACGGTCGAACGCGACGCCGAAAGACCTTACGACAACATTCTGATGGACCTGCAGAGGCCATTGGTGGACGTGGTGGAAGCCACCCGTGAGATCTGCAAAATGAAGAGCCGTGAGGATGTTCCACTGCATCAAAAACTTTTTCGAAAAAAGGTCTTGCCCTAGGAGGTGGGCACCGTAGCTTGGAAAGCTTTTCCGCATATCTTCGGACTGTGGAAAATGTTCTTTGAGGAGAAATTGCTTTCCCGGCACAGGTGAAGGTTCGTAAATTTCTTTTTCAAATTCTTTGAAAATGTGATTGACGGCTGCTTTTTGGCGCTTCACTTTGATTCTCTTTCTCTAATGAGGAAAACGTTCTTTGAAAGTTACTTTGTGCGATTGCCAGGTCCCGGAAACGGGGCTTGCAAGAGCCTTACGCTCAATTTCAAAAATTGAAAAAATAACCAGTGTCCCGATTTCGGGATGCGAGTAGTCAACTGAATCCACGGATTCAATAAGCTCGCGAGCTGGTATTCTTTAATTATTTAAAGATACTCGTTCGGAGAGTTTGATCCTGGCTCAGAGTGAACGCTGGCGGCGTGGTTCAGACATGCAAGTCGAGCGAGATTGTCCAGATTGATCCTTCGGGTGACATTTAGACATGAGAGCGGCAAACGGGTGCGTAACACGTGAACAACCTGCCCTAAAGAGGGGGATAGCCCGCCGAAAGGTGGATTAATACCCCATGTGGTGGTCCTTCTCATGGAGGATTAACTAAAGCTTGTAATGGCGCTTCAGGAGGGGTTCGCGGCCTATCAGCTTGTTGGTGAGGTAACGGCTCACCAAGGCTAAGACGGGTAACGGGTCTGAGAGGATGATCCGTCACACTGGAACTGAGACACGGTCCAGACACCTACGGGTGGCAGCAGTTTCGAATC
>CAYQKH010000223.1:0-4603 GCA_964417945.1 uncultured Opitutales bacterium
CCCCTCAACCACCCGCAACCCGCAACCCGCAACAGGCAACCCGTAACTCCTCCCCCCGCCCAAAGCCCACATTTTTCAATTCAAGGTTTTCATCCCACAATAATGCGTTACCTATGGCGTATGCCCGAATTAGAAGACCTGCGGAACCAGATCCTCCAATTGACCCGGGAATACTCCCGTCAGGCCCACCGCGCCAACTTTCCCGGCGACCAGAAAACGGGCGACTTCCGCCCAGGCGAATCCACCGTCCCCTATGCCGCCCGCTGCTTTACCGAAGATGAAGTCGAAGCCGCCGTCGCCTCCACTTTGGATTTCTGGCTCACTCTCGGCAAGGAAGGGGAAGCCATGGAAAAGGCCCTCGCCGACTTCCTTGGCACCCGCGGCACCGTCCTTGTCAACTCCGGGTCCTCCGCCAATCTCCTCGCCGTATCCGCTCTCACCACCCCAAAGTTGCCCCCGGACCGGCGGCTTCGCAAGGGCGACGAGGTCATCACCTGCGCCGCCGGTTTTCCCACTACCGTTGCGCCGCTTATCCAGAATGGCCTCATTCCCGTCTTTCTCGATAACGACCCCGTCACCGGGAATATCCGCACCGACCTGCTCGAAGAGGCCTATGTCGATGGCAAAACCAAGGCCGTCATGATTGCCCACACCCTGGGCAATCCATTCGATCTCGCCACTATCGCCGCCTTCTGCAAGCACCGTGGCCTCTGGCTTATCGAGGACAACTGCGACGCTCTGGGTTCTACTTACACCGCGGTCGGCAGTGAACCCCGCTACACCGGAACCTTCGGCGACCTCTCCACGCAGTCGTTTTACCCCCCCCACCACCTCACCATGGGCGAGGGCGGGGCCGTCAATATCGTCTCTCGCCGCTCCCTTCGCTCCTACGTCGAGAGCTTTCGCGACTGGGGACGCGATTGCTGGTGCCCCAGCGGGTTCGACAACACCTGCGGCAAGCGCTTTAAATGGCAACTCGGCGAGCTCCCGGAAGGCTACGACCATAAATACATCTATGCCCACTTCGGCTACAATCTAAAGCCCCTCGACATCCAGGCTGCCATCGGACGGGTCCAGATGCGCCGCCTCCCCGACTTCATCCAATCCCGCATCGACAACTGGGAAATCCTCCGCCACGGGCTCGCTGATCTCGAAGACGCCTTCTCCTTCTCCCTCCCCACCCACGCCACCGACTGGTCCCCCGATGCGGGCTTTTCCTGGGACGCATCTGGCCACCGATGCCTCCCCTCCTGGTTCGGCTTTATGCTCCGCGTCAAACCCGACGCCCCCTTCACCCGCAACCAGCTCGCCCAGCACCTCGACGCTCACAAGATCAGCAACCGCATGCTCTTCGGCGGCAACCTCGTCAAGCAGCCCTTCTTCGTTACCCTCCTACAAGAAGATCCCGCCGCCTTTCGCGTCGTCGGCGACCTCCCCGGCGCCGATTCCATGATGAACGACGCCCTTTTTCTCGGAACCTACCCCGGGCTCAACCGCGAAATGCTCGATTACGAACTCGAAGTCATCCACGACTTCGCCAAAAGCTTCTAAGCGACCAATCCCAAAAAACGCCCCCCCCGGCACTGCCCCCCACCCCTGTCCCGTAGGGCAGTGCTTCAGCCTGCCCACCCCACCGGCATCTACGCCACCCGTCTCTCCGTAAAACAGTGCTCCAGACATTGCGCACCCCAAAACCCGCAATCACTTTTTTCCTTTCAAAAAGTAAGGAATTAAGTAAGGATAGCAGCAATGAAAGCGACCATCACCGCGAAGGGGCAAATCACTTTGCCGGCCAAAATTCGTCGTCAACTCAACCTTCAGCCCGGCGATGTCCTCGTCTTCGATGAGGCGGCGCCTTACCTCAAGGCGCATCGCGCCTTTGACGCATCGGCGATGCGGTCGGTCCTCGGTCGGGGCCGGAAGCAGCAAACGAAATCGAGTGAAGCCTGGCTGGAGGAGTTTCGAGGTCCTGCGGACTAACCCGAATTTTTCATGAAGCCAAGATGTGATGAGCTGCACATGTCGGCCATAGCCCGCAGGGCGACGGCTGAAGACGGAGGGCGAAGACGCTTGGGCGCGCACTTAAGTGCGTAACCATGCGGCTTCCAGCCCGACAACCCAGCAGATCGCGCATGTTGGCGAAACGGAGCGCAGCGGAGATGGGCGATCCCTCCGGGACCGGGGCGAAGCCCATAGCCGAAGGCGAATCAAAAATTGAGAAAAACATCCCCAACAAAACTTGCAATGGCGTGTGTTCCCGTAAAGCGAACATCTTCAACCCCTTAAACCGTTTTTCTCAATTTTCGTGAAATTTTCGGACCCGCTATGGTTACTGCTGTCGACACCTCCGTCCTCCTCACCATTTATCAGGCCGAACCCACCGCCGATTCCTGGATGGACAAGCTGGTGTGGGCTCGCCGGGAAGGGGCCCTCGTCATATGCGCGGTGGTCGCCTCTGAGTTTTATGCCGTTTTGCAGGACCAGGCGTCCTTCAACGCCGCCCTTCAAGACCTCGGCATCATCCAAACGCCCATCTCCAGAAATGCCGCTTGCCTTGCAGGAGGCACGTTTCGCCAATATCGCGACAAGGGAGGCCCCCGGGAACACCTCATCCCCGATTTCCTCATCGCCGCTCACGCCCAAATCGATGCCGATCGCCTCGCCGCCAACGACCGCGGCTACCTCCGCCGCTATTTCTCCGCGCTTCCACTGCTCTAACCCCTGCTTTCCCTCCACCTTCAATGGGCTCACCGTCCCGTTCCCCCGCAAAAAAACCCTTCCTCCCCCCACCCTGCTCCGCCGCAGCGAAGCCCCAAGGGCGGAGAAGAAAGCACCACGAAGGCAAACCCCGAAACCCGAAACGCCTCCACGCCAACACGCCAAAACGCCCCCACGCCCCCACGCCAACACACCTTCACGCCCTAACACCCTAACGCCCTAACACCCCGACCCCTTTATGCTCCCTTTTTTTACGTCCTTCAAAATTTCCTGCGAGCAATTGACATGACCCTTCAAGAGTAGTTACAGTAATTACAAATGAAAAAAACCGTTAAGCTCGCGCAAATTGGCAATTCCAGAGGAATCCGCCTAAGCAAGACCCTGCTGGAACACTACGGTATTCAGTCCGCCTTGGAGCTGGAGACCACGCCGGATGCTATCGTCCTGCGACCGATCCGCGAAGGCGAAGGACAACTCACCTGGGAGGATACATACCGGCAAATGGCGCAATCGGAAGAGGACTGGACGGATTGGGAAGCGGTCGCGGAGGATGGACTGGATTGGGATGAAGATTGAGCGATATGGAATCTACTGGGCGGATCTCAATCCGGTGATTGGCTCCGAAATCGCGAAAGTCCGCCCTGTTGTGGTAGTCAGCCAGAACGCCATGAACCGACACCTGTCCACCATCGTGGCTTGTCCCCTCACCTCCCGCCTGCATCCCGAATGGCGGTCCAGATTCCAGATTTCCTGTCAAAACCGCCCGGCCGAGATTGTCGTGGACCAAATCCGCACCCTCAGCAAACAGCGCCTCACCCGAAAACTGGACCATCTCAGTGCCGACGACGCAGCATCCCTCCGACGGCTCATAATCGAGATGTATGCCACCCAATAAAATTCATCCGATCCCCCCAACGCCCACACACCCCAACCCCTCAACCCCTGCACGCCCTACCCCCTGCACGCCTCAACCCCTCAACCCTTGCACGCCCCAACGCCTCAACCCCTGCACGCCCCAACGCCTGCACGCCCCAACGCCCTAACCCCTCAACGCCACTCGCCCCCGAAATTTCTAGCTTCTGATTCCTAAATCCACATCTTATCCTCCTCTCCATGGTCCAAAAATCAAAAACCGTCGGGCAATTGAAATCCACGCCCCTTCAGCGCTTCGGGCGCCTCCAGCGCCGGGTCGCCCTCGTGGCCCCCGAAAAGGCCGGTCGCCCGAAAGGCGTTCAACGCTTTCACTCTTATTCCGATATAGACCCATGGCCCCCGGCCAAGACACAGAACCAGAACTGACCCGCCCGCCCGACGATCAGGACCTAGTTGCCCTGGCCCGTGAGCTGAATCGCCTCCAGGCAAAATACATTGTAATCGGCGGTCTCGCCATCAACCGGCTCGGGTTTGTTCGGGCCACCTACGATATCGATCTGCTTCTCGACACATCCAAGGCCAACCAAGATGCCGTCAAAAAAGCCTTAGAAATTTTACCCGATCAGGCCGTTAAGGAACTCGCCGACGACGACCTCAGCCAATGGCTCGTTGTCCGCGTTAACGATGAAATCACCGTTGACCTCATGACCGAAGCCTGCGGCGTCTCCTACCAAGAAGCACAATCCGGAATCGAGTGGGAAACCCTTCAGGACGTTACCATCCCCTTCGCTGGCAAATCCCTCATGCGCCAGCTCAAACAAGGCCCCCGCCATAAAGATAAAATCGACCTCAACTTCCTAGATTCCCTCGATTGAACCTTCAATCTTCCACCCCATCACAGTCTACCCCCGAAGCTTCAGCGAAGTGGGGCCCGCCAGCCAAAACGTCCCCACGCCTTTTCACCTCAACGCCCACACGCCCCCACGCCAGAACGCCCTCACGCCCCCACGCC
>CAYQKH010000224.1:0-4555 GCA_964417945.1 uncultured Opitutales bacterium
GACTTACCGCGAGGAATCGTGAGAGGATTCTTCCGTGAAAGGATCGGGGTGGTCTTTGGGCTTGAGGTGTTTTCGCAGGGGGTTGGCAGGGGGCAGTAAAGCATCGAGGAGAGCTTTAAATTCCTCCTGTCGGTTGAGGAGGAACGGGAGGTAGAGGCGTTGGCCCGCCTCGTTCTCGATGCGTAGGATGGGGAGGCCGGGGATCTGCAGCTGCTCGGCGCGGGTGATGCCGGAAAACGGGATATACCGCCTTTTGCGCAAGGCCACGGGCCCCGTCAGGCCCCGCGGGATAATTTCCCAGCGGCAAAGGGCGGCGGCGAGGCCGGCGATGATGAGGTTGAGGCCGAGGATCAGCTGGTAGGAGGCGAGGAACGCCTGGTTGAAGGACCAGTCGCCCATCGCAAGGGTCCAGATCAGGAAAAAGAGTGGGGAAGAAGCCAATGTCAGCCAAACGAAGAGTGAAGAGAAGCAAAGGCGGTAAGATTGGACCTCTTTTATCATAGATCACTCGATCTTAGGGCATTGGAATTGGGATGGAAATGCTAAACGGCTTGCCGCGGCCCGGGTTCCTCAAGGTTGCTACGATTATTGGCCTTCGACGGCCGACTCTAAAACCAGCCATGCTGGTAAGTTTCCCCGTGTGCGGACTGAGCGTTGAGTCCCCAATGGTATTTGAGGTAGCGTAGCTTGGGATTGGGATTGTCCAATTGGTTCTGATAGGAAGGCGGGGCGAAGCGTCGGAGAACACGGGTGAGGGAATCCGGGCCGGAGAAATCATCGGCATACCAGGAGAAGATTCTGGAGAGGAAGAGGGTTTGGTCGTTTGCATCCCAGCGGTTGAGGTCCGGGCGTGCGAGCCAGATCCGGTAGGCTTCCTGCATCTGTTCTTCCCAGAAAGCGGGACGAAAAGCCTTCCTTTGGAGGGGCGGGCAACTGCGGGCGGCGCACACGACCATGCTATGAACCTTCCAGCCGATGAGGGGCCGCAGGGTGTCGTGTTCGATTTCATCGAGGGAAACGAGGCGGCCGCCAACGAGATGACGTTCATCCTTCCAGGGACGCTTGGTTTGGCGAATGGATTCGACGGGAAAATGGACGAGGATCCATTTGATGGTAAAGGCGTTGTAGGCGTTGGCGAGGGCGGCGACGCGGTAATCGAGGGTCGGCTCCGCACCGGGACCGGGTGTCGGCGCGAACTGGGCGAGGTATTGCCGGATTCGTTCCTGGTCCTCGTCAGAGGCGGCCCAGCCCGCGTAGTCGACGAGGCCGTCCTCATCGACATATTTTTGAAGGAGGCGTGACCAGTCGGAGTGATCGATCCCGAGCGGAACGGCAACGGGTGCCCCCGCGAGGAAGGAAAAAAAGCCGAGGAAGAAGAGGACTGAGAGGGAAGTATTCATAAAGGACGGTGCCCGGAAGCATGCCGATCCAGCAGGCCACGACATAATGCCAGAAACGGATTCCGGTGAGGCCGATGGAGATTCGTCTTTCAACCGCGCATCCCTTTCAGTTGGCGCTGGAAGAGCCAGCGAAGGAGGCGGGCCATAAAGTCGGCGGTGCCAGCTCCAAACGCAACGGCGTTATACGGTTTGTGGCCTTTCGGAGAGGGATTCATGATCGCGAAATACGGAGGTAGGAGTGAGCAAGGTCCGGGATTATTCCCCGGAAGATCGGGAGAAGTATTCCCGGGTGAGGCGAAAATCCGAAAGAACGGTAGAAAGGACTCCGCGCTCATGGAAGCGCCGGGCGGAGGAGCGGACGGGGGGGCTCAGTGTAACCATTTTTCCGATACACTTGAGCCTACGGCAGAGGTCGAAGTCCTCGAAGGGCGGGTCTTGTCGGAACCCGCCGACACGGTTAAAGACCGATCGGCGGACAAAGATCGCTTGATCCCCATGAAAGGTGGAATCGAGGCGGCCTCGCCAATCGGCGAGGCGTGAGGTGAGCGCGAGGAGGGGATGGCCCGGGATGAAGCGGCGACAGAATCCTCCGCCGACAACCGGTGGCTCCTGCATCGTGGCGAGGATCTGTTCCACCGCCCGATGGGGCAGCAAAGTATCCGCATGCAGGAAAAGAAGAATGGAGCCGGAGGCCTCGCGGGCACCCTCGTTCATTTGTTGGGATCGTCCGGCTTGGGAGGCCACGAGGACACGGGCTCCCCCGAAGAAGGCGGCTTCGCGGGTGGAATCACAGCTTCCGCCATCGACGACGAGAATTTCCTTTGGAATTCGGGACTGGCGATTGATGGAGCGCATGACCCCCGGGAGGGTGGCGGCTTCGTCGAGGGCTGGAATAATGAGCGAAACAGACTCCATTAAAAAAGGGCGGCTTTCCGTGGGAAGCCGCCCCGAAAGAAAGGGGAAATCAGGATTGCTTGATAGCGGCGACGTTGATCTCGAGGTCGACCTGTCGGCCTATGGAAGCGCCGTTTTCCTCCCCGACCCCCCAATCGTAGCGGTCGATGGTGGTGGAAGCTTCCCATCCAGAGGAGATGCCCCGCGGGGTTTCAACCACGCCGACGAGGGTGGTATCGAGGGTGACAGGAAGTGTTTTACCGAGCAGGGTCAGTTCGCCTTCCACCCTGTAGGAGCCCTCGCCGGCAGGGGTCCAGCTGGTAGATTTGAAGGAGGCGATGGGGAATCCGCTGCTGTCGAAAAAGTCGTCCTTGTTGAGGTGGTCGTCGCGCTTGGCGTTGCCGGTATTGATGCTGGCGATTTGCACGGTCACATTGACGGAGGCCTCTTCCGGTTTTTCCGGATCGAACTGGATGGTTCCGTTAAAGGAGCCGAAGCTGCCGGTTACCCGGGAGAGGGTGAAGTGGCTGATCTTAAAATTAATGTTGGAGTGGGCGCTGTCGATGACCCAGGGGTCGGCATTGAGGCCAACAGGAGCAAGGAGGCAGAGGAGAAAGCTGAGGAGGAAGATTTTGTTCATAGGATCGTTCGGTTTAATTGGTTTGATTCTCAGAAGAAGGATTCAATGTCTTCTTCATTTCCCTTGTGGGTGAGGATGTTCACGTTCTCATCGTCCGTCCATATTTTATAGTGGATACCACCAGTTTCAAAAACAGTGGAAAGATTTTCGGGACGGATTTCGGGAAGGAGAGTGGAAAATGCTTCCCGTTTGGCGCTGAAGACGTGAAAGATGCGATGTTCATTCTCAAAGCAGATAAGCCCCACCTTGACCCCTTTAAAGTGAACCTGCAAGCAGCCGATGGGGCTGAAACCGACGAAACCGGGAGGGGCTTCCTTAAGGGCGGGGGTCTGGGTGTTGGCGAGATAGGCCTGAAGCTCGCCGAGGGAGCGACTACGGGTTTCGAGTTGGATCGTGTCCTCCAAGTAGAGGGATTGGTCGAGGTAGGCGATCAAGCCGGGCAGGGCGGGATCGACGGACGAGGAGGCCGGATCCTGCTGCGGGAGGAGGGTGAAAACGGCAATGAGGACGGCGGCGGCGGCGGCGATGGGCAGCGCCCAGTTCAAAAAGGGGATGAGGTTGGCGGGAGCCCGGGAAGAGGCGGTAGAGCCGGAATCCGACTCGATTGCCTGAAGAATGCGATCCCGAAGATCCGGGGGCGGCGGAACGGCGCAAAGATGAGACTCGAGGGCGCGGTTGAACTCCTGTTCGCGTTCCCACCAGGCCTTCAGCTCGGGGTTGGTCCGGGTCAGTGCGAGGGCGGCCTCGAAGTCGGGAAGATCGTCGGCGGGATCTCCCGTGCGGGCAGCGTTCAAAATCGACTTGGCTTTTTCTGGGCTCATTGCTTGTCGAACAATCGGAGGCGCAGGGCGGGAGGTTTATTCCACGGCGCGGGATTCCCTCTGAAAAAAGATGTGTTTGAGCTGGGACTTTCCCCGGGAGATCCGTGACATAACGGTGCCGATGGGGATCCCGAGGATTTCGGCGATTTCCCGGTAGGAGTGATCCTTGAGGAAAAAGAGGGTGAGTGGGGCGCGGTAGATTTCGTCCACTTCGGCAAGGGCCTCAAGGGCGAGCGAGGAGTCGTGGGAGGTGGCGACGTCCGGAGCGACGGGTGGAGCGGTGTTCTCGAGGACTTCAGTTTCTTGGTAATCGACGCGACTTCCGCGTTTTCGGATGCGGAGAAATTCCCGGTAGAGGGTGGTAAAGAGCCAGGATTTGACTTTGGATGCATCCTTGAGGTCGCCGCTCTTGCGTGCATAGATAACGAAGGTCTGCTGGGTCAGATCGGCCGCCTCGTGCTCGTTTTTCGCAAGGCTGTAGGCAAAACGGTAAAGTGCCGCGTAGTATTCATCGATGATCGTTTCGAATGGTGCAGGCATCTTTGGTGAGAGAAAGCAAAGCGATGGGGTTCGCCGGGGTAAAGCGATTAATTTCTCCAGTGGTGGAGCGGTGGAAAGGTCAGAGAATCAGCATGGCATCGCCGTAACTGAAGAAGCGGTATTCATTGTCGATGGCGATGCGGTAAATTTCCTTGAGCCAGTCGAGACCATCAGGTTGGCCGGGTTTGAGGAAGGCGGCAACGAGGCAGAGCAAGGTGGAGCGGGGAAGGTGGAAATTGGTGATAAGGGCGTCGACCCCG
>CAYQKH010000225.1:0-4553 GCA_964417945.1 uncultured Opitutales bacterium
GGCCCGACAGGGTCAAAAAGTATGAAGCGCGGTGGTATGTGGAGGGGCGGTTGAAGTGCCGTTTCTTCGCCACCGAGGCAGAACCAGAGCGGTTCATTGAAGAGTTTCAGGAACAGCTCGCTCGAAATGGGACGGGAATCCTCAACGGCTTTGATCCCGGACAAATGCGCCGTTGGCAGGAAGCCGCCCGGCTGGCACCGGATGCTGACCCGGTCGCAGTCATGCGGTTCTGGCTTGCCCACAATCGCCCGGTCCTCACGCCCAAGCGGTTCTCGGAAGCTAAGCCGGCCTATCTCCGCTACCTGGAGGCGATGCAGCGGGATCTGAGCTACCGGAAACACGTCGAGTCGCAACTGCGGGACTTCGCCGAGGCGATGGGAGATCGACCTGTCCACGAGGTCACCCATCCACAAGCCTCCGAATACATCCTTGGTCTGCCCTACGCCCCGGTGACGAAACGCCACCACAAGCGGACCATCGCCGGAGCCTACGCCTGGTGGATCGAGCAAGTCTGGGCGGTCGATAATCCGGCCAAGAAAGTGCGGACGCCCGATGTCGTCACGCCCGAACCGGAAATCCTCAAGGTCGATGACATGGAGCGCATCTTCCGGGCGAATGAGAAGGTCGATCCGGAAGTCTGTGGCCTGCTCGCCCTCGGGGCCTTCGCCGGGATGCGTTCCTCCGCCATCTCGAAGGTCGATTACCACGAGATCGACTTCGCCCAGCGCGGCATCCACACGCCCGCCGAGAAAACGAAGAAGCGCCGCCGCCAGTGGATCGAGGGACTCCCCGACAATCTATGGGCCTGGCTGGAACGCACTCCGCGGGAGGCTTTCGAGATGTCGCACCGCCAGTTCATGCACCGCCGGAGCGAAGCCCTGAAACGTGCTGGCCTGCTCATCGAGGCCGACGACATCGCCTATGCGAATCGCAAGCGCGAGGAGAAGGGTCTGGCTCGGGTGAACTGGAAGCCGAAATGCCCGCCGCGAAATTTCCTCCGGCACAGCTTCGTCACCTACCATGTCGCCCTCTACCGTGACGCTGGAAAGACCGCCCTGCTGGTCAGTCACCGCAACCAGCAAATCCTCTTCCAGCACTATCTCGGGATCGCCACGAAGGAACAGGCCGAACGGTATTTCGCCATTCAACCAAGCTGAAACAGTTGACCGATTGCCTCAACTGAGCCTCAATTGGGAATGCGCGTCATTCCCCACTACCAGCCGAATCGGAAGAGCCCCTGGGAGGCTCGCTGGTATGTGGACCGGAAGCTGAAGTCCCGCTTCTTCAAGACGGAGAAAGAGCGCGACCAGTTCATCCGGAAGTTTTCCAAGGAAGTCAGCGCCCACGGCGAGGAGGTCTTCAAATTCGACAAGGACCAGGTGCGGGAATGGCAGCGGGCGAGCGCGATCCTGCCCCACGTCTCACCGATGGAGCTGGTCGATTTCTGGCTGGAGCATCACGACGACATCGAGGCGGTAAAGCTTTCCGAGGGCTTCGGTGCCTATCTGCAATCGCTGGAAAAATCCGGGCGCGACCCCGCCTATCGGCGACACGCCAAACTGGCCTTTGAGCGCTTTCAACGCTTCTGCGGCGACATCGCTCTCCGTGACGTTACCTCCGAGCAAATCGCCGAGTTCATCCACGCCCGCCCGTATTCCGACCAGACCAAGAACCACACCCGCAGTTTCCTGATCTCCGCCTTCAAATGGTTCAGGAAGAGCAAGTGGGTGAAGGAAAACCCGGTCGAGCCCATCCCGCCGATCAAAGTCACCCGCCAGGAGCCGGGCATCTTGACCGTCGCGGAAACCGAAGCCCTCTTTCGGGCGAACGAGCACGAGGACCCCGAAATCTGCGGCCTGTTGGCCCTTGGAGCCTTCGGTGGCATGCGCGCCTCTGCTATCGAGCGGCTCTCCCACGGCGAGATCAAACTCGACGAGTGGGCCATCCTCACCCCTGCCGAAAAGACCAAGAAGCGCCGCCGGAACTACATCGAAGGTCTCCCGGAGAACCTCTGGCTCTGGCTGGAGCGCACGCCTGCGGCTGCTTTCAAGCTGACGCCCCGGCAGATCGCCAAGCGCCGCGAAAAGGCATTCATCCGAGCCGGTTTGCTAGTCACGAAGGCGGAAGCGCGGAAAACAGGAGCGAGGCCCAAATCCCCGCCGAAGAACTGCCTGCGGCACAGCTTCGCCACCTACCACGTCGCCCTACACCGTGACCCCGGCAACACCGCGCTCCTAATCTCGCACAAGAACCAGAACGTTCTTTACGAGCACTACCTGGGGGTTGCGTCGAAGAAGGATGCGGAGCGGTATTTCGGGATTACGCCAGCGGAGTAATAGAAAAGGTGCCGAGAATTCCGATAAAGCGTCTTGACTGTGAACGACATTGGGCCGATGCTTTTAATCAAGCTGGACTGGAAACATCCGGTCGGCGCTGGGCTTCTGGAATTATCCGGGGGCCCTTCGCTTTTTCAGGGGATGATCTTTAAACCCCAGCCAGCTATTCTTCCTTGAGGGCTTCGTCGCAGCTTCGGCTCCAGGATTTCGTAGGCTCGATTCTTTTGATTGGGACGGAGGTGATGGATCCCAACAGGCCTCGCCATCAGGTCGGCTATTTGTAGTCCTATCGAGTTGGAAAGCTTGGATACGAGCCGCATACTCAAAGGGAGCTGTTTTCTGAGAAAATTCTCCCCATCGGCAATTCTCCTGAAAGCCAGTTCAAGTTCAGCATCCTCCCGCTTGCCGCGAGACTCCACAATGACAGGTGTGTGCTTTTGATCTTGCCCATCTGCTTGCAGCTGCTTCCAAACCCGCTCCAGACCAACTTCCAATGCATAGTCGTAGGGATTTGCCGGATCGTGATATTGCTGAACAAAGCGCGGCTTGTCGATGATCACAGCCAGAACCCTCGCCTTAAGCTTCGCCATCAGCTCCGAGAGATCCCGGTGAAAGCACTCCCTTCTTTCCGGGATTTGTAGAAATGAAAAATCGTCTTTCGGCTTCCTAATCTCCCGCTCGTGGAGAATAACCTCAGGGTGTCCCCAATGGCGCATCTTGAACTGGAGGAACTGCGGACTGAGATTCCCCCGAAAAAGTAGACAGCATCGAAGCTTAGAGATGGTAAAAAAACATCATGAGCATCGAGAGAAAATCAGAAAAACAACGCCGTTATTATGACGGGGCTTTCAAACAAGACGCTATAGAGCGTGTAATCAGGACAGGAAAATCCTGCGCGGTGGTTTCCCGCGAACTGGGCATACCCGGCAATATGCTGGCCCGGTGGAAACGGGAGCATCTCGCCTCCGCAGATCGCAGCATTCCCGCCACGGAACATCTCAAGCCCAGCGAGCTGGCCGAGCAATTGCGCCTGGCCCGCATGGAAGCGGATGACCTGCGTCAACAGCGGGACATTTTAAAAAAAGCGTTGAGCATCTTCAGCCAACCCTCCAGCAACGGAGGCAGGTAATGGAAACTTTGTCCACCGAGTTTCCCCTGGCTGCGGTCGCCCGCACCCTGGGGGTGTCGCGGGCCGCCCACTATCGAGGTCCATCGCAAGGTCCTCGGGCGGCTGAAGATGCATGGTTATCCCGGCAGATCCAGCGTATCTTCCACCAGCATAAGGAGCGATATGGGAGTCCCCGCATTCACATCCAGCTTCGTCAGGAGGGAATCCACTGTGGCGTGAACCGGGTGGCCCGCCTGATGCGGGAGGCGGGGCTGTTCGCCAAGACCCCCAAACGGAAAATCCCTCGAACCACGGATAGCCGACACGGGGGTCCAATCGCCCCCAACCTGCTCAAAGACATGCAGATAGAAAGACCCAACCAGGTGTGGGCGATGGACATCACCTACATTCCCCAGGGAACGTCCTGGGCCTATCTGGCAGCGGTGTTGGACCTTCACCTACACAAAATCGTGGGGTGGGAAATCTCCGAAAGTCTTCACGCGGACGTCGTCTGTGTCGCGCTTCAAAACGCTCAACGTCGGCAGGGATACCCGGATGGGGTCATGGTCCATTCCGACCGGGGCTGCCAATACGCCAGCGAGTCCTTTGTCCGACTATGCGGGCATTTCGGCTGTGTCCGCAGCATGAGCGCCAAAGGAAACTGTTACGACAACGCCACCATGGAGAGCTTTTTCGGTGTACTCAAACGCGAGGATCTTAACGATTTTCACTTCGATTCCGTGGAATCTATCCGCGCCCAAGTCTTCGAATATATCGAAACGTACTACAACCGGATCCGCATTCATACCGCGCTGGGGATGAGCCCGGAGGCTTTCGAAAACCAACAGGAAGAGGCGCCTTCGGCGGAGTTTTCCCAGGCATGGGTTGCTCCCATGGTCGGAGAGGAAATGGCCGGGGAGAAGCCTCCCCGGCCCCGACCAACGGTCGCAACGCCCGGCTATCCCTCGGAGGGTTGCTCTCCAGCAGAGCCCTCGTCTGTTTCAGCGGACACCCTGTCCATTCACCAGGAACCGCTTGCCTTCAAGCACTAAAAGGAGTACTACACGGTCACTAAGCCTCATGTCTGTCCGCAAACTGGGGGAACCTCA
>CAYQKH010000226.1:0-4487 GCA_964417945.1 uncultured Opitutales bacterium
AATGCGGTGGCAGTGGCGGAGATCGCGGCGCGCGCGAAGGCGGCGGGCGTGGGGGCTTTCGTTTTTGCCTCAAGTTGCAGTGTGTATGGTGCGGGGGGCGATGATGCGAAGGTGGAATGCTCTCCCCTGAACCCGCTGACGGCCTACGCCCGGTCGAAAATCGCCTGCGAGGAGGCACTGCAACCGCTGGCCTCCGAGGACTTCCGGGTGACCTGTCTGCGTTTTGCGACGGCCTGCGGGATGAGCCCGCGCCTGCGGCTGGACCTCGTCCTGAACGACTTTGTGGCGTCGGCCCTGGCGGTGGGGAAAATCAAGATCCTCAGCGACGGCTCGCCCTGGCGGCCGCTGATCCATGTGGAGGATATGTCGCGCGCGATGGAGTGGGCCTGCGTGCGGGAAGCCGAGGCCGGGGGACCCTTCCTTGTTGTGAATACCGGAGCCAACTCGTGGAATTACCCGATCCGGGACTTGGCGGAGGGGGTTCGATCGGTCCTGGGAGACGTCGAGGTGGAAATCAACCGGGATGCGGCGCCGGATAAGCGTTCCTACCGGGTAAATTTCGACCACTTCGCGGCCCTCGCGCCGACACACGTGCCGAGGGTGACCCTCGAAGCGGCGGTAGTGGGTTTGGCCGAGGGACTGCGGTCGGTGGGCTTTTCAAATGGGGATTTCCGGAACTCGAATTGGATCCGGTTGAAGGCGTTGGAGGATTTGAAGCAGGCAGGTGAGATCGACGAAGGGTTGTATTGGGTGCGGGGGTAGGAGGGAGATGGGGATGGAGATGGAGAGGGGGAGCGGGGGTAAGGGGGCCCGCCTTTGCTGAAGCTACGGCGTGGCGCTTCTTTCGTCAGCCAAGCGGAGCTTGGGTCGAAAGGGCGGATGGGGATGGACTTGTCGCGGGCACTTTCCGGCTCTACAAATGGGGTGCAGTTATGGTTTTTCGTGAGACAGCGATTCAGGGGGTGTTCGAGATCGAGCTGGAACGCAGGGGGGATGAGCGCGGTTTTTTTGCGCGGTTGTATTGCAAAGCGGAATTCGCGCAGGCCGGGTTGCGGAACTCCCTGGTGCAGATCAACAACTCGCTGAGCCGGGAGGCGGGAACTTTGCGGGGGATGCACTACCAGCTGCCGCCGCGGGCGGATGAGCGGTTGGTGCGCTGCGTGAAGGGGGCGGTGCACGATGTCGTGCTGGATATCCGGCCGGATTCGCCGACCTACTTGAAGTCGGCCTCGGCGGTGCTTTCGGCGGAGAACCGGAAAATGATCTTCGTACCGGTGGGGTGCGCCCATGGCTTCCTGACGCTGGAGCCGGATACGGAGATTTTCTATTTCGTGACAGATTTTTACAGTCCGGAGCACGAGCGGGGGATCCGCTATAACGACCCGGCGGTCGATATCGAATGGCCGATGGATCCGGTGGTGATTTCGGAAAAGGACCGGAACCATCCTGATTTCGATCCGGAGATCCACCTCCGATGAAGATTCTACTGACGGGGGTGAGTTCCTTTACGGGGATGTGGTTTGCGGGAGAACTGGAAAAAGCCGGACACGAGGTTGTCGGGACGCTGACGGCGAGGCGTGAAGCCTACAAGGGCTTGAAAGACCGTCGTCTGAAACAGCTGCCCAAAAATCTTCGGCTGGTGGAGGAGGCCGCGTTTGGAAGCGATCCATTCGTACGGCTTCTGGGTGAGGGGCAGTGGGATGTGCTTTGCCACCACGGGGCCGAGGTCGGGAATTATCGGAGTCCGGACTTTGTTGTCGAGGCGGCGGTGCGGCGGAACGCCCGTAACCTGGATGAAGTTCTTCGGACATTTGCGGAGGAGGGCGGGCGTGGGGTGGTGTTGACGGGGAGTTATTTCGAGGGTGGCGAGGGCGATGGGGACCGGCCGCTGGTGGATTTTTCCCCCTACGCGCGGTCGAAACGGGAGACGGCGGAGCGCTTCCGGGATCGCTGTGTGGCCTACAGTCTCCCCTTGGGAAAATTCGTCATTCCGAACCCGTTTGGCCCTTGGGAGGAGGCGCGGTTCACGGCCTTCCTGGTGCGCTCCTGGCTGAACGGTGAAATTCCCGTGGTGCAAACTCCGGTTACGGTTCGGGACAACCTGCATGTTTCACTGTTGTCCCGAGCGTACCGCCGATTCGTGGAAGAACGGGCGGTCGGCGAGCCGGTGGCCTTTCGGAAGGTGAACCCCAGCGGCTATGTGGAGAGCCAGGGGGCTTTCGCACAGCGGGTGGGGCGTGAATTAGGTCCTCGATTGGGAGTGCCCGCGGAGGTGAAGTTGGTGGAACAAAAGGATTTCGAAGAGCCGCGCATCCGGCACAATACGGACAGCGTGGAGACCTGTTTTCCGGATTGGGATGAAGCTTCGGCCTGGGATGCTTTGGCGGCGTATTACCTCGAATACGAGAGATAAAAAATATTCTGGCTTGGCCAGAGTGGGGAGGCTCTTAATAAGGCACTCATGCGCTTCAAGAAGCTAGACCACGCCCTGGAAGAGATCGAACGGCTGGAAAAGGAGGCCCAGTTCGGGCAGGTGGCATTGGAATCGGCCCTTCCTTTCCTAACGGAGCTGGAAGATCACCTGGCGGAGCTGGTGCGGGAAAACCGTAAGCTCCAGGAGGACCTGGACCGGATGACCGGGGAGTATGAGGCGATGAAAGCGGCGCACCGATACGAAACCGAGAAACGGCGGTTTTACCAAGACCACGCGCTGGTGAAACTGCTGAAGCCGCTCCTCGGGAAATTTAAGGGGAAGCGACCGGAAGGAGGAACGACGATGGGGAACTCCGAATTGGAACGGCAACGGCGTCGGATTGGTCTGGGTGGGCTGAAGGGGAACTTGGACTATCCGCAGAAGCGTTTCGAGCGGATCCGCCAAGAGGTGTGCCTCTTCAGCGGCTGGTTTCTGGACGGGGAGAACCGTCCGGCACGGAGTGTCACGATACTCCACAACCAGCGCCGGACGGACTGTGTGCTGCACCAGCACCGTTCGGATATCCGGGAGGTTTTTCCGGAGCTTCCCCCATCCGCGGAAAGCTGTGGATTTCAGGGTCGGGTAGAGCTGCCGGTGGGGTTAAATAAGATCGAAGTGGAAATCCAACCCGTGGAGGGCGAGCCCTTTGTCGGCTTCGTTCGGGATTTGTTGTATATTCCCGGGGTGAACGATGGCTTCGCCCAGCAGCAAGCGCTCTATCGGGATTGGGTGGAGCGTTTTGACAGCCCGAGTGCGGATACGCTGGGTCGTTATGAAAAAGCTGCGAAGCAGTGGACCTGCCGTCCATTGGTCTCGGTGGTCATCCCGGTGTATAACCCGGACCTCGAACTATTAAAAGAGGCGGTGGAGAGTGTGCGGGAGCAGGTTTACGATCAGTGGGAGCTGGTTCTGGTAAATGACGGATCCCCGAATGCGGAAGTGAGACCGGCACTGGATGAGCTGGCGGTGGAGGATGCGCGGATCCGGGTGATCCACCGTGAGCGCAATGGCGGGATTTCCCGGGCGACGCAGAGCGGGATCGAGGCAGCGGAAGGGGAATGGGTGGCCTTTTTTGACCAGGACGACCTGCTGCGTCCGCAGAGCCTGTATTTCGTGGTGTTGGAACTGCAGCGCAACCCGGAGGCGGGGTTGGTCTACACGGATGAGGATAAGGTGGACGGCGAAGGGGAGCGCTTTGAGCCGTATTTCAAGCCGGATTGGAACCCGGAGCTGCTCTGCTCGCAGAATTACCTCTCCCACCTTTCCGTGATTCGAAGAGAATACCTTGAGGAGGCGGGACCGCTGCACCCGGAATTCGATGGCGCCCAGGACTGGGACCTGCTCCTGCGCGTGACGGAGCGTTTGCGGCCGGAGCAGATCGTGCATGTGCATCGGATCCTCTACCATTGGCGCTCCTCGGAGGGCTCGACGGCGTGGCATGAGGGAGAGAAAGACACCTTTGAAACGAGTCGACGGGTCCTGAAGGGACACCTGGAGCGGTGCGGGGAGGACGGCGAGGTCGAAATCGTGGACGGGAAATACTATCAGATTCGCCGGGAGCTTCCAGAAAGGGTGCCGAAGGTGGAGATCCTGATCCCGACGCGCGACCGGTTTGACGACCTGCGGACCTGTATCCGGAGTATCCGGGAGAAAACGGATTATCCGGAATACCGGATTACGGTTTTGAACAACCGTTCGGCGGACCCTGCTACCTTTGCCTATTTCAATGAGCTGGAGGCGGACGGGGTGCAGGTGCTCGCCTACAACGAGCCCTTCAACTTTTCGGCGATCAACAACTTCGGGGTGGAGCAAACGGACGGCGCGGTCCTCGCCCTATTGAACAACGACCTCGAGGTGATGGAGGCGGATTGGCTTCGATGGATGGTCGGGGAAGCGATCCGTCCAGAGATCGGGGTAGTGGGCTGTAAGCTGCTTTACGGGAACCGGACGATCCAGCATGCGGGGGTGGTGCTTGGGGTGGGCGTTGGCGGACAGCGCCTGCATGACCGCGTCA
>CAYQKH010000227.1:0-4476 GCA_964417945.1 uncultured Opitutales bacterium
GGCAGGAGCAGCGCCGCCAACCCGGTGCCGACCTGGCGCGAGGGAGTCGGCCACGCCATCAGGTGGAGAAAACTCACCCCCATCCGGAGGGGTCCCTCCGCGCGGATCGCCTCATGCCCCGGGGTTTGCGGCAGGTTTCGCCAACACACCACAAAGAGCAGCAGTGCCAGCCCCACCCCGATCCAACCCTTCCGATTCCCCGCGCCCAGCTGCAGCAAAAGAAGCCCCACCAGCGCCACCCCGATGACCAATACCGCACCGGAACTCGAAAAAAACGCGCACCCCAGAACTGGCCAGCCTATCCACCAGCCCACCTTGCCGGGCCGGTTCAAAAGGAGAAGGCAAAGCCCCGATACGCTGAAAAACTGCAGAAAGTAAAACTGCGACTGAAAGCCAAAGCGCAGGTTCTCCCAGACCTGTGGCCCCGCGAACAGGAACACCACCAGAACGATCCACAGCGGAACCAGCCGCCCCCTTCCCAATCGCAGTAGCGTTTCCGCCACCACCGCCGCTGTGGTGCTGTGCAGGGCCGCATTCGCCACGCTCTGCCAACGGGTATCCCATTGGCCGTTCAATTCCAGAAGGCCCAGTGCCCAGATCCGCGTCCAGAACAACCGGTGCTCATTGTGGGGCTGGAATAAGTCCCAAAACTGCAGCCTTCCCTCCAGATAAGGAACATACAGGGCCACTCCCTCTGCGTCCCATTGGTCGTAAAACGGCAGATTGATGACGTAGTGGTGAATCCAATACAACTTGATCCCGAAAACGAGGAGGAAGACCCCCCACATCCGCGTCTGCACCAGCCAGATCCGGAAGAGGAGGCGACCCCCTGCCTCCGGTTCGCCCGCGCTTCGGCAGACCAGCCATCCGGTAACCGCCAGGATCCCCAAGAGGAGATAATTCAAGCCGGCCACCACCCCGGGGGTGACCCGCATCCAGTCTGCCAGGGTGCCCGCCTCAACCATCGGTCACGTTTCCCGATCTCCCGGTTGCGGACTCCCCTCTGCCCCACGCCCGGGTTCCCAGTTCTTCCACCCCACGACAAACCCCCGGCAGGCTGCCCGCAAACGGGCGAAGTCCGAAAAAAATCCGCCCCGTCCCGGCGGGTAAAGAAGCAGCCTCCCAAAATGCGCGGTCAGCAGAAAAAGCAGACCGATCACCGGCACGCGATCATACCACTTCGTGAACCAGAGCGCGTAAAAGGAGAAAAAGCCCATCTCTCGGGGCTCCGTGAAAGCAAACCAGGATTCCGCCGTCGCGTCCTCCGCGATGAGAATCGTTTCCCCTTTCCCCGCGGAGAATCGCCGTTCCAGCCATTCCGTCCGCGGCTCCGTTCGCCAGAGGGAGGTTTCATCCCCGCTTTCGTAACGGACCGCCAGGCGGTTCCCTTCTTCACGAGGGTAGCCCGCCAGATCCACCGTCAGAAAGGGATACTCGCTTGGACGGGTTAACGTGAAGACGGTTTTCCCTTCATATGCGACACCCTCATCGTAGCCAAAGGAGCCCCATACCCGCTGACCCGGTAATCGCTCCGTCCCGGGAGCCACTCCCCACAAAAGAAAGGGAGGATTGGTTCCACAAAAACCTTCCAGCGGGATTGGCTCCCGAACCGTCGACGGCAGGATCGAACGGATCTCCTCGTGCTCGAGCGTGGCCATCAGGATCTCCGGCGAATCCAGCGGGATCCGCGCCCAGCCCTTGTTCATCAGGTGGGAGGGATCCCCGGTCTGGAGGTAGTTCTCCAGGTGCTCCTCTTGTGCCTTACCGTTCACCTCGTGAAAGGGCAGCGTCACTTCCAGGCTGTGCAAAAACAGCACGCAGATGCCGTAGATCCACAATCCCGAGGTGGCAAGGGCGAGCAGGCTCCGCAACATCCCGATCGGCCCCCGCCAGTCGAAACGGAGCAACCCGGCAATCGCGAGGGCGCTCACCAGCAGGTGCTGTCCAAAGAGATCCGCATAGCGCCCCGAATAGCCGAACAGGGGCAACGCCCCGCGCGAATAGGCCGTCCCCAGCGCCGAGGCAAGAACCCAACCCCCGAAGACCAACAGCAACCAGTAGCCGCTTCCCCACTCCTGACGCACCCGCCGAGAGAACATCCCCGCCGCCATACAGATGATCCATGGCAACCAGAGCACCAACCCGAAAAAGCCCGCCTGCACCAGGTCGTAGCGATCGTGGTGTAACGGCCAGGCCGCAAGGTGGAGGAAGCTCTCCAATAAGCGCCCGAGGCTCTGCGCCTTCAGCGCATCGTGATGCGGAATGTGCGGGACAGAGGCGTAGGTCGTCGCGAAGAGAATCGCCAGGCCCGCCAACGCCGCCAGCTCCAGTCCAAGGCGCCGCCCAGCCGGCGGGAAAAGCACCCGCACCAGCCAACCCACCAGCGCCACCCCGATCACCAACACCCCCCCCGCTCCCGAGAAAAAGGCCCCCAACAGGCAGAGCCAACCGGCAATCCAGCTCGGGCTCCCCGGCTTCGCACCAAAGAGCAAAAACAATCCCGCCGCTCCAAAAAATTGGAGAAAATAAAACTGCGATTGAAAACCGAAGAGCAGGTTGACGCACGCATACGGTCCCGCGAAGACCACCGTGAACAACAGAATCCACAGAAACTCTCCCCGCATCCGGACATGCCGCAAGACCGCCTCGCAGAATACCGCCCCCACCGCACTGTGGAAGATCGCGTTACACAAAGTCTGCCAACGGATGTCCCACTGCCCGTTCACCAGGAACTGCCCCAGCGCCCAGATCCGCGTCCAGAATATCCGGTGCTCGTTATGATGGTGGAAAAGGAAGGACAGCGGAAGCTCCCCGCGCTGGATCGGCAAATACAGCCGCAACCCTTCCGCACCCCATTGGTCCCAGAACGGCACGTTCGTTACGTAGTGATATAACCAATACAGCTTCACCCCGAGGATGAGGAGGAATATTCCCCATAAGCGAGTCTGCGAAAGCCAGTAGCCGAGCAAAACCGGCCTTTTCCCCTCACAGGTGGATCGCCAGTCCGGGGTCGTCCGCAGGACCAGGATCGAAGCGCCCAAAAAGGCGGCGGCCAGGAAGACGTTAAAAAAGAGGACCAGCGCCCCGTTGACCATCAGTGTATCCATCCGGAAAATAGAGGCGTATTCTTGCGCTCACCCCTTCCCCGAAACAACCCTAAATCCCTGAACCCCCTGCCCCTCCATGACCCGACCGAAACCCGTTGTCACGATCCGCTACTGCACCGGATGCCAATGGCTGCTTCGCGCCGCCTATTACGCCCAGGAATTGCTCACCACCTTCTCCAGCGACCTCGACCGTGTCTGCCTTGCCCCGGAGAACGAGACCGGCGGCACCTTTCAGGTTACCTGCGACGAAGCCCTGATCTGGGACCGCGTCGTGGACGGCGGATTTCCCCAGCCCAGGGAACTCAAACAACGGCTCCGGGACCGGATCGCCCCCGGCAAGTCCCTCGGCCACTCCGACGGGCCACCCCCGAACCCGGCTTGATCTTTACCGCCCTCTCACCTATAAAAGCTCGCCATGGCAGACCGCATCCTTCAGAGAGCCGAGATCCTCGTCGTCGAGGACGAGCCCATTATTCGCAGGCGGCTGGTCCGTTTCCTCGAAGTCAGCGGTTCGGAGGTCACCGAGGCCGCCGATTTCTCCCAGGCCCGGAATTGCCTCGATGCCCTCCAGTTCGAATACGCCCTCGTTGATATCAACCTTCCTGACGGGAACGGCCTCGACCTCCTCCGGCAGGCCCGCTTCAGCCCCAATACCCATGTCGTCATCATGACCTCCGAAGAGGGTGTCGACACCGCCGTCGAGGCGATGAAGCTCGGGGCCGCCGATTACCTCGCCAAGCCCTTTAACCCCGAAGAGCTGCCTCTCGTCTTTCACCGCTGCAGCGAGGCCCGCCGGGCCAACCGCCGGGAGGAGTTCCGGGAACAGGCCGCCTCCCCCGACCCCTCCCTCTTTTTCGGGCCGCAAATGGAGGCCCTTACCGCACAGATGGAACGCATCCTCGAGACCGACCGGCGCCTTCGCTCCCGCCTCCCCCCCGTTCTCATCGAGGGCGAAACCGGGACCGGTAAGACCACCATCGCCCGGCACCTCCACCGCAAGGGCCCCCGCGCCGAACAGCCCTTTATCGAAATCAATTGCTCCAACCTCCCCGACGCCCTCGCCGAAAGCGAACTCTTCGGCCACGAGCGGGGGGCCTTTACCGACGCCAAGTCCGCCCGCATCGGGCTCTTCGAAGCCGCCGACAAAGGGAGCCTCTTTCTCGACGAGGTCTCCAGCCTCAGCCCTGCCATCCAGGCCAAGCTCCTTGTCGCCCTCGAGGACGGCAAGATCCGCCGCGTCGGCGGCAACCGCGAGGTCGAGGTCGATATCCGCATTATCGCCGCCTCCAACCAGCCCCTCCAGCTCGCCGTGGCCGACGGGGCCTTTCGAGAGGACCTTTTTCATCGCCTCGATCTCCTCCGCCTCCAG
>CAYQKH010000228.1:0-4462 GCA_964417945.1 uncultured Opitutales bacterium
GCTTCCTCAGGGAATTCCTTCCCCGGGTTTATCACTGCCACGGAAAGGATTGCTGGATCGATCCCGAGCGGCTCTACGAGCACGGAACGGAGGTAGAACCGGTGCATGGCGAGAAGCCGCCCTACGCCGGATTCCACTGGCGCTATACGATTCCGGGGCATGGCATGACGCCTTGGATCGAGGTGATGGAACTTTTAAGGGATGGGGGCTACGCGGGTGCAATCTGCATCGAGTTGGAAGACCTACACTTTAACAAAACCGCGGAGCTGCAGATGAAAGGCGTGGTCGAAGGGGCGCGGTTTTTGGCAAATTGTTGAGGAGGGCAGGGGGGCGAAGTGCGAAGTGCGGGGATGCGAAGTGGCATGGCGGGAGGCAGGAGCCAGATGGCAGAGGTTAGAGTCGAGACACCAGAGTCCAGAGGGCCCGTCGTCGCTCTACGGCTTTCTGCTGCTTTTTATTCCGGCGTGACGAGTTGAGACGCGGCGCTTTAGTTCTCAGTCAAGCGGGGTTTGTTAAAAACGGGAGGGTCTGCCGATAGATGACAGCTACTTTCTTAAAGGTAAGGTCTGCTCTCGTCCTTATTGCTGTTATTCTCCTTGCCGGGAAAAATTGCTATTCTAACTCTCAAAGGTTTCCTTTCAGGAGTCTTGGTCATCAGGCTCCGCAGTTTGCTTTGCGATAGGCTTAAAATCTAAGCTTTCCAGACTTGCATTCAATTCTACTCTGGCTTCCTCGCTTATCGTTCCGGAATCAACTAAAGCCTGGAGTTGATACTCAAAAAGTGCTCTGAATTTTTTTAATTCGGAGTTTATATCGAATACTTCCCGCAAAAGGTTATTGCCCGAGACGTTCTGTTGAATAGCCTCTATTTCCTTTTTGCCCTCTACGATGATGAACAGGTTGGTTGCGAGAAGGAGGCAGAGAAGGGCGGCTGCAGCCAGGGCTCCGGTTCCCAGCCACTTTGGAAATACCGTTATTTTCGGCTGGGCATTAATTTGTTGCTGCAAATCCTGGAGGCGTGCTTGAAGCAGTACGATATGTTGTTTTTCGGTGTTCGCCTCAGGTAGGCTGTATTCCGAAGGGTTCCCGTATTCCACCTTTTCACTGAATTCGTTGGCGCGTTGATCCTTTCCCCAGAGGTCCGCCAAAGCTTCGATGTCTCGTTCCTCAAATTTTTTCATATCAGGATTCCATTTTGGAATTTAAATATTCGGTTAGCTTTTTTTTGGCTTCCGAAAATCTTGTATAAACATTCCCTTCGCTGATGGCCAACTTTTCGGCAATTGTTTTTGGAGGTAGGCCCTCCTTAAACCGATAGAGGAAAATTGCTCTTTCCGTATCGGAAAGAACCTCCTCAATTCCCTGATTCAATATCTCAATGGCCTGGGCGTAATCGAGTGTTTGGAACGGGTCTGGATTATCAGAGGGCAGGGTTTCCGCTTCCGTTTCCATCTCGGAGTAAACCAGCTTTCTCCGTTTTCGAAGGAGGGTGAGGGATTTGTTTTTGCAGATTCCGCAGAGGTAGCCCCAGCGCTTTTGGCAACTGGTACAGGGATATTCGAGGAGCACGTTGAACGCGGACTGAACGATGTCCTCACTCTCTGTCCAGTCATCAATGTACTGATACGTGAATTGAATGAGCGGCCGCCAGTATTCCTTCAAGGCCTCTTTGATGCAGTTTTCTTCCGCTCCGTTCATCGGGGAAAAATTTTCAAAAACATTTCTAAGATTGTGAAGGGAAATGCGCCTAAATGGGGAAAACCACACAAAAATGATCCATACCCTCATCAATCCCTACCCCGCACGCGACCCTCGCAAGCTTGGCTTTTTCCTGGTGCTTGCCCTCGCGGCCATCGGCGGAGGGTGCCGGCATACTGACCCGCTGGCTTCCTCCCGGCAGGAAACTCTGCCCCCAACGCAAATCCCCGAGCTGGCAGTCAAAGCTGCCGAGCTACAGGCTTTTGAATTCGACGAACTCCCCCTCCACAGGGAATTTGCACCCCGGGTTCCAACCACCCTACCGGAGAAAATTCACTTCGCGCTCGAGCAGGGCATGTGGGGTGATCATGCGGTAGCTTCCGGGTTTTTTGAAAAATACTCACGCGGGGTGGAATCCGAGGACCATGAGCTCAATCTTGCTCTGCTCTATGCGGCGGCCAACGAGGCACTGATGGCCCGCCAGCTGGAACGATTTTTTGCCCTCATCGAGAAGGCGGAAGCCTTGGAAAATGAATACCAGCGGCACCGCCGCCCGGAAGCGGTGGAAGCACTCTTTCGCATTCGTGAAATATTGAAAACTACGCAGGCCGCTCGCCTGCGTCTGGCCTCCAAGTCGTAACCCGAACGGAAAGGAATTCGCATGAAGAAGAAGAAAAAATTAAGACAGGGACGTCCCCTGAGCTGGGTTTGCCTGCTCCTGCTGACCGCAGGCCTGACACCCTTGGCGGCGACAGAGGAAACCGGAATTCTCCTGGAGAATCTGGTCGCTCAAATCGACAGCCAACTGGAGAACCTGGAGGAGAGTGTAGACGCCCTGGGTCGGGAGCAGGTCTCGATCCAGGAATCACTCCGCGAGTTGAAAGCCGAGTATGAGTCGGCGGACACCGAACCGGAGCGACTGGAAGTAAAGGGACGCATCGTCTCCGAGCTCAGCGCCCTGAATCTCGGAGACCGTCGCCTCGTGGAGCAGAGTATGGCCGCCATGCTGAACGTTAACCGCAACCTGAAACAACTGGAACGGGTTTTTGCAGATGGAATCATGAGTGAGCAGGTCATCGAGGAGCGCCGGGAGCACATTCGGTCGGCCTTACAGAACCTGGCCCCGGTGGTAAAGACACTCTCCGAATCCATTCAGGACCCGCTAGCCCGGCAACAGGCCCGGGCCAGCCAGCAGATGCTGGTGCTCCTCTACCGCCAGTTGGAATCCACAGGAACCGTGGATGGGAAGGGCGTCCTCGCTCAGATCCGCGGAACCACCCACGCGATCGAAGACGTGGTCGCCCAGCTCGCAGTGGTCGATGACCTGCTCGAAATGGAGCGGTATCAACTGCGGGTCGTCTCCGAGATCAGTATCGGGGAGCTGTTGTTTGCCCGGCTGAGCGAGGTTCAATTCGAGGGCCGTTCGCTGTTCGAGGTCCCCTTAGCCTTCCAAGAAGGAGTCACGGAGCGCAACCGACTCTTTGGATCCATCCTCGATACCTCACTAAAACCGACCCCCGGAAACGGGCTGCAGGAGGACGAAGCCGCCCTGCTGGAGCGCATCTTCGCGGGGGAGCTGCCCAAATAAACCAATAATCTTCAACCCCTTCTTGAATATGCATTACTGGAAAAAATACCTCCTTGTCGGCCTCGGCCTGGTCTTGGCCGCCTCCATTGTCTCTCCGCTTCGAGGAGATCCGCCAGCCCTCACCGCCTTGAAAGAGGAGTGGTCGGAGCGGCACAACCTCCTCGCGCGGGAAATTGCCCTCGGGTGGCTCTGGAACGAACCCGCCGAGGTTCTTAATGGCCGTCTGAACGAGTTGGTTAACCTCCGGCTGCGGTTGGCCAGCGTCGGCTACGGATCAACCTTCCTTGAAGAAGACGTCTGGTCGGGGGATCCCGCCGAAACCATCGAGGCCATTACCTACGCCGTTCTGGCCCGGGAGGGTTTTGATCCCGACACATCGGTCTTCTTCCTTGATCGGGTTTTCCTATACCGCGTGAAGGAGGACCCGGGGGCAGAAACTACAGAAGGAGGAAAGCCCGGTGAGTAATTGGGTTGCCATCCCGCTGGGATCCGCATGTGGGGCCGCCCTCGCCTGGTGGACCCCGCTTTTGAACCTTGAGTTCTCCGAGCCGGTCTTTTCCCTCATCGGCAGCGGATTGCGGACGATTGGTCCAATGGCCTGGGTTCTTCTCCCAATGGGCATCTGGCTCCTGCTGCTGGCCGTGCAACGGGTGCTATCCGACCGGGCCGGTGAGCGGGGGTGGTTAATGCAGGTGGCCTTCATTGAGCGCAACGCCCCCCAGATCGGCCTCTTGGGCACCCTGCTTGCACTGGCCTCGGCCAGCCCAGAGCTGGCCCAGGCCGGTTTCGGCGACCCCGCCCGCCAAATCCTTGCGGTCCTTCCTATGGTGGGAGAGGCCCTGACCAGCACGGTGGCCGGCCTCCTCCTCGCGCTAACGGCCGATTTACTGAGCCAGACCCGTAACGAAACCCAAACCAAAGTCGCATGCCCGTAGATCCCACTTCGAAGACCCGTGGACTCCATCCGGGGATGGTGGACCTCGCCTTCGTCCTCGTCCTCGTCTTTTTGATGGTTGCCACCCTGGCCCAGCCGGAAGCGATGGGCCGGGGGGAACGCGAAGGCCCGCCGATCCACCTTCCCGAGACGCAACGGGCGGAGCCGGATCCTGCCGGCGCAGGACCCGAGGAGGTAGTGCTCTCCATCAAGGCGGGGCCTGTATTTCTCCTCGATTCAGA
>CAYQKH010000229.1:0-3136 GCA_964417945.1 uncultured Opitutales bacterium
CTTCCCGGGGACTGTGAGTGCCGATTTCATGGTAGCGAAGAGCCGAGAGCAGACAGATGATCCCCCCGGAAACTCTGCTACAGGCAAGAGATAGACTGAAATGCGCGGGGATGTCCGCTTCTGGATGAAGATAGATTCCCCGTGCTTGCCGTATGGCACGCCCCCGTTTGGCCAGTTCTCCCAGATAAGTGGCCGGATAGCCAAGAGAAGAAAGATCGGCAACTCGCATGACTCCTCGTTGCTCGAGAGCTTTTTCCAGATTTTCAAGTTGGCTATTCATTCTATTTAAGTCGGCTATTTAATATATATGCCGACAATATTAGAATTTATCGGAGAAACGCAAGCTTCCTGTTTTTCGAGTTGCTGCCAAGGCGAAAATGATGGTCTGAAGACAAATTTTCCGGAAAACCCTCGGACTTATGCCTTTTAGCCAAGTATGACCCAATCCCCTTCAGACGGAACCACTCACGCAAGTGATCCAGCGACCCGACCGGGGGCGCTCCATGCCTCGGAGGTCCGCGAGCGGTATGGGGAGGCTGCCTATGTGGCTCGTGATGGGGCCGACGAAGAGGAGATTGCCATGCCGGAGGCCCTGCGCCAGTTGGGCTTGGATGGAGAACGGGAAGGGGTGGAGCGACTTCTCGCCGAGCAGGGCGATTTCGAACAGTTGGCGGAATTCCCGATCATCGGTGTGCTGGGGATGCTCAATTCCGGGAAAAGTTCGCTGGTCCAATCCTTTCTGGGAGACGAAGGGCAGGGGCGGATTCCGGTCGGCATTGGTCCGTCGGATGGCACCCAGCGTTTCGTCTTCTGGCTGCCGGAAGCCTGGCGGGATGGAGAGGTCAGGCAGCACTTGGAGAAGTTGATCGAGGATAATTTCGGTGCCCCGCCGGAGTTGCTCGGCGAGGACAGGGCGGAGGCCCGGCGGCAATACAACGATGTGAACCGTTTCACTGTGCCCATGATCGCCTTCGACAGCGGACTGAACCAGCGCCAGGTGGCCTTTCTGGACTGTCCGGATATCCAGCGGGAAATGGTGGGTGAATCGGTCGCCGATGAGTCGGGCGAGATGGCCATGGTCTCGCAACCTCGCAAGGCGGTCTTGGAGCGTGCCGCCGAGCTTTGCGCGGCATTTATCATTGTCGCTGAATTGAAAGAATTGGAAAAAAAGGAGGTCAGGGATTTTCTCCAAGCCGTTCGCAACGTCATCCCCGGGCTACCGCTTTTCACGGCGCTCAATCAGGCTCCGGCGGAAAAGTCCTCTTCCGATTGGTGTGCGGCGTTCGCGGATCGTTTTGCGGAATTGGGATTGGATCGGGTTTACCTCGCTTACGACTTTCATGATGGGCGGACCCCCGGGGTGTTGCCGGAGGATGTGAGGGCGGTCTGGGATTCACTCAAGGAGGGAGAGAGAAGTCCGTTGGTATTTTTCACGGAAAAGACTTCCCCTAATGTGCCGCGCCTTCTCAGCGAGATGCCGTCAACACAGGGTCCGGGGGAGTGGGTGCTTCGACGGTTGCGCTCCGGATGGGAGGGGTTTGCTGGCCGATGTGAGAAAGCCGAGCAGGCAATCGAGGCGGAGAACCGGGAAATCGAAGACCGGCGGAAGGACTCCGTAGCGGCAGTGAAGCAGTCGGTCGAAGAAGTGCTGATCCAGGATGGCAAGATCCGTATGCCAGTGTCGTTGTCCGCGAGTTTGCTGGAGAGGAGCATTCGGGAGACGGCACCGTGGTATGTGCGTCCCCTCTTCAGCGTGCGCAAAGGCTCGGAGAAAATAGGAAAAACAACCCTCAGCAGTCTTCAGTCTGTTTACCGGGCGTTGACCGGAAGACTTTTGAGGGGCGGACGTGAGGATATGGAGGAGAAGATCAGGAACGAGCTGATGCGAAAGAGTGGCCTGCGTGTGGAGGATTTGGCGGAAGCGTTGAAAATGCGTTTTCGTTCTCTTGGGGTGGACGAAGCCACTTGCCAACTTGGGGCGCAGGTGGCTTTTGAACGATGGTCAAGCCGCTTCGAGACTTTTGGTGATCGAGTGGACACGGAGCGACTCAATGAATTCATGGAGGAGGCGTGGGAGCGGTTATCCTTCCTGGGAAAGGCGGAGATCACCTTTCTCTTCGGTGTGGTTTCGGCCCTGACAGGCCTGGCGATTTTTTCCGCGGCGTTCGACGGCGGGTCCACGATTGTCTTGGTGGCTTCCGGTGCAGGGGCGCTCTTAGGGGGAGGACTCGCCGTTTTTTCCACCAAACAGTTCGATCAATACCTGCAGGGCACCTTGGGGAAACGAACCTTTTCGGAGCTGGCAGCCTATCTCCTGGATGCTTTCGGCCTGCCCCGGGAGGATTTGGTGGGTGAAAAGGTCCGTGCCGACGAAATCGAAATCGGCTTTACGGGATGCGACGGGGTTGAACCGCCGATAGCGAATCTTCATCTCGGACGTTCTTTTCGACGGATCGAGGGACGAGTTCGCCTGTCGGAGTGGGTGCGGGCCCGTATGGGGGAAGGGGAGGCTTCTTGATGAACGGTGCGATGAAATCAGAAATGGAGGATAGAGACTTTCTCTCATCGAGGGAAGAGGCGAAGGTGCGGGAATTGCTCGCTGGGGCGGAGCGACTGCTGGGCGAGGGGGCGTTGATGGACGGGTTGCGCGAAGCGGTGTCCGGATGGAGGTCCGAGGTCCGAAAGATTGCCCAAGGGGCTTCCGGTCCGTTGTCGATCGCGGTGATCGGGACGAAGAACAGTGGGAAAAGCACGATTATCCGGGCGTTGGTGAACGATTCGCGGGTCCGGGAGCGGATTCCCTGCGGGATTGCTCCCGGCGATGGAACCAGACAATTGATCTGGGTCGGTCCGGAAGGCCCGAGGGTTCCAATTCCGGAGAAAGAGATCGTTCTGTCAACGGGGCCGGATGGCCTGGCGGATTTAGGGCGGAGGTTCACGTTGCTGGATGTGCCGGGGGTGGATGACGATGCGGAGGGGTTGTCGGATCTGGCCAGGGTCGCCGTGCTTGCGGCATCGGTGAAGGTATTGGTGGTGAATTCCAAAGAGTTGGAGGCGACGGGTGTGCGCCGCTGGTCACGCCTGATCGGGGAGGGAGCCCAGGTGCTTCCTGTGATTATGGGGGCTTCCGGCGACC
>CAYQKH010000229.1:3146-4392 GCA_964417945.1 uncultured Opitutales bacterium
CAATGCCGGCGATTTTAAACAGGGGTCGTTGGTCGATCCGGTCTGGATCCCTTTTGTCCATGGCGCATCCGCGGAGGACTTGTCCGCCCGCATTCGCGAGGTGCTGCAGCCCGCGCTCGCTTCGCTGCTGCAAAGCATGAAGGACCCGAAAGTGCTGGCCGGTGAAAGGGCGGCTGTCCGTTGGCGGCGCTTGCGCCATGAGGTGGCGGAAGTTCTGCGCCCGCTTCGGGAGGGTCTGGGTGATTCCTTCGAGGGCTGGAAGGAAAAGCAGAATGGGGTCTTGCAAGAAGCCATTTGCAACTTGCTGGGGGATCGTGAGGTCGCCGAGGCCACCTTGAAAATGGATTGGCGCCTCCGCATGACGGGTCGGATGCATGGCTTCTTTTTTCCCCAGAAAGCGGCACTGTCCTTCCTGACGGTTATGACGGGCAGATGGGATCGGCTGACCATGGGAGCGATGGGGAGCGTGCCCTCTTTCATGATGGCGGTGGGCGGGGGGCTGGGCAATTTGCGGCGTCAACGGAAAATGAAAACAGCGATCGACGAGGGACTGGCGGAACGACTGACAATTCGAAGCAGGGAGTTATTGACGGACGCGGCCGGGGAACTGGATGACCGTCTGACCGGGGTCCTTGGGAATTCCAGTGGAAAACCGGACGGAAGGAAGGCGGAAAAGCTCTCTTTCTCGTGGGGAGGAGTCGAGGAATTGAAGGAGTGGTTTCGTACGCTGTTGAAGGAGAAAATGGAGACATCCGTTTCCGCCGGGGCCGGGGTTTCGCTGCATGGGTTTGGCTTGCTGGGAACGGCCCTTTTCTGGTCTTTCCTTTTCGGTCCGCTTTTCGCCCTTTATTCGACCTTTCTTTCGGCTTGGGGTTCTGCGGATCTGACGGAGTTTCCGGACCGCGGCTGGAGTACGCTGAGTATGGGAATACTGCTGGCCCTCCTGCCGATCGGGCTGTTGGCCATGCTTCAGCTGATATCCAGGCCGCGACGAAACGAAATAGGAAAGATTTATGACGAACTCCGCGAGGAATTCGGGCAGGAGGTGCAGCGCCGTTCCGAGGACGGTCGGTTGGTGCTTGAACTGAATCATCCCCGCCTTGATGACCTCGGTCGGCTTATCGAATGGCTGAACGAGCCTTCGAATTGAAATTCCGGAAAAAAGGCCGGGTTGCGTCTTTCCCCAAAAATTTTCAAGTTGACCAAAATACAGCAATACAGCTAACTGGCAGTATGAAAGCGACAT
>CAYQKH010000230.1:0-4237 GCA_964417945.1 uncultured Opitutales bacterium
TCATCACCGCCCCGGGCCTCGTCCTTCCCGATGTCATGGGGATTGATGCCGATGACTATGTCGTGTTCCGTATAACCTATACTCAGACCACCGCTGACGTCATGCAACGCTTGGATGGTTTCGTCCTCGATGCATATGATACGGGCGGGGGGGACTACGCCATACCCGGTCAGGTCAAACTCGAACAATGGAACGACGTGGATGGAAATTTAGTCCTGTTCCTGTTTGAAGATCCGGACTTTCCTCATGCGCCGGATGCCACCTCCTGGCTGCAGCAGTTGGAAAGTCCCCAGAACGTGGGGGATTCTTATGGCACCCGGGTGCGGGGTTACATTATTCCCGACGAAACGCGGGATTACGTCTTCTACCTGACGGCGGATGATCGCGCTGAGTTTTGGCTCAGTTCGGATGAACATGCTTACAACAAATCACTCCTTTTGGACGTTACCGGAGCGGGCTGGGATAACTGGACTCAGAAACCAGAACAGACTTCTGAGTCAGTTTCACTCCAGGCCGGAGCCCCTTATTACTTCGAAGTGCTCCATAAGGAGCGCAAAGGCGGCGATCACTTCCAGGTGGCCTGGTCGGAGCCGGGAGGCACCCCGGTGGTCGTCCCCACAGCCAACCTCATGTCCTGGCACCCCGATCCCGAGGACGCCGACGATGACAGCCTGCAGGATAGCTGGGAACTCGCCAACGGCCTCGACCCCGCTGACAATGGCTCCTCCAGCACGACCGAAGGCAGCCGGGGGGATTTCGATTCCGACGGCCTCAGCAACCTCGCCGAATTTCAGATGGCCTCCAATCCTCAACTCTTCGATACCGACTCGGACAACATCATCGATGGTATCGAAGTAGGGTATTTCGAAACCTCGCCGACCGAAATCACCACGCTGACCGACTTTGTCGAGGACCAGGACTGGCAGACTCAAAACATCGGCACCCCCTTGACCCCTGTCGCTTACGACGAAGTGGGCACCGACAAGCTCCACCTCCTGGCAGGAGGCCAGGGCTTAAGCTCCAGCGGGGACAGCACGGGTCTGTTCTATCAGACCGTCACTGGCGACTTTTCGTTCACCGTCAGCTACGATAAGGCCGATCAGGTTCTCGGTCAGATCGTCGGCACGGGTCAGCGGGCCTTTGCTCTCATGGCGCGTGAATCTCTCGATGACGATTCGCGCTTCGTCTCCGTGCTCGTCCGCCGAAGCCTCAGTGCCTGGAACCAGGCTTCGCGATTGGAAAGCGGGGGGGGACTCACAGTTTCTGAGAACGTGGTCAGCTACCCGTCTGAATATGATAAGGCCTGGATCCGGATCGAGCGTCAGGGTGCCGCCTTCTTCACTTACGCCTCTCCAGACAATGCCACCTGGATTCTGATCGGTGAGCAAGCGGTGGACCTGCCCGAAAGTATCCACCTCGGAATCAGCCTCTACGATTACGATGCATTTTCTTACACCTCCGCCGTCATTGAGGTGACCGAGTGGAATATCGACTCCGACCAGGATGGCATCTGGGATGGCGATGAAGCGGGATACGGCACCTCACCGACCAACCCCGATTCCGATGGCGATGGCTACACCGACTATGAGGAAATTTTTGAACTCTTCAGCGATCCCCTCGTGGCCGATCTCTCCCCGCCCGTGATTCTCTCCACCTCGACCGGAGCTTCAGCCACCCAGAGCTTCGGCCAGTGGGGCACCGACGGGGATGCCGTTTATTCCACCACCGTCCAGGCCTCCCTCAACTTCACCATCGATGTCCCCGCCGACGGCATCTATCGTCTTGAATTTGAGGTCGCCAGCTACTTCAATAACACGCTCTACTTCACCTACCCGGTAGAAATCTCCATCGACGGACAACTCATCGGTCGGGTTAACGCCGAACTCTCCGGTCCGGAGAACAACCTCGCTTTAGTTCGGGTCTTGACCCCCTGGATCACCGCGGGCACCCATACGGTGCAACTCCATTACGATAACGTCGTCAGTTACCGCCGCCTCCAGGTTAATGAACTCCGTGTCGTTGAAATTGACGGCGTCGATGCCAACAGCAATGGCATCCCCGACTGGGTCGAAAACCGACTCGCCGAATCCAACGGAGTCGAAAATAACGACCAGGGCCCCATTGGCTCCTACGTCAATCCTTACCAGATCCAGGGCCACAGCCTCCACCAGCAGACCCTTACCGTTCAGGCCGATGCCGGCGCAGGCCTCCAAACCGTGCAGCTCCAGCGTTCCCCCGGACGCAGCTGGTTCGGCGATGTCGAACTCGATCCCGCCCAGTCCACCCTCATCGACGTCACCGCCGAAAACGGTGCCTTCACCGAACAACTCGAAGTCAACTGGGCCGTCCTCAATCTCCTCCAGCTTTCCGGTTCCGAGCCCGCCAAGCTCCGGACCGGCTCCGAATTGCGACTCACCGCCATCCCGGACGGCACCGACCCCGTCGATGACCTTTTCATCACCCTCACCGTCGATGATGGTTCCACCTCCACCGACTATCCCGTGGACGATTCCACCAGCCACTCGGCCACTGTCGAATTTGCCGCAGTTGGCACCTATACCCTGACCGGCACCTATGCGGTTGTCGGAGGCGATCCTGTCACCGCCTCCATCACCGTAGAGGTCCTCGATGGAGGCTTTGCCGGAGATCCGGTGGTGGGACTACATAAGCCCCTCGACTGGGACAACCCTCTCATGCCCGCCGCCCTCCCCATCGAAATCGATCAGGGACTGGCCCTCACCGAACTTGGCCCCCTGTCCGGAGGCGGGTTTAAGTTCTCGCTCCTCTCCGGCACCCCGAAGGAAAGCTACCTCGCCACCCGCCTCGAGGAAGACGGAGAAATCCTCGACCAGGCCACCGTCACCACCCTCTCCGTCGCCAGTAATGAACAGACCAGTTTGGACATTCTCGACATTTACGCCGACGGCTCCCTCCTCATCGGCACTCCCATCATCCTCAGCGAAATCCCCGAGGGGCTCGAGGTCCATATCCAGATCTTCGCCGGAGGCGTCACCTTTGAGGACGGAACCGTGCTCAAAATCCTGACCGCCGATGATTTTGACGAGTTCAACCGCTACTACGCCAAGTTCATTAAAGCCCCCGGCACCCCCGCCCACTGCCACCGCATCCACATGTACCTCGACGGCACCTACCTAGGACAATTCTAATCATGAACCCCGCGAAACCGAGCCACCATTACGATTTAATATCTCCTCCCCTGCCCGAAGGGATAGGGGAGCTGCAGCCGTTGGAGTCCCGCGTTCACGCGGTGCAGCCAAAGACCCCGTTGGAGTCCCGCCTTCAGGCGGTCCGAGAGTCCCCCATTGCAGCCGTTGGAGTCCCGCCTTTAGGCGGTGCAGCCAGTCCCCGTTGGAGTCCCGCGTTCCCTGTCGCGCCCAAGCCCTTGGGCGACGGCGGAATGCGGTCCGTGAAATCAAAAATCAGCAATCACCTGTCGCGGCGAAGCTTCGTAGCGAAGCCGGAACAATCAGCAATCAAAAATCAAAAATTAGCAATAGCCTGCCTCGCATTACTGGTAGTAATCACCTCCTGCTCCCGCCAGGACTCCGAGACACCGATATCCGAAGAGCAACCCCACACCCCCACCCGCCAGATCGTCGCAGCTGACCGCCCCAGCCAGCAAATCCTCCAATCCCGAAACCCCGACGGCACCCGTCAGCTTCCACAGAAACCCGGCTCCATCCATCAAGCCCTCAGTGCCGCCGCTGAACTCAGCTTCCGCCAGCGCATTCATATCGTCCAGGACCACTACCACAAAGAAGGGGAACTCTCTGCCAGTGAGATCAAGCTGCTCTTCAATTTCCTCCGTGATCAAGGCGACGACCTCCAACTACGGCCTAACGCCACCTATGCCCTCAAGAATGATATCCTCAACCTCCTCACCTTGCGCATGACAGATCACGCCCCACTCATCGCCCTCCTCCAGGAAATGCAGTCCGATACCCAAACCGACCCCATCATGCGCAACTACGCCACCCAATTCCTCGCTAGCTTAGGTATGGGCAGCGACACCATCCGCGCCGGCCACTGGAAGGCTATCGGGAAAGTGACTTCCGGAGAAAAGGGAAAGGTAACTAAGGAAGATGCCCATGATGGAGCCACCGCACTGCTCCACTTGCTTCCTGTTGGAAATACTAAATTGCTTAATTCTTCAGAGCAGCGCCGCCTCAAACAATCCGCCCTCCGCATCGCCTCCCGTGACGACCTCCCCCATGAG
>CAYQKH010000231.1:0-891 GCA_964417945.1 uncultured Opitutales bacterium
GTTTGCCCTCGGCGGTGGATGGAGGAGTCATCGCTTCCTCCTCGACGACCAAGGCATCGCTCCCGGGGGCTACGGCGAGAACGAAGGCGTTGCCGCCTTTTTGCGCGCCACTTATCAATTGAGCCCGGGTGCCAGTTTAGATTTCTATGTCGGCTCCCTCCTCAACGGTGAATTGACCCTTGAAGATGCCGCCGGCAACCGCCTCGCCGAAACCGACTATGACGCCACCCTCGTCGCCGCCGTCGCCCTCACCCTCGAATTCTGAGCGTCTTCACCCTCAAAGGGATCGGTCCAATGATTCAGGGATTTATCATCACCAATCAATCCGCCTTTGGTCCCGGTTGAGAAGATCGGCGCGTTGGGTGAGTCTCAACCTAGATGCCTTTTCCCAATTCCGATGGGCGCTTTCCCTGCAATCAGGCCCGGACCACGGAAAACCCGACGTCCTTCAAAGCGGCGATACTGCGTTCCACCCCGCCGGCAAAATCCTCCTCCTTTTCATATTCGAGAAGGTAGATTCCGTCATATGCTATCGCGGGGATGAGTTCACGGTAATCCAGGGAAGCTTCGCCGACAGCGCAAGGGATCCATCCCTCCGACACAGGCTTCCAATCCTTGAGGTGCACGTAGCAGATTCGTTCCCCGACGATGGGAAGGACCCAATCGATCGGCTCTCCCGCCGCTGCCTTTAGGTTCGCGGGATCGAACGTAATCCCGATTTCGGGCGGTAAATCGTCCATCAACCGTGAAAGCCACTCCCGGTCCGTCATCACCGTCGACCTGAAACGGGTAACCCCATTCCGCTCTGATCCCGCACCCATCGTCTCCAACGCCATCCGGAGACCCAGGGCGTCCGCTCAAGTGCGTAACCATGCGACTTCCAGCCCGACT
>CAYQKH010000231.1:901-4211 GCA_964417945.1 uncultured Opitutales bacterium
GACTACAGAGCCCGAAGGGCGACACCTCAACGAACGCAGTGAGAATACTACACAGCAGATCGCGCATGTTGACGAGAAAAATTCGGTCTCGAAATAAAATGAAGGGGCAATAACCAAGACAATAAGTTTCTCCCACCGATCTTCCGGGTTGTTTTCCTCGGAGGGGATTATTAAATTTAGGAATGGGGTGTTTAGGTAAATAGATTCGAGTTACAGATTTCTTCGTTATGCTCCCTAGGATGATTTATTTTCCGATTCTCGTTTTGATCACCTCCCTTCTGTTCAATTCGGTCTCGGCGGAGCGCTCGGAAGAGTCCTCTACCCATCCCTTAATGCCTGGAATTCGTACACCAGATATTCAACATCCTGGATGGCCGCGCACTTTGCATGATTCTCTGGCGACTGGTTTTTCTCCTTTGTCCGGTGGGATGGATAAAGCCCCCGGATTATGGAAGGACATTTCTTTAGGAGGGGAGCTCCATTGGGTTGAAGTTTTTACTGAGAAGGATGTGGATCCAGGGGTTCTCGTGGACGATGGCCGTTTGCGCCGGATCAAGGCTGACGGGACTCTGCTTTGGACTCAGCATTCCGTGGGGACTTTGGAATATCTGGGAAACCTCCGGGAGAATGGGCTTATCTATGGAATTTTTTCGGAGGGTGCTACCCTGACAGTTTTGGATATCAGTACGGGTAACGTCTTTTGGCGGCACACCTTCGATCCCGTCCATACGGAAGTGAAGATTGCCGTAGCCGATCCTCTTCCAGAAAAAAGTGGATTGGAAGTAGCCGTTTTTCAACAGTATGGAAAGGAAGGTTACCTGCTAAACTTTTCTCCGGAAGGGCCCCCACAAGTGCTCTGGGGAAGAGACACGGTCCGGGTCGAAGATGAGATGAATGAACGCATCGATCATGGCTGTCACATCGCCTTTGACCTGACTGATCCAGAGCGTCCAATTTTATGGAACCAGAGACACCATCGAGTTCGCGGGTTTGAAGCCCGAACTGGTCGATTAGTCGCGGAATTGATTTATGAGATGGGTATCGATAAGGAAGAAAGCAATTATCGTCGCAATTACGGACCCATGAGCTTGAGCCAGGAGGCTGATGGGAGTTTTTTTCTGTCCCAGATCAGTGAGCGGATCGAGACCCATGTTCACGGTATCCAGCTATTCAAAGGAAAACCTCCCGAACTGAGTTGGTATCATTATTACGGAAATGTTTACTTTAAGCCCGGGGTCGTTGTGGAAGCTGTGAATACCCTGGATATAGACGCAGACGGCCGAATTGAGATGTTATATGCAGTTCGGGATCCGGATAAAAACCTTCAATCCAGCGTTCGTATCCGCGAAGTCGCAACGGGGGAACTGGAGGAGGAATTCAAGGATCAATGGTTCAGCGGATTCGTCCCGGATTTCGGAGGAAGCAAACGCCACCTCCTCCTTTTACATCCTTCGCCGAATCGATCTATGAAGAAACGGGGTCCATTGGAGATCCATGCGTATGGGGTTGGGGGAAATCGGAGCTCCGTCGTGGCTCGCTATGAGGATGCGCAACCATGGGGCCCCTTGACGTTGGATGGGGCCAGGGGGCAAGAACTTCTTCTCCGGAAAAGAGACTCCTCTGGGGTGTCCTCGCTGGTTCGGTGCCAGTTGAATCAAGAATGGGTGGAAGTAGCTCAATCGAAAGCCGAATCCCTTCTCCAATTTCCCATTTTGGATGTCTTACCTACGAGATCCGGAATGCTCTACCTCGTGGCCGGGTCTCGAGGTACCCTGGAAGCACTGACTTGGGAGGGTGTACGTCGGTGGGAAGTTCCCCTGATTGGGGGAAGCCAGGCCCGATTAGCCGCCGTTGATTTAAATGGGGACGGTGCCGCTGAAGTTTCCGTAATGGCGCCGGGAAAACGGGTGAGGGTCTACGATTTCTCAGAAAACAAGCCTCGAGAAATTTTAAATGTAAAAAATCAATCTCAAGCTGTTCGAAATATGATTGGTCCACTGTGGTATGATTTCACGGGTGATGGTGAATTGTGTCTGGTGACTAGTGATCAAACGGAAGATGGACGCCTGCTGGTAAGGGCGGTGAAAAAGGATGGCGCACTGCTTTGGGAAACCATACTTCCCGGATCGACTATTGATAACGGAGGCCGCGTTACGGCCTGGAATGCAGGACAATTTGTTCCGGATGGGCAGGGCGGTTCTAAAAGCGGTTTAACCATATCCGTTTATACAGATGCGCGCCTCTTCGAAGGGATGTATTTTTTAGATGGGGAAACCGGGAACGTGCTCTGGTTTCGAGATCTTTACAAATATAAGAATTTTACACGCGGTTTCCGTTCCCTTGGAGTTCCCGGAGCATTTGACTACGATGGTGACGGTATTGAAGAAATTAATACAAATCTTTATTCCACGCTTTCCCTGATCCGGGCGGATGCATCGTTTGCTTTGGATTTGTGGACGGAAAGCGCTTTCGGCACGACTACCTTATATAATAGTTTTATTCCCGTATACAAAACCCCGGAAGCCGAATTGCCGCATTGGTTTGTCACCCTGGGACGGGGGGCCGTCGGGTTAATTAATCCGGAGGGTGAAGGGGAGTCTTGGGGAATTGTCGTCGGTTATGATTTTCCCTTTAAGTCAGCACTGATAGATTGTGATGGTGATGGAACCATCGAAGTTGGTTATACTCTGCAAAATAGTAACACATTTGTTATTCGAGACCTATGGACCGGAGAAATCGAGACCAGCTTGGAGCTTCCGGAGGCCCCGAATGCACCAACGCTGTCTGCAGACATTGATGGCGATGGACGAGGTGAATTTTTAACGGGGAACTATTGTATTGGTGTTGATGCTTCGGGGAAGACCTCGTTGGAGTGGGAGCTACCCATTCCCTTGGGATGGGGTATTATTGCTGATGTCGATGGGGATGGCCTAGGGGAATTATTAACTCATTATCGAGGTACACTCTACGTCATGAAAGCAGGAGAAAAGAGTAAATTATCTCTTACCGATTTACCGGCCCCGTTGACCCAGCAAGACGCTCTGCGTTTTACAAATCCCTTTCTCGGCTTCCCAGAGCCGCCTACTCCCAGTACTAGTGCCACCTCCGTGGTTAACAGAAAAACCGGGGAATAGCGGATTTATTCTGAAGCACCCTCAAAAGGGTCGGTCCAATGATTCATGAATTTATCATCACCAAGCAATCCGCCTTCGGTCCCGGTTGAGAAGATCGGCGCGTTGGGTGAGTCACAACCCGGATGCCTTTTCCCAATTCCGATGGGCGCTTTCCCTGCAATCAGGCCCGGACCACG
>CAYQKH010000232.1:0-4193 GCA_964417945.1 uncultured Opitutales bacterium
TTGGGGCACACGCGATTTCCAGTCGCGCACATTCGGCCACTCTGTCACCTCTCCGGGGAAAAGGAAACCTTCAGAAAAGCGGGTGTCCCTCAAAAGGGTCAAGCTTGAAACTTGCGATGGAGGGATCGGTCCCTTCGCCGGGGAAAAAGGAATCAAGCCCTTTCAAGACCGGATCCTTATTCCCAAATGAGAACGGTGGGATGGGCGGCGGAATGTGATTGGGTTGTCCTCTAAATTTTTATTTGTTGCATTTCGTTTTAGGAACCATCGGACAAGGACGGCCCTCATCTATCAATAATTCCTCTCGACTAAGTCTGCGTTTCAATGGTGCACCCTCTCTCAATGCCTTCCCTGACTCCCATTCTCCTGGCCGCCGGCTATGGTCGGCGCATCCGTTCCATTACCAGCGAGCCGAAGCTCCTACTCGATGTCGAAGGAGTTACCCTCCTCCAGCGGCACCTCGTGCATTTTAAGGCGCTCGGATTTCAAAAGGTCATCCTCGTTACCGGTTACCGCGAGGAGCGGCTTCGCCAGGCCGTGAAGCCCTACCGTGACGATTTCGAGTTCCGCTGGGTGAAAAATTCTGACTTCGAGCACTACGGCAGCGGATATTCCCTTTACCTCGGGATCCGCTCCATCGAGGGTCCCGCCCTCGTCTTCGATGGCGACCTTCTCTACGAGCGTCGGATTCTCGAAGACTTCCTCGCCGACTCCCACCCCAACGCTCTTCTTGTCGGCGAAGGGGACCTCAATGACAGGGAGGCGACCAAAATCCTCGTCGACAACCGGGGCATCGTCCACAAAGCCATCGATAAACGCGTACTGACGAAGGAGGAACTCCAGACCTATCGCTTCCTTGGGGAGGCCCATGGCATCTTGAAATTTTCGGCTGAAGGCCGCGCCAGGCTCGTCAAGTCCGCCGAAGGCTTCTACCAGAAGGAGGAAAATCTGCCCTTGAACTGGGAGCATCTGCTCAGCCGCTTTTTCTCTCTCGATACCGTCCACGCCCATTACGACCCTTCCCCGAACTGGATCGAGATCGATACCCCCGAGGACCATGAGCGCGCTTGCAAGCTCGCTCGTCACGCAAACCTTTAAATTGGTTTTAAGAAGGAATGGGGTTTCATTATCTCTATCTCGCTTACAACACCCTCGTTCTACCCCGCCCGGCGAAGCCCGGAAAGGTGGAAACGGAAGTCCGCCGAAGCTCCCGGAGTAAAGCGGGTCCGAATCGCCCTACTTCCAACTCCGCATTTGCCTTCTCGTGCGCTTCGGGTATGAAATTCAATTCACCCAATGGACGCTCACTGGCACCGCATACACGGAAAACTGAACTCGCTTCACGAGCAGCTCTTCCGCCCGATCCCCGACCTCTTCTTTTCTTGTGAGACCGGCGAGCCGTTTATCCACTGCACCGGCTGCGGAAAAAACCTCATCGAGGACCGCGCCACCTACCTCGTCGAAAAAGTTTACCAACGGGGCGAAGTCATCGTTGAATTCGCCATGTGCCACGAGTGCCTCAAGCCCGTCCGGGAGGAGATTTCCGAGGAGTCAAAGTCCGCCCTGCAGAAATTTTTCAAAGAAAACCGCAAGGTCTGGCAGGACCTGACACGATGCAACCTCTGCCTGCAACCCCTCGAGGAACTTGTTTCGTTCAAGATCCTCGCAGACTGCTCCGGAAACCAGCTCTTTTCCCTCGGCCACCCCACGACAATTTGCGGGACCTGCCACGGAAAGGTTTCCGAGTGCATCTCCGAACTCACGCGGAAAAATATGGATCAGCACCGAGATCTCTTCGTCCCGGATCCCCCCATGGCCGAGAAATCTCTTCCCGGGGTGCCCGTCGAAGACGTCCCGGTATGACCATCGTCGATGCCCACACGCACTTTTTCCCCTCAGAATTAGCCCGGGACCCGCGCTCATGGGCGAAGGCCAACGGGGAACCCCACTGGGTCGACCTCGTCGCCCCCGTCGGGGGAAAATCCATCCAGGGGTGGGCCGTCGCCGAGTCCATGCTGCGCGATATGGATGACGCCGGAGTCGACCAGGCAATCCTCCTCGGCTGGTATTGGCAAAGGCAGGAAACCTGCCGCTGGCATAACCGCGAGGCCGCGGAACTTCTCCGGCAGTATCCCGACCGCTTCAAGGCCTTTGCCGCCTGTAATGCTTCCGCCCCACCCGAATCCGTCCTCCTCGTCCTCGAGGAAGCCGAATCCATGGGCTTCTCCGGCGTCGGAGAGTTGTTGCCCCCCGTCCAGGGCTACGACCTTCAGGCACCCGGCTTGCAGGCCCTCCTCGATTTCGCTAGCTCCCGCAGCTGGCCCGTTAACCTGCATGTCACCGAACCGGTCGGCCACCCCTACCCCGGGCGCCAACCCACCCCCCTCGAGCCGCTTGCCCAAATGGCCGCCGAGAACCCTCGGAACACTTTTATCTTTGCCCACCTCGGTGGCCTTCTCCCATTTTACGAGCTAAACCCAAAGGTTTCCCGGGCGCTCGGCAACGTCTTTTACGATACCGCCGCCTGCCCCCTCCTCTACGACCTGAAGGCAATTCCCCTCGCCGCGCGCGTCGTCGGCCATGAAAAAATCCTTTGGGGAACCGATTACCCTCTCCGAATTTTTCCCGCCTCGCAGAAGGACCCCGAATTCAAAACCTTCCTCCGGCTTCTCGAACGGAACGAGGATCTTACGCCTATCGCTCTCCAGTCCATCCTTGGACGGAATGTCGAGCGCCTCTTCAAAAAAAAGCCGGCCCCCGAGGGGACCGGCATTTAAAGGTTTTTTATCCGGAAAGATTAACCTTCGTCGGAAACCGGGGCTTTCGCTATTTTCACCGGTTCCATTTTGGCACCGCCGCAGCAACCGGCTTTCGTGTCGGCTGCACTCTCAGCTTCGGCTTTCGCCATTTTTACTTCATCCTTCACGCTCAACGCGCAGGAGGATTGCTTTTCACCTTTCGCCATTTTGACCGTTTCTGCCTTGGCGGTGGAGCAGGCGCTCTTCTTTTCAGGAAGGGCCGCCATCTTCACCTCAGACTTGGCGGTCGAACAAGCCGATTGGTTTTCAGCTTTTGCCATTTTCAATTCGGCGGTTTTGGAATAAGCGCACGCGCTTTTTTCCGCCTTGGCTACGCGGACCACTTCCGTTTTTGAATCTTTGCTATACGGACAAGCAATTGCACCGGCAACAATCAATAAGGAAGAGGCACTAATCAAGAGGATCGATTTCATAAGGTATTGGTTTAATTTAGGTTGGTTGAATTCTTTTTTGTCAGAATTGAAGAAAACAAGTTCCTGCTTTCTCTGCGAATACGACAAGATTTGCAATCCAAAGTGGATATCCTTAAACCGATTTTTCAAAGTCTAGCAGCTTTTTTTCTTTTTTCGTATGCTTCCCTGGTTCCAGAACAAAGCGACTCCCCTCTACCTCGCACCGATGGCCGGGTATACCGACACCGTTTATCGTCAGTTGTGCAAACGTGAGGGGGCCGACGTCCTCGTATCCGAGTTCGTTCTCGCGGATACACTGGTGAGGGATTGCCCCGAGGCCTGGGAAGAGGTCAGTTTTACCCCCGATCAACGCCCTTTCGGTATTCAGATTTTTGGAAGCTGCCCGGAAACCATGGCCGATGCCGGTGAACGGCTTGCCGAAGGCAAAAACCCCGATTTCGTGGATCTGAACTTCGGCTGTCCTTCCGAGAAGGTCACCTGCAAAGACGCGGGCTCGTCCCTCTTGCGGAACCCTGCACGGCTCGCCGAAGTCGCTCGCACGATTGCGCGCCGCCTCGATGGAACCGGCATTCCCGTCACCGCAAAAATCCGGATCGGGTGGGATGACCACTCCATTGTTGCCCTTGATGTCGCCCGCCGCCTTGAGGATGCGGGCATCCAGGCCGTTGCCATCCATGGGCGAACCAAAGAACAGGGCTATCGCGGTGAAGCGAACTGGCAGGTCATCGATCAGGTCGCCCATTCCGTCTCGATTCCGGTTATCGGCAACGGAAATGTCGGATCCGCCGAAGATGTTGCCCGCATTATGAACACCACTCGCATCCGGGGAATCATGATCGGCCGCGCCGCCCTCGGCTACCCGTGGATCTTCCGGGAGATCAAAGAGACCCTGCGCACCGGTCGCCCACCCGCCCCGCCGTCTCTCGAAAAACGCTGGGAGACAATCCTCACCTATGCCCGG
>CAYQKH010000233.1:0-4182 GCA_964417945.1 uncultured Opitutales bacterium
CCTCCAGCAATCCGATATCGAGCACGCCCGTCGGCAGATCGCCGCGATCCCCCGTGCCATTCAGGAAGCACGCCACGACACCGGTGCCGCCCGAGCTGTTATCCTCGCCCTCGTCTTTGATCGCGACCCGACTTCCCTCTTGAAGCAGATGAACGCCGTCCGCGCTGGTGCCGCCCCGGAGACCGCCACCGCCCTACAGTCTCTTTCCATCGAGGTTCGCAAACTCCCCCCCGAACTGCGCCTCCCCGCCCTCGAGCTCATGCTCCCCGTCCTCTACACCCTGCCGCCCGCGGAGTATGAACCATTCCTCGACGTTCTCAAGTCGTGCATCCAGAGCGACCAGCAGACCGACTTCTGGGAGTTTATCCTCCTCCGCATGGTCCGCCGACAGGTCGAGCCGAAGATCTTTCCCGATCGCGTCGAACAGGCCACCATCCGCCACCAGAAGTTGGCCTCTGTGAAAGGCCCTCTCGAAATCCTCTTTAATTCCCTCGCCTACCGCATCGAGAACAACCCCAAGGCCCGCGTAAACCTCTTCCGCAAAGCCGCTCAAGCCTTTCAGCCCGAGCTCGAGATCGCCTTTAACCCCGACTACCACCCCAACCCCCCGAACGTCGAGCGCGCCATCGACCAGATCACCCATTCCGCCTTTGCCATCCGCAAGCGCATCCTCGAAACCGCGCACGACCTCGTCGCCGATGACGGCCAGATTACCATCATCGAAGCCGAATACCTCCGCATGCTTGCCATCTCTTTCGACTGCCCCACCGCCCCCCTCCATCCCGGTTCCCTCTCAACTTCCTAGCTGATCGTATCTCCTTATTTCTTTTCAGGTGACGATCGTCGAGGCGATGATCCCGAGTCTCGTGAGGTGAACCCTGAACCTCTCCATCCATTACCCAGGACCCGGCCTCCTCAGGCCGGATTTTTATCTTCAGCAAGGTGTCGACAACCAACTCCGATAAGCCGCTTCGAACTCCGCGCACAAGGCCTCGGGCTGCACCCCCTCTGCCCGCAGGTGCCGCAAGCCCCGGTCCCGATCCCGCTTCGCCAGCCGCCGTCCCCCCGAGTCAACCACCAGCGGACAATGATACCAGTCCGGTGCGGGCCGACCCAATGCCTGGTAAATCAGAAGTTGCCGGGCGGTTGATTTCAAGAGGTCCGCCCCCCGGACCACTTCCGTGATGCCCATCGCGAGATCGTCGACCACCACTGCCAATTCGTAGGCGGGGAACCCGTCCTTTCGCCAGACCAGGAAATCCCCGAAGTCCGACCCCGCACGGAAAAGCTGCTTGCCGAGGCAACCATCCGGAAAGGCAACCGGTCTGCCGTCCGGCACCCGGAATCGCCAATTCACCGCTCCCGGCTCAGCCGCATCCTTGTCCGCTCCGTCAGGAGGCCGCCAGCTTGGGGGGAAGAGGGGCTCGCCTCCCGCCTCCTCCGCGGTCGCGCCCTTTTCCACCTCTTTCCGAGAACGCCTGCAAGGGTAGATCCACCCCCCCACTTTCAATGCTTCCCATGCCCTCAGGTAATCCCCGCGCAGATGCCGGTGGCTTTGCCGGTTTTCCTTCCTTGCTTTCCCCCTATCCGGCCCGATATCCCAATTCAGCCCTAGCCAACCCAAATCCTCCAGCGCCGCCCGCGCGTATTCCTCCTTGCAGCGTTGCGGATCCAGGTCCTCGTCACGGAAGATCAACTCCCCACCCGCGTCCCGAGCCCGCTTCCAGGACGCCCAAAAGGTCCGCCCATGCCCCAGATGCAGATACCCCGTCGGCGTCGGCGCAATCCGCCCGCGATAGATTCCCTGCCCCATCAGCGCGCCACCTCCTCTCGGAATAGCATTTGACCCAGTCTCTGAAAACCCATCATGTCTTTTAGAAAAAAATAATATGAAATTTGCAGATTTTGGACTAAAACCCTTTATCCTCAAAGCAGTCGAGGAAAAGGGCTACACTGAACCCACACCCATTCAAGTCGAAGCCATCCCACGGATTCTCCTTGGCAAGGATATTATCGGCTCCGCCCAGACCGGAACCGGAAAAACCGCCGCCTTCGCCCTCCCCACGATCCACCGCCTCGAGAAACACGAAGCCACCCGCTGTCTCGTCCTCACCCCCACCCGGGAACTCGCCATTCAGGTCGAGGAGCAATTTACCCTGTATTCCCAAAACTCCGACCTCTCCACCGCCCTCATCTACGGCGGCGTCGGCTACGGAAAGCAGCGGCAGCAACTCAAGAACAGTGCCGATATCGTTGTCGGCACCCCGGGCCGCCTCCTCGACCACCTCGGCCAAAATACCCTTAAGCTCGACCGTATCCAGATCCTCATCCTCGACGAGGTCGACCGCATGCTCGACATGGGCTTTATCGAGGATGTCCAGAAGATCATCCGCCGCTGCCCACGGGAGCGCCAGACCCTCATGTTTTCCGCGACCGTCCCCGAGGCCGTAAAAGGCCTTTCCTCCTGGGCCCTCGACAACCCTGAGGAAATTGTTATCGGCAAACGCATCTCCGCCGCCGACTCCGTCGACCATTGCGTCTACCCCATCAATTCCATGCAGAAGTTTAACCTTCTTCTCGCCCTCCTCGAGATGATGGAGTTCGACAGCTGCCTCATCTTTACCCGCACCCGTGTCGGCGCCGACCGCATTGCCCGCTGGCTTAAGGAACATGACCACTCCGTCAAGGCCATGCACTCCGACCTCCCCCAACGCCTCCGCCAGGAGGCGCTCGACGATTTTAAAAAAGGACGGATCGAGATCCTCATCGCCACCGATATCGCTTCCCGCGGCCTCGACATCGCCGGCGTCAGCCACGTCATCAATTACGACGTCCCCCAGCACGCCGAGGACTATGTCCACCGCATCGGGCGCACCGGCCGCGCTAAAAATGTCGGCGAGGCCTTTACCCTTGTCGCCTCCGATGAAATCGCCGAACTCTCCCGCATCGAGCGCTACATCGGCCGACCCATCGAACGCCGTAAACTCGAGGGTTTCGACTACCGCTACGAACCCCTTATCGAAAATAAGACCTCACACCCCAAGAAACGGAACCGCGGATTCTCCCGAAAATAGCAGGTGCCACCTTTTCCTGAGGGTTCCGCTTTCAACAACCGGTCGCCCTCGCACCCTTTGTCTTTGCCACTGCCGCCTTACAAGTAAGGGGTCAATGCTTGCTTATTGACTACTGGAGGGTATTTTTATACTTTTCTCAATATGCCACGCCCACCTCGATTCGAATATCCGGGAGCCATCTACCACGTCCTCAACCGGGGAAACTATCGTTCATGGATATTCAAAGACAAAGGAGCAAAAACTGCTTTCCAAAAATGCTTATTCGAAGCATGTGAATACGCCGGTTGGACGCTCCATGCCTACTGCATCATGGGCAATCATTACCATCTCGCACTCGAGACGCCTGAGCCCAATCTCAGCGACGGCATGCGTTGGCTGCAAAGCGTCTTTGCAAACAGGTTTAACCGTTTCAGAAAGGAGCATGGACACCTTTTCCAAGGACGATTTAAGAGCATCATCGTCGAGGATTGGAATCGGCTCGCATGGCTTTGCCACTACATTCACCTTAATCCGGTCAGAGCGGGCATATGCGGACTAGACGAACTCAAGGCATTCCCATTCTCGAGCTACTGGCACTTGAGAAAACCGAAAACGCGGAGGCAATTCATGCAATTCGACGAATTTCTGCAAGGGGCTGGAGGACTTGAAGACACAGTTGCCGGACGCAGAAAATACGAGCAATACCTCATTTGGCTAAACGAAAACGACCAAGCAAAGAAAAACGCCGCATTCGACCGAATGAGTAAAGGTTGGGCGCTCGGGACGAAGGAGTTCAAACGAGCTGTTATCAAAGATGAAGAATTGCGTCTCGCCGATCTCGAGCTCGGCTCGAAGGATTACGCAGAAATGAGAAAAGAAATGTGGGAGGTGGAACTGGACCGATGCATGACGCATCTCGGAAAGGGCAAGAGGGACTTGGATGTCGACCCGAAATCCTCAGATTGGAAGATCGCTGTAGCCACTCTGCTGAAACGAAAACTCCTTTGTAGCAATAAATGGATTAGTGCCCGTCTAAAAATGGGTGCACCAGCCTCTGTCAGCCGATACTGCACGGAACTCGAAAATGGAAAGCGCCCCGCCGCAAAGAGGGAATTCGAACGCCTTGCAT
>CAYQKH010000234.1:0-4148 GCA_964417945.1 uncultured Opitutales bacterium
GTGGAGTGGTGGAGTGGGGGAGTGGTGGAGTGGGGGAGTGGTGGGGTGGTGGAGTGGTGAAGTGGGGGAGTGATGGGGTGGGTTTAGAGCTTATTTTTTTGGTAGGTAATGAAGGCGTTGAGTTGTTTGAGGAGGATAGTTAGGCGCTGATTCAGGGCATCGAAGAATTTGGGTTCGATGAGTCGACGTTTAACGGCACGTCGGGCCCAATGCTGAGTTTCACAGAGGGACCCTCTGGCGATACGGCTGAACCGGATAAGTTCCGGGGTCGTTCCGCGGCCGGAACCTTCACTTAAATTGGCACCAATGCTATCGGCACTGCGCACCCATTGCTTTCCGACCGTTTCCTTATAGAAATCAGACCAATCTGCGACAACATCCCAAATTTCGTCCGCCAAAACACAGGCATCTTCGTAGATCTTGAGTTTCTTGTAGATGGCAGTGTCTTCCTCCATGAGCCATTCGCCTTCGATTTCTTCATTCATAGGGATCCTTATCCTTATATCCACCACTCCACAACTAAACCACTCCCCTATCGTGTCGTAAACGGGAAGTACTGCTCGATTTCGCCGGTGAGGGCCTTGGCGAGGAGGCGAGCCTGAAGTTCGATGGCGCGGCGGTAGCTGACTTTGTATTGAAAGACGGGGTGGGTGATGGAATCGGAAAGGCGTTTTTCAAAGGCGCTGAAGACCTGACGGCGGGCGGGCGGGGTAAGGTTGGCGGATTGACCGGAGATGATGAAATCCTTCTCCGAGACCATGCCGGTATTAATGAGGGTGAGGACGGTAGAGTCGGCGACGAGGGGTCTGAATTCCTCCATCAGGTCGAGGGCGAGAGCGGGACGACCGAAGCGGGGCTGATGGAGGAAGCCGACGTAGGGGTCGAAGCCCACGGCATAGGCGGCGAGGACGCATTCCTTGGCAAGGAGGCTGTAGGTTAAGGAGAGAAGGGCGTTAACGGGATCGCGCGGCGGACGGCGATTGCGGGAATCGAAGAAGAAGGGAAAAGCCTGTTGATCTTCGAGGCTGGTGGGTTCGGCGGCATCGGGGACCCCTCGTTTGAGCATGCCGGAGAAGGATTGAAAGTAGACGAGGGAGGCGGTCCCTTCGATGCCGAGGAGTTGGCCGGTTGAGTGCGCATGGAGGGCGGCGGAAGCGAGGCCTTTTAGGAGACGGAGCTCGGCTTTGCCGGGGCTGCGATGATTGCGCATAAGGAGGGTGCGCTGGTTTCGGATTTTCCCGTAGATGAAGAGTCTGGCATAGGCGAGGGCGTCGTCCGGCAGGGACGCGGTTTGAAATTGTTCGATTCGGGTGAAGACATTTTTCAGGGTATGACCGCGGGTCATGCCATAGAACCAGCCTCCCATGGAGAAGTAGGTAATCGGGATATCCTTCTCGCAGAGGGTGTGGATGACGGCGGTTGAAATCTGGACAGGGCCAAAGAGAGCGACGTGGTGGAGGTCGATGAGGCGAAAATCGGCGACGGGTTTGCCCTTATCCTTAATGACGAGGGTCTCGCCTTTCTTGCCGACGTAGTAACCCGGGGTGTTCAGGTAGAGGGCCTTTGTTTCCGGGTTTGGGGCGATCAGGCGTCGAATGTCCTGTTTTGGCTTGGGGGGAACGAGTTTGATTTCGGGAAGATTCGCAAAGGGGTCCAAGTCCAAGTGGCTGCGTTCGGGCCGGGTGGAATCAAAGGCGCCATCCGTCACCTGGCTTTGGTCGGATTCAATATCGAGGGCCAATTGGAGCGTGTCGGGTCTCCAGTACTCTCCAGAGGATTGTAATGTGCCGGTTTCATCGGGAAGGCAGATGGAAACCAGGGAGCAGCGTGGACACTTTGGAGAATGGTCGAGAGGCGGAGGAATGGGTCCAAGGGTAGTCTGCCGTGCGGCGAAAAGGGTTTGTCGGATCCATCCTTCCGTTTCGTCATCCATTTCAAGGAGGACACGCTGACGGGTTTCCCGGTAATAAAGAATGCCTTGGTTGGAGTTGAATCCATTTTCCCGAAGGAGGAGGATTTGGAGTCCGAGCTGGATGCGATCGGTATCCCACATTTCGGGCCCGTCATCGGAATCTTTTGGGGCCCCTTTTTTATATTCAACGGGACTGACACAATATCCTGAGCCATCCTCGGAATGGGTGCTTTCGGCGAGGTCGAGTTTTGCGGTCACACCGAGTGATTCTGAAAAAAGCGATACGGACCGTGAATGGATGGTTTCTGGTGGAGTGGTGGAGTCGGGGGATGGTGGAGTGGTGGAGTCGGGGGATGGTGGAGTGGTGGATTTGGGCAGGCGGTCTTCGCGGGAGTTGACGCGCTTATGGACGGAAGCTCCTTCGAGGGTGTCCGCATTGTGAACAAACAGACCTTCCACATGCTCGTAATAGAAAAGGCGTGGGCAGTAGACGAATTCGTTCACCATGCGGGCGGGAAGCAAAGGGGGTGGGTCCGCATCTTTCTTTGAAAGCGATCCTCTTGAAGCGACTTCCTCTTTGGAAGAGGGATCATTCCCGTTATGCAAAACCATTTTTTAAATGTGTGATTATCCTTTTTATTGGCCAACTCCTCATACGGAAGGAAGCACTTTTTCTTTAGGTAAATGATTGAAGCTGGACGGCTTTAGGGAAGGCGGTAGACTTGGATACTCCGCTAGACCTTAACAACACCTATGGGCTTATTTGACACCGTTCACCTTTCTGAACCTTTGGAGCTGCCCGGCTGTGAAGAACCGGTAATCGAGATCCAAACCAAGCATTTTGGAAGCGTGATGGCGCATTACACGGTGGGTTCGATTTTATCCCAGTCTCCGGTGCTTATTGGTGTTTTGGAGGAAACTGTCTGGTGGAAAGGGGAGACGGAGGGTGAAGAAGGAACGCTCGTCCCGGTATATTTTGCGATTTGGCACCGGATTCTAGCCGGGGTTTACCTCGACACGAAGGAGGCGGAGGAGCGGCTTCGGATAGAGGAGGAGTGAGTCCGCTTTCGTCCTTTTCGGAATGACGCTCCCCGAGAACGCTTCAGGTTGAGCAATCTTCCGGAGGCAAGGGAAGGAAACGGTCACGGTCGTAAGCGGGTTCGGCCGGATCGGGGAGCGATTCGTCTGGGAACTCGGCCTGCCACTCTTTGCGCCAAGCCTCGTCGGCATAGTATTTCAGGAAAAGCCGGTCGCCGTCGGGTTCCTCGGGCGAGCCGTATTCGCAAAGGGAAATGCGATGGTTGATCGCCATTTCCGGGGGCATGTCGGTGGATTTCTCTTCCAGGATGGTGTTATCGAGCAGGCGGTAGCATTGGGCATCCGAGAGGTGATCGGTCTCGGAAAGGAAGCGTCGGATTTCGGCGAGGGCGCGGATCAAGCGCCAGAGTTCAGAGTGGACCATTTCCTCCGACTCAATTTCTCTCCAGGACGGAAAGGACTGGCCGGTGCGTTCGGAGAGGATGTCCCGCAGACGCCGCTCGGGCTGCTCATGAAAGGCGAGGATGTGCTGCAGGAACCGCTCCTGGGAATCCAGCGGCATATCCGGCGTGCGCGCCTCCGCAACGGGTTCACCGGCGATTTCAGTGATTTGGCGGCGCAACTCCGCCATGCGGAGAATTTGTTCGGCAGTTTTGTCTTCGGGGTCGAGGTGGTGGGGCATGGGAGAGATCCAGGGTGAAAATGAAATCTTTTAAAAATGTGATAGTATGTTCACTATTAATTGGCTTCTAGTCAATTCGCTTTTGAGGGGTATCACCGACCCACAGAACGGGATCGCGATCTGGATCTTCATCGATGGAACTCCCCGGAGGTCCGTCGTCGGATTCCTGGATCAGATCCCAGCGCTCGCTTTGGTGCAAAAGAACTGGGTCCACGTTCTGAAGGAGAAATTCATCCGCGGGCAAGCCCTCGATCATCGGTCCCCGCCGCACGCGCTTCTGCTTACCGTTGACGAAGACCGTTTGAAACTCCGTCTTCCGTCGTTTCCGTTCCCGCCGCTGCTCCGGTGTGAGGGCCTTTTTCGGCTTCTTCGGATTTTTGCGCTTGGACTTATTCTTTCGGGACACGGCGGATTTTCGGGTATGGGGAAAGTGGGTAGAACGGGTGATGCCGCGTTATGGTTTTTCGAGAACAGGAACAAACAATCCAAGACCGAAGTGGGAGGAGTGGCCGAGGG
>CAYQKH010000235.1:0-4115 GCA_964417945.1 uncultured Opitutales bacterium
AGAGTAGATCCACGGAAAATAATCAGATTTCCATTTGATTCGGTCAAGGCTGTTTGCGTTCCAGGAGGAAACAATTCAGCCAGCGTCCAGTGTTTTACGATATGAAACGTATCCCCTGGAGAGATACTGAGGGAATCCCCTACCGTATCGAATGTAACGGATCCATCAGTGTTTGAGAGGATATCAAAATATTTTCCATCCTCAGCACCACTTAGGATTCGAACGTAAGAAGCACTACTCGTAAAGTCCTGGTTAAAAAAAGGATCAATCCCTACCGCATTAATCCGGAACTGATTCGACCCCAGATCAACGACGGACTGAACCTCGCCTTGAACATCCGCAACCGCCCGGAAGGGCACCGTCACAAAATTATCAATCCCCGGCTGAAGTTCGAAAACCAGTCCCCCCATCGGCTCGCTGGAGACCTCTGTCTGAGCGATCCCCGGACGGATCAAAACAAAGATCGATAGCAAACAAAAGAGGAGTAAACGATTGGCTAGGCACATTTTTAGAGAGAAATTAAAGTTAAAATTAAGTTTGAAAAAATATCTTATGGTGTCCAGCAGAAAGTCCCGGGAAAAAACTTTGGTATCTGGTTTTCAGAAACCCTCATTCTCTGCAAACCCCAGTCCTCGAAATCTTAATCCCGACCCCGATCCGAACCCCTCCGCGCTCTCCGCGCCCTCCTGTTCAAAAGAAATTATACCCATCTCTCGCCGACCCATTTCCGGGGCAACTCAAGGCCAGCCTCTACCCCCGCTGCACTTGAGCATAGTCGAAAGGCGAAGCGCGCCTCCCTCATCCCCCCTCTGCCACTCGCCTCTGTAAATCGGACAACTCCGCCTCCCGTCCAATCTCCCAGATCATCGGCGGCTGGCCCGGAAGGTCCAGCCCTACCCCGCATGGCCCACCGATCCACAACCCACAGTAGGGCGTGGCGTCCCCAACGCGCCGCAACTCAAGGCATGCCTGCCCATCGACAAGCTCCCGTCTTCGCCCTTTTGGGCTGCGCCGCGGCGAGGCAGAGTCACCAACAAGCAGGCAGCCCTACTTGGGCCCTTCCCCTTCGTGTTGCCACGCCTCGGTGAGAAATTCCTCGGTTCGACAACGTCGAGGCCACGGACCGCGATTAGCGGTTCCGTGCGCCGACTGGTTCTCCTTTTTTGAAACCGCTTATCCACGCTTATCTTTCGCTAATCTTTTCTCTTGATCAGCGGAGATCAGCGGTATTTAAGAAGCTACTTTTTTAACTTTTCCTACAGACCCTCCAAAGCTTGGAGCATTTCCTTCCATCTGCTCCATCTGCTTTATCTGTGGCCCAGTCATTCTTTCCGGGGAGAACCATTCAGACCACCGTTTACCGATCACGGTTTACTACTTCCCTTTTATTACTCGCCGCTTACCCCTGACCAACCACCCCTCACGGCCCCGTATAGTTGATCCGCAACCGCAGGAACCGGGCTCCCCCAGCCGTCGCCACGGTTGTCGCGTCGGTGACCTCGTGCTTGGTGATATCTCCGCCCGGTGCGCTGTTCGTCGTAGAATCGGTCAGGGTGGCGATCGCACCCCAACCCCCCGGGCTCAGGCCGTTGTTTGCTTCCACGATGTACTCGATATCGGTCTTCGTATCGTCACGGGTGAAGATCAATCCCAGGCGGTCCGTCCCGGAATTATAGACCAGCTCCTGGTAGCTTGAAATATCCTCGGCCACGTCCGGATCCGAGCTGAATGCATACTCAAACCCGTCGAGGATGCCATCGTTGTCTTTATCAGTCGTAAAACTCGTCAGGCTGTTCAGGGTCTGAAACGCTGGCCAGGTGTCCGGAAGCTGGTCAAGGCGCACCGAATACCGGATTTCATTGGTAAAATTAAAAGTGGCATTTTGATCAAAAGAGGAAGTCACCAGGACATAATTCACCCCTGCGGTGGGGATGCTGGCCTTCATTTTAGGATCGCCAATCGAGGCGGGTTGATCTGAGGGCGTGGGACGATCGTCATTGGCAACCACCCCATTCGACAACGGGTTGTTGGAATCAAAGGACGGCGTATACAGAAAAATAAAACCATCGCCTACGGAAGCGGAATCGATGATATAGTCCCCATCGTAAGAGGGCGAAAAAGAATAGCTCTCGTAATAATAACTTCCTGAAGGTCCGGACAAGAATTCATCGTCTGGCCGGTCCCACGTCGGACTCCCCGTCGTCAGCAATCCAGAGTCTGTAAAGGATTCAAGGATCAATTCCGTATCGATCTGGACGTTGGCAAATTCGCCCGTGCTTGACGATCGGCTTGACTCGAACGTCAGGGTGTAGGTCCCCGCCGTCCCCTGCGAGCTGAGGATCAGCTCCCCCTCCAGGCCATTGACGGAGGCTGTCGAGGAGTCCGCATTATCAAAAACATCGATCGAGGCCGTCTGCCCATCCGGGCCCACCACCGAAACCGAAAAATCATTCGACTGGGATCCTCCAGAAATCGAGGACCAGTCCGCCGTCACCCGCAGGATGTCTGCGCCCTCCGGCAACACCACCGTCCGCACGACCGGGGTTCCCTCCGATACCTGGAAGGTGTTATTTGGAGACAGCGAAGTATACTGCGCGGTCAGTTGGCTAAGCCCACCTCCAATGAGGAAGAGGAAGGCCGGGATACAACGATTCAGCCGAAATCCCGGCCGCTTAAGAGAGTAACGTTTTGAATTCATACGGATGGTTAAAATAAGGGATTATCGATTTTCGTCTTCAAAAAGATCAGTTTCGTGTTTCCGCGCGAGGAAGCACGTGCCGACCAGCGCGAGAGATTTCAGCGCGAATCCGGCCGCCTTTTCCAGCAGGGTTGCCTCATGAGCAGTTGATGCAAGCCCGTCAGAATCCCCGTTTGTTTGTAGTTCCGCGATCACCCCGTCCCTGACTTCATCCGGTTGGAACGTTACCGGGTTCGTCGGGCTGTCAACCGGCGAGGTCCAGGTCGTCCCGGTTCCGGAGCGGGCCGAATCCTTCAGCAGCTGCGGGTAGTAATCCGACCAGGCCGGGGTCTGGCTGAGCGGGATCAGGCGCCCATCCGCATCGCGGGAGAGTTCGCCCACCGTCACGACCGCGTCCGGATCAATAAAGTCGGGATCTGTCATCGCCGTCGTGAGGGCATCTTCCGGTCCGGCCTCGAGGAACGCCGCCGCGAACGGGACGTAGAGCGCCGCCGGGATCAACGTGTTGCTTTCTGCCAGCGGCGGCAGGAACGGCCGGTCCGGCAGATCGAGGACTCCCGCCACCAGCTCGATTCCCGCTCCGACCGAAATCGTTTCCGCGGAAGCGACCGCCGAGTCAACCGACCCGCGTTCCGCATCCCAAGCATCCGAGGGAAGAATACGCAATCCAACCGTCACCGCGTTAAGTGCGTTGGATCGAAGCGCTTCGCCGAAACCGGGGGCCTTCGGTTCCGGTCCCGGCAGATAAATCGGTTCCGGCTCGGTTTCCAGAGAAGACAGGCTCAGGGTAGGTTCCACCGTTAGACTCGAAACTTCCGTTTCGGCAGGTTCCTCGCTCCCGCTGGAATCAACCTCCAGGTTGGACAGTTCCAATCCGTCGGAATCACCGGTCGCGGACCCGTTCAGGTGGCTAAATTCCAACGGTTGAGGAGCGTGGGCGAGGTCCGGCTCCTCAGGAGCGGCATTGATCGGCTCGTAGGAGAAGAGGTTGCCCGGCAGTTGCAGGCCGCCGATGGTAGCGTTCACGCTGCCGATGAAGACGGTGGTCCGCTGCGCCTCGATCTGGTCGAAGGTGCCGGCGTTGATTTCGATCAACGGTGCGGAGAGCACCTCGGTGGGACGGCTGTATTGAAGAACCTTGTCCTTGAAGGCCAGGTTACCTGGAACGTCAAAATTAACCTTGGTCGACGCGGAGACGGACTGGTCATACCATTCGGCATCGCCGTTGTCTTCCACCCCGGTTACGGGTTCCAGCGCAATTTCCTGGAAGTAATACTGCGCATACAGCTCGGGGAGCGCCTCATCCACCCCGATGGGGGCATCGTCCAGCGATTCGAAATCCGTTACGGTGATATCCTCGGAGGAAATCGGCACCATGACGGGGGACAGCTCGCCGAGGATGTCTGCGCGGGGATTA
>CAYQKH010000236.1:0-1452 GCA_964417945.1 uncultured Opitutales bacterium
ACGGTAGGTTGCGAGAGCTCCATGATTTCCGACAATTGAGAGACGTTATTGCGGTGTTCGCAATTCGGGGATTTGGGCAACAGGCGCAGGATCCGGAGCCGAGCCGGATCTCCGAGGGCTTTGCATTGCTGGGCGAGGAGGTCGGAATCCATAGTGGACAGAGTCCATTTATGAATTGACAACTATCTATATGTCAATGTTTTTGAGAGAGTCTAACGAAGAAGTAGACCCATATGTATCCAAATGACCGATTAGAGAACTGGCACCGAGGCCAAGGGGCCTGGAGTGATGTGCCGGAAAAGGACTGGAATCGCTGGCGCTGGCAGATGCAACACCGTCTGACGACGGTAGAAGCCCTGGAGGAGCGGATGGAATTGACGCCGGACGAGCGGGCGGGCTGCTATTTTGCGAACCGGAAGCTGGCGATGGGGATCACGCCGTATTTTTTCAACCTGATCGATACGGAGGACCCGAACTGTCCGATCCGGCAGCAGGTGATTCCGCGTGCGGGTGAGATGGTTACGGCGCCGGAAGAGCGGCTGGATCCGGTAGGCGAGGAGGAGACGAAGCCGGTGGACGGATTGGTGCACCGGTATCCGGACCGGGTCTTGTTCCTGGTGACCGATCAATGCGCGTCGTATTGCCGGTATTGCACGCGGAGTCGTTTAGTATCGAACGCGCAGGACTATAATTTTCACCCGGAATTCGAGGCGGGCTTGAACTACATCGAGGAACACCCGGAGGTGCGGGATGTGCTTCTGTCGGGTGGGGACCCGCTGCTCTTGAACGACCGGAAGCTGGATTACCTGCTGGGCCGCTTGCGGGCGATCCCGCATATTGAATTTATTCGTTTTGGGACGCGGATACCGGTTTTCATGCCGCAACGGATCACCCCGGAGCTGTGTTCGGTTTTCCGCAAGCACGGTCCGATCTGGATGTCGATCCATGTGAACCATCCGAAAGAATGTACGCTGGAGCTGCGTTCGGCCTGCGAGCGGTTGACCTGCGAGGGCGGGGTGGTGATCGGCAACCAGAGCGTCCTGCTCAAGGGGATCAACGACGACGTGGAGATCATGCGCTCGCTGATCCACCGCCTGCTGATGATGCGGGTGCGCCCCTACTACATCTACCAATGCGACCTGATCACCGGCAGCCAGCATTTCCGGACCGACGTGAAGCGGGGGATCGAGATTATCAAAGGGCTGCGCGGGCATACGACGGGATATGCGCTACCCCAGTATGTCATCGACGCGCCGGGCGGGGGGGGCAAGATTCCGATCAATCCCGAGTATGTGCAGCGCATCACGGAGGATGAAGTGGTGCTGAAGAACTACGAGGGACGGGTTTTCCGGTATCCGCTGGTGAAGGGGGTGCCGGTGGCAGCGTCGGGGGATGCGCCGATACTGGATGACTTGCTTGTCTAGGGCCGCGGAAGGAGGGGGATACTGGGCC
>CAYQKH010000236.1:1552-4114 GCA_964417945.1 uncultured Opitutales bacterium
GCGGATTTAGCGGAGGGAGCGGAGGAGATGGGGATATTGGGCCGCGGATTTAGCGGAGGGAGCGGAGGAGATGGGGATATTGGGCCGCGGATTTAGCGAAGGGAGCGGAGGGGGAAAAGAGAAGTGAAACTTTGGGAGAAATCGGTATAGTGGAGAATCGCAGAATGAGCGATGAGGAAACAGATTATCCCCATAAAGCGTTAACGGGGAAAATTATTGGATTCGCGCTGGAGGTCCACCGGGAATTAAGGCCGGGGTTGGACGAGATTTTTTACGAGAAATCGCTCGTGATTGAGCTTGATCGGGCAGGGATGTTTTATGACCAGCAGACTGCGCGTGAGGTGTATTACAAGGGGCATTTTCTGGGGCATCGGATCCCTGATCTGGTCGTCGAAAATACCGTTGTTGTGGATTGTAAGGTATTGCGGGAGATCAGCGAAGCGCAGATAGCCCAAATGCTCTGTTATCTTCGGCTCACGGGTTGCCCGGTTGGGCTGATTTTGAATTTCAATAACGCGAAATTGGAACTGCGCAGGGTGATTCGGCCCACTCACTGGGATTGAATAGGGCCGCGGAGGGAGCGGTGGTAATGGGCCGCGGATTTAGCGGAGGGAGCGGAAGGGGGAGGGGGATAATGGGCCGCAGATTTAGCGGAGGAAGCGGAAGGGAGGGGTGGTAAGGGGCCGCAGATTTAGCGGAGGGAGCGGAAGGGGGGTGGGGTCAGACGGAGAGGGACTGGGAGATTTTATCGAGGGCCTGTCGTCGTTTTTCGTTCATGCCGGCGAGGGCGGGTCTGGTGAGGTAGGCGTGCATGGGGCCTTTACCTTTGACAGAGACTTCGCCGCGGGGATCGAAGGCGTAGAAATCGCGGACGTATTGATAGGTGGTCTGGGAGATCTGGATCATATCGGGCTCGCACATTTCTTCCATGCGACTGGCGGTATTGACGGTGTCCCCCCAGAGGTCATAGGTAAAGCGGGTGTGGCCGATCACGCCACCGATAGCGGACCCGCTGTGGAGGCCAATACGGAGGCGAAGCTTGATGAGGCTGTCGAGATTGTATTGTTCAAGGAACTCGAGGGCCTCGAGGGCGAACTCCATACAGCGGAGAGCGTGTTCGCCGGTGTTGGGAGGGATGCCGCCGACGAGCATGTAGGCGTCGCCGATGGTCTTGATTTTCTCAAGGCCGAATTTGGCGGCGAGGGAGTCGAAATTCCCGAAGAGCTCGTTGAGGAGGGTAACGAGGCGGTCGGGTGCGATGGAGGTGGCGAGAGTGGTAAAGCCGACAAGGTCGCCGAAGAGGACGGTCACGTTCTCGATGGCGTCGGCGATCCGGGACTCCCCCTGTTTGAGGCGGTTGGCGACACTCTCGGGGAGGACCTGATAGAGGAGGGTCTCGGATTTCTTTTTCTCCTGGTCGAGTTCGCGGAAGAGGGCCTTCTGCTGGTCCTGAAGGAATTTCCGCTCGAGGGTGGACTGGACGCGGGCGAGAAGGAAGGTTTCCTCGACGGGTTTGGTGATGTAGTCGAGGGCGCCGTTCTCGATGCAGCGGATGACGCTGTCGAGTTTGTCGTGGGCGGAAATCATGATGACCGGGATATCCTCGAGGTGCGGGCTGGACTTGATTTTTTCGAGGACCTCGTAGCCGTTCATCTGTGGCATGAAGATGTCGAGGAGGACGAGGTCGGTATCGGGGTTTTCCTTGAGGATTGCGATGGCCTCGGCCCCGTCCTCGGCCTCGAGAAGGTTCGCGTAGCCGGCGTCCTCGAGGAGGAGGACGACGAGATCGCGGTTATCCTCGATATCGTCCACAACGAGGATTTTCCGAGATAGGATATCGGTGGGTGGCTGCATATTGGAAGGGTTCGGCGGCGAGGGGTGCTCAGCCGGAGAAATCTTCGCCTTTCTGCATGATTTTATCGGCACGGTTTTTCAGCCAGGAGCGCTCGGTCCGGGAAAGGGACTTTGCCGTGACGACGACAACGGGGATTTTGCTGAAGCGCTCGTGGGAACGGAATTCCTTGAGGAATCCCATACCGTCCATGATGGGCATCATGAGATCGAGGAAGATGATATCGGGAGTAAAGGATTCGAGGATTTCGAGGGCCTCCCGCCCGTTGCTGGCGGTGCGGATTTCGTTCTCTTCCTGGTCGAGCCAGATCTTCATGAGCTGGCGGAAGTCGGGCATGTCGTCGATGACGAGGATGCGGCGGTTCTTGAGCTCGGTTTCGTTCAGTTGGCGGCGGCAGGCCTCGAGAAAGTCTTTTTGTGCGACGGGTTTGGCAAGGGCATCGACGGCACCGAGGGCGGTTGCTTTGCGGCGATCGGCGAGGATGCTGACAATGATGACGGGGATTTTGGCGGCCTCGGGATCCTTCTTAATGAGGGCGAGGGTATCCCAGCCGTTAATGCCGGGCATGCTGATATCGAGGGTGATGAGATCGGGCTTGTAATCCTTGATCATCTCGAGGGCCTTGAAGCCGCTGTCGCACTCGCGGTAGCCGGCGCCGAGGTCCTCGATATACCGGCCAACGGCGTCCGGCGCGGGACCTCCGTCGCCCA
>CAYQKH010000237.1:0-4092 GCA_964417945.1 uncultured Opitutales bacterium
TTGGAGTTGCATCCTAACCAAACGATTCAGCCGATTTGCCGTGGAGTGAACTTTCTTGGATACCGTGTCTTTCCCGACGGGAGTCGGTTGATGCGCTCTTCGCGCCGACGCTTTCTGAGAAAATGGAACTGGATCGAAAAACAGCGAACGACCGGAATCCTGGGCGATGCTGAAGCGCAATCGAGGATGGGTTCTTTGACCGCTTTCGTACGGGTGGCGAGGCGAGAAAAACTTTTAACCTTTCTTTTTGGATGACGGTCATAGGGCTCCAACCGGGTAATCCGCGGTGGCAGTTGGAACAACACCGCGCAGAACTGCCGGTCCGCCAATCGCAACAGGAACATTCCTGGCAACCGGAACAACAACCTTGGCTTCCGCCTCGCCCTGTAGCTCATGCCAATAGCATCCAGAGGATGTGGGACTGAACCGGCCGTCCTCCAGCTCGTCTTCAACATGGAGATGACGAACGAGAAAGAAGCCGCCCGATGCCCGTAGGGCCAACCCGGATGGGAGCCCGAGCGCTTCGGGCGGTTTTCTATATTTTCGTTTGTTTCGCGGAAATTTTAGCTGGGGAAATCGCTGATGACGTAAAAAATGTGACCGGGGACAGAATGCGGAGGTTAGGGGAATTGGCACTAGATTGCGTTTCACCGAAATCAAAAAGTGATAAAGTCCTTTTTAACAGGAATTTGAAAATCTTGAGCCGTGACTCCTTTAGCGATTGAGCTATTTCCGAATCCCACAAACCAAGGCGATTCGGGGGTGGGCCCACTTGATCTTTCCCCCCGGATGGTCTTGCCAAAAACAGGGCAATTGTTTGGATGCTGAGACTATGTCTGTCTTCAGGGTATTAACTGTTTTTATCTTTTTTTCGGTTTTTGTAAAAGGAGCAACGGTTCTACACCTCCCGCTCAACAACAGCGCGATAGATGTCGGACCCAATTCTGCAAATGTCACCTCAACCGGTATAGAGTATGGTTTTGATTCAGCGGGATCCCCGAACGCGGCAGGATATTTTTCCAACAATGGAAGTTTTGGAACCGATAGAATATCAGTTGCTGATGCGGGTTATCTGGATTTGACTGAAGCTTATACCGTATCTTTATGGTTTAAGGCCCAAACCTTTGGTAGCTCTACTCAACAGAATTGGACCATCCTTTTAAGAAAAGGAACTTTTTTTCCGTATGGTTTGTTTTTAGATCGTTCGTTGCAAAAGGTATATGCAGGAGTATACAACGGTCCTGCAGGCACGGGGGATGCGGTCTACTCAAAAGAAAAAATCGAATTAAACGAATGGTATCACCTTACTTCTGTTTACAGTTCTGAAAATGGTGGAACCCTAACCCTTTATCTTGACGGGGTTTTTCAAGAAAGCAAAACTGGCGTAGGACAATTGCCAGTAAATTCTAATTCTATTTCGATAGGCTCGGGGAGCTTTTCAGGAATATCATCTGCCTTTAACGGAGCAATAGATGAGGTAAAGATCTATAACGAGGCGTTAGACTCAGAGTCGGTGCAGGCGCTGGCGAATACATCCTCAAATTCCAATTGGAATTTGTATGCCAGTTATGATTACGATCAGGTTCTTTCACAATTATCGCTCGATGGGATTGAGTCTTTCAATTTCCCGGATGTGAACCCTGAAACCTCTAAATTAATCGTTTTAATTCATGGCTGGGTTCCGGGTGAATGGGATCCTGGAAACCCTTCAATGCCTTACGATGAGGGGGAATTTCAACTTCTCAAGCATGCGATAGAGGAGGAACTGAATCTGTATTCCAACGGCTGGTCCCTGATTTATTACGATTGGGCCAAAGATGCTTCTACGGGGGGGGCGGACTTTTTGGCGGGCCTCGCTGATATGATTGGTATTTTTGGCGTACCTGTTGACCATTTAACCGATTATTTTCTTTCTGAGCATCCCTTTCTGGCAGCTGAAAAAGCGTATGTTCACGGTATTCATCTTGGGAGTGAATTGTATGGATCAGATCAGCTGAAGGATATTGAAAAAATCCATTTCATCTCCCATAGCGCGGGGACTTGGGTAGTATGTGCGGCGGCCAGAGTTCTACTTGAGAAGACGGATGCCGTCATACAGGTGACCCTCCTTGATCCCTATATACCAGGAAATACGACAGTAAGGGCCTCCTCTGTCCTAAATGAAAATTTGCTGAGTGGGTTATCCGCTCGATCACCTGGCGAGTTGTCCTGGATGGATATTTATTATGCCGATGACGTAACGGATCGAAGAGTCGAGAATTCGACTACTCCACTTTTTGATATTTCCGCTACAAAAGGGAAAATTATTCGTACGGACAATTTCGATTTTCTTCTCGACTATAGTTCTGAATTTGTAAATCAGCTCTACCAGCGAACCTTGTTTTACGATACCCATGGTGGACCCATTAGTTTTTACAAAGACTCAATCAATTTTTTGGATTTTGGATGGTATGAAGTTTTTAATCGAAGCCTAAAAAGCTCTGGTTGGAGAGATAGTCTTTTTTTTAGAGAAAAGAATGCTGATTTCAATTTATTATTTCCCGAAAGTGAGCCGGTTCTTGGAGACTGGCTTTATATAGGTTTTTTGGGATATATTTACAACGGCTATTTTCCTTGGGTTCATCACCCGGAACATGGAATGCTCTATGCATCGGGAGATGGAGAAGGGGGTGGCATCTGGTTTTACGATACTCGATTAGGGTGGTTGTGGACAACCGATGAGCTTTATCCGCATTTTTTTCAAAGTTCGAGTGATTCGTGGATATACTATGAAACGGAGACGACGGAACCGCGTTGGTTTTATGATTACGAACAACAACAATGGGTTCCGGTTGATCTATCCGGTTAAATCACCATCAGGGCGTGTTTCCAGTGAAAACCTTGTCACACGCTTGTGAGCGCATTGAATTGGAACCGTGAGCACGGGCGGTAGACCGTTTGACGAGGGTGCGCCGACGACGGTGTTGTTGTCGGCGGGGCAGGTGGTTTTCAATCGCTATGAAATTGTGCGGCTGGTCGGACAGGGCGGGATGGGACTGGTCTACCTGGCGAAGGATCGGGAGTTGGCGGACTCGGAGGTCGCCCTGAAGTTTCTGCCGGATGTGGTGGTGCACGACGCGGTAGCGTTGGACGACATGAAGCGGGAAGTGCTGCGGGCCCTGCAATTGACTCATCCTAACATCGTGCGGATACGGGATTTTATTTCGGATGGGCGGATGGCGGCGATCTCGATGGAGTGGGTGGACGGGGGAACCATCCGGGAGCAGCGCCTGAAAACCGGCAACCGGGTGATGGAATGCCGGGATCTCGAACCCTTCTTACCGCAATTGTGCGAGGCGCTGGATTATGCCCACGAGAGGGCGAAAATCGTTCACCGGGATATTAAACCAGCGAATATCATGCTGACGAGCGGGGGGGAGGTGAAGGTGGCGGATTTCGGGATTGCGCGGAGCCTGACCGATACGGTGAGCCAGCTCACCCAGCAGAATACCAGCGGGACCCCCAGCTATATGAGCCCGCAGCAGCTGCTGGGGAAGCGTCCACAGCCGGCCGATGACTGGTATGCGGTTGGAGCAACTTTATATGAGCTGCTCTCCGGGAAGCCGCCCTTTCACACGGGGGATCTCGTGACGCAGATCCGGGAGGTTGAGCCGGTCTCGATTGCGGAGAAGCGGGAAGAGCTGGGCATCGAGGGGGAGCCGGTGCCGGAGAATTGGGAGCGGCTGGTCAGCAAGCTTCTGGCGAAGGACCCGGCGGAGCGGCCGGGGAATGGGGAGGAGGTGATGGAGGTGTTCAGGTGGCCCGCCTCCGCGCAAGGCTCCGGCGTGGTCTCCGCTTCGCTTCGAGAAGGTGAGTTAGATTCTGAGGAAACGGTGGTGTTGCCGGTGGGGGGTGAGGAGGGTTCTCTCACGGAGGCACCAAGGCACGGAGAGGGGGAAGGAGAAGAAAAAGATGTGGTGATTGTAGGGCCCGAGGTGGAGGGGGATGGGGATAAGGATAGGCCCGCCTCCGCGCAAGGCTCCGGCGCGGTCTCCGCTTCCGCCTCCGGTGAACTCCGGCGTGACGGGTCGCTACGAGAGGGAGAGAGTGGGA
>CAYQKH010000238.1:0-3981 GCA_964417945.1 uncultured Opitutales bacterium
TTCCAGGGCCTCACCCCTTGAAGCCGGATCGCGGGCGGCCCAGACGCCGGCGCCCCCGTCCTTCAAGTCGTCGCGGGCGACGGAGGTGATGACACAATGCTTGAGCCCCATGCGTCGGACAGCGTCGGCGACACGGGCGGGTTCGCCAATGTCGAATTCGGTGGGCTGGCCGGTCTGGACGGCGCAAAAAGTGCAGGAGCGGGTGCAGACGTTGCCGAGGATCATGACGGTGGCGGTCCCGCGAGACCAGCACTCCCCCATGTTGGGACACTGCGCACTCTGGCAGACGGTGTGGAGCTGGTTTTTGTCGACGATGTCCCGGACCTCCTTGTAGGCGGGACTGCTGGGGAGCTTGGCCCGGAGCCAGTCGGGTTTCTTTTTCAACTGCTGCTGTTCGTTACCCATAGAATTTGGTTATTGAATGTAAAAGGAGGGCGGAGTCAATCGGGTAGGGAGACGGAGGGGGAGCTTAATGGGCTCGCGGGAGTTTTTCCGGACGGACGCACCTGGCCCCAAAAAAAAGAGAGCCCCAAGGGACGACCCTGGGGCTCTCTGCAAAAGGGACGGTTGATCTTAGTAGACTTGGGTGGATTCCTGCTCGGTGACCGGTTCCTCGAGGAGGGAGGAGGTCATGAGGACCTGGATCCGACCATCACCGGTTTCGACGGCGCGGGCGTTGATCCGGAACTCGACCGTATCTTTCGGAGCGAGGACACCGATCGGCGCGAACTCAACCCGATTGCCATCGATCGTTCCGCTAGAGTCACCACCGGTGGAGGTCGCCTCAAGTTGGATCGGGAGGACGGATCGGACGCGGACGTTGAAGTCGTTGGCCGTGCCTTGGTTCGTCACGCGGATCACGAAAGTGGTGGTATCATCGACGAGGAGCGGGTCAGCCGTATCGACCACCTCGAGGAGGAGAGCCGGGTAACCTGCCCAGACAGTGGGCTGGTCGGCGAAACCGGAGAGACCATCTTCCTCAACCGATGCGGTGACGCGGTTGATGAAGGTGCCACCGATGAGGTTGACCACGGTGATGTTGTAAGTCTGCTGGGAGTCGGCCGGGAGGCTGGGGATATTCCAGGTGATGGTTTTGGCCTCTTTGTCATGCAGGCCACCGTCGGCGTTAACGAGGCGATATTCCTCGGGGAGGGTATCGACGACTTCGACATTCCGGAGAGTGGTTTCCCCGGAGTTGCGGACGGTGATCTGGTAGCGAGCGCGCTTACCGGCGAACTGCTCGGTGGTGCCGGTCTTCTCAACTTCGAGGCCGGGCACGCGGACGAGAATCGGGGCTTCGCTGCGATCGTCGCTATCTTCGATGACATTGACAGCCGAGGCGGTGACAACGTTGAGGAACTCTCCGCTGGCGGTGGTGCGGAGCGGAAGGTCGTAGGACTTCGCTTCGCCCGGATCGAGATCACCGACGTCGTAGGTTACGACGGAACGGCCCTGGAGGTCGGCGAGGCCGGCTGGGACAGTATCGGTAAGGATGACATCCTTGGCGGTGGCGTTGCCAGTGTTGCGCACGGTAATGCGGTAGTTGGCGGATTCACCGACCTTAAATTCGTTGCGGTCGACCGTCTTGACGACCATGAGCTTGGCTTCACCGATCGTGACAAGGGTGCAGGCGACAGGGATGGCGGTAAAGGTGGCGCAGTTGCGGTAAGTCCCGACGTCCTCGGCGCGGAGGGTGAGGGAGACCCGACGGGTATCGCCTTCGTCAAGCTCGTCCCAATTCCAGGCGATATCGTCGCCGTTGATGGACCCCATGGGGCTGGAGGAGACGTAGGTGAGGCCGGATGGGATCTCATCCGTGAGAACGGCGTCGGCCAGGTTGGTCTTCGGGGTAATCTCGTAAAGGTAGGTGAAGGACTCTCCAACGGTAGCGAACTTGTCGACGGACTTATTGACGGTGGCGAGGTCACTGTTGATGACGCCGACCGACTGTCCGACCTCCTGCTGTGTTTCAACCTCCTGGGGAACTTCCGGTGGAGGGGTTGGGTCCTGTTCTTCCGGGACGGTTTCGCAGCCTTGGTAGAGAAGAGCAGCCAGGCTGAAGACGGAGGTTAGGAGAATAGACTTTAATTTCATCAGTAGGTGGGTGAAAGGCGGGTTCAGCTCACGGAGGTTATTGGTATGATAAGACTATACGGAAATCCTAAATCCGGTTGAAGTGTCAACCCTGTTTTAGAACCGTGCGGATGGACCTGTAAGGCGTTAATTATAAAAAAGTTCGTAAAAACTGGATACAAGAATTTGCTTAACTTCCTCAGTGTCAATTCCTTTATCAGATTCCTTTTCGAGCGTGGTGACGGAGCCGTCGGAAATGCCGCAAGGAACAATTCCGTCGAAATAAGCCAAATCGGTGGAAAGGTTGAGGGCGAATCCGTGGTAGGTGATCCAATGTTTCACCCCCACGCCGATGGCGCAGATTTTACGTTTCTGTAGCCAGACGCCGGTCATGGCTTCCCGTCGTCCAGCGGAGAGGCCGAAGTGGTCGAGGGTGCGGATGACGGAATCTTCGAGGACGCGGAGAAAGGCGTGGAGGTCTTTACGTTCGCCCTCGAGTGCGATGATGAGGTAGCCAACAATTTGGCCGGGGCCGTGAAAGGTGATATCCCCGCCCCGGCGGGTCTGGTGGAGCTGGACGCCGCGTTGGCGGAGGGTGGCCTCGTCCCAGAGAAGGTGTTGGGCGGCGGACTTGCGGACGCCGAGAGTAAAGACGGGCGGGTGCTCGGTAAGGACGAAGGTATCGGGGATCTGGTTCTCCCGCCGGAGTTGGACGTAGTCGAGTTGCCGCTCAAGGGCTTCGGCGTATTCGACGCGGCCCCAATCTTCGACGGCGAGCGGGGGCGCCTGGCGGAAGAGACGTGTGGACACGGGCATGGCTCAGTTGGGAGGAAGGGAAAACCAGAAAAGGAGGATCATGGAGATAGACAAAGAAAATTTCAAAGCGAAGGCAACGAGGCCACCGACAAGGGTGCCAATACCGGCCTTAAAGGCGGGGCGGGGCAAGCTGCCGCCGAGGAGTTCGGCGAGGACGGCGCCGAGAAAGGGCCCGATAATGAGGGTAAGGAGCTGAGGGGGGATAAAGAGGGCGACGATGCCTCCGATAAGGGCACCGATCGCGCCGCGCCAAGAGGCGCCGAATCTTCGCGCGCCCCACACCGTGCAGAGGTAATCGGCGACGACACCGGCGAGCATGAGGACGGTGGCGATGGCGACGATCGACCAGGAAACGGAGCGGTCCCAGAGCCAGAGCTTGTGGAGAACGATCCCGGCCCAAATGAGGGCACCGGCGGGAAGGATGGGGATAAACCTGGAGACAAAGCCGACGAAAAAGAAGAGCCCGGTGACGAGGAGGGCATAGAAAGCGGGATCGGATAAAAAGGAGGGGATGTTCATGGGCGAACCTTTTAAGGGTGTGAGGTGGGGAGGGGATTGTAAAAGAAACTTTGCAATCGTGTGTCGGGGCGGCAATGGGTTGAAGAGATGAGTGCATCCGGGGAAGCTGAAGGAGAAGCGGGGAGCCGCGGGATACTGGGCAAGGTTCTCAATCTCGTGGAGTTAGCGGGGAATCGCCTGCCGGATCCGGTCGTGCTCTACCTCGGGCTGGCGGCAATGGTTCCGCTGTTGAGTCTGGTGTTGCTCCCCTTTAATTGGACGAAGGTGCACCCGGTGACGGGGGAGACGGTGGCGTTGGTGAACCTCCTCGACCGTGAGGGGATCCAGCGGATGTTTACGGGTGCGGTGGACAACTTCACGAGTTTTCCTCCGTTGGGAGTGGTCCTGGTGACAATGATGGGGATCGGCCTGGCGGAGCGGACGGGGTTATTCTCGGCGTTGATCCGGTTGATGGTGGGAAAATCGCCGCGTTCGCTGATTTCGCTGGTGGTGGTTTTCGCGGGGGTGATGAGTTCGATGGCGGCGGATGCCGGTTATGTGGTCTTGACGCCGTTGGGGGCGGTGGTCTTCGCG
>CAYQKH010000239.1:0-3961 GCA_964417945.1 uncultured Opitutales bacterium
TTCCCCCAATCGGTGGCTTCTGGGTATCCCACCGCAGAGAGCGTGATCCTATGGACGCGGGTCACCGACGACCAAGCGCCGGGCGCAGACCTTCAAGTGGAGGTCGAGGTGGCGACCGATCCGGAATTTCAGACAATAGTGGAAAGCCGCGACAACCTGATTGCGCGGGCCGCCTTCGATCATTGCGTGAAGACCCGGATCGAGGGTCTGGACCCGTATACAATCTATTATTACCGCTTCCGCTACGAGCGGGATTCCGACGGAAGCCAATTCACGAGTCGGACGGGGAGGACGAAAACCGCACCGACGCCGGAGATGGATGTCCCGGTACGCTTTGTTTACCTCTCCTGCCAGGATTTGATCGGCAAGTATTACAATTCCCTCCAGGACCTAGTCCACCGGTATGAAGACACGGTAGATTTTGTGCTTTACCTCGGGGATTACATCTATGAAACGACCGGCAATCCGGAGTTCCAGAAGGTGACGGACCGGGAGCGCACGATTACGTTCAGCGACCCGTCGAGCGCGATCAATCAGGAGGACTATCTGGCGGCCCGGAGCCTTTCTAACTACCGCGACGTTTACAAAGTGTATCGCTCGGATCCAGCCTTGCAGCGACTGCACGAACTTTTCCCGATCCTAATCACCTGGGACGACCACGAGTATTCGGATGACAACCACGGAGCGACGAGCAGCTACTTCGACGAGAAGTTCGAAGAATTTGACCCGGTGCGAAAGCGCAACGCGGAGCGTGCTTTTGTGGAGTATCAACCGGTCGATTTCGGATACGACGCCTTCGGGGTCTCCTACACGGATGCAATCCTCTACCCCAACACCCCGCCAATCACCATGGATTTCCGTTACGGAAAGCATGTAGAGATCCTTCTGACGGACTACCGCTCCTACCGCCCGGACCACCTGGTTCCAGAGTCCGCCTTTACCGGGGAGATCATCATGACGGAGGCGGACGTGCAGGAGGCGCTGAAGGGTGTCAACGGTTGGACCGAGGCCGAGCTGGATACCCGGTGGCCGACGCTTCGCGAGCGGTTCGATCCCTATGATCCCGACTTCGATGCAGATTCGCCTTTTGGTTTGGCGGTGCAGGCCGCGGTGATCTATCTCTACATGGAGCAGGAGGGACTCTCTTTTTCGGAAGCCTCGGGAAGAGCAAAGGAAAACGTGGTGAGCGGGCGGATGAGCGCGAGCCTGGTCAATATCGCGGCGAAGTTCTCCGGGCTGGACATCGGTTACGATTCCGCCGAACTGGCGGGATTTCCCCGCGGATTGAGCTATTTGTATCTGGCGAAGGTTCCGCTCTTCGGTCCGATCGGTTCCCGCTACGCGGTGATCTATGATAATTTCAACCTCTATGCCTGGCACCGCTACGAGGAAACCAATGGCGCGACGGAGAACGTCTACGGCGACGAGCAGCAACAATGGATCAATGATCGGCTGAGTGAAAGCGATGCAACCTGGAAGGTTTTGGCGAATTCGGTATCGTTAATCCCGCTCATCGTCGACTTGAACCTGGTTTTCGATCGGGTCGATATCACGATACCCGATCTGATTCCGGAGGATATGCTCCACCTCCTGGACAACCGGGTGATGCTGAACGCGGATTCCTGGGATGGCTTCCCCAATGCGAAGCGGAAATTCCTCAATCTTCTCGGAGAGCACAATGCAGTGATCCTCTCCGGGGATATTCACTCAGCATGGGTGGCCCGCCACCACACGGAAGGCGGACGGATGGTGCCCGAATTCACGGGGACGGCGGTCAGCTCGGGCACCGTTCTGGGCCTGGTCAGCCAGGTGACGGCGGGTTACCCGCAGGTCAGCGACATTGTCGACATCGAGGCGGTAAAGCCTCTTCTGAAGGATCTGTTCATCGATTCGGCGGCTTTTGCGGTAACGGATACGGAAATCATCGACGCTGCTCTAGGCCACAACGGGTATATGCTCGTCGAGGTGGATCCCGAGCAAATGCGAGTGCTTCGGTATGAACTCCCGTTCGACCTCGTAACGGAAAGCTTTTACGACGCAAGCGCGCGTGACGCGTTGAATGCGGCGATGGAGGTGACGGAACACCTCGTGACCCGTGGGGGAGGTGGGTTTGCATCCCTGGAATTAAACACACCAGCGGCGTTGGGTGCCCGCCCTTACAACAACCCGCCACAGATCCTAGAAGGGACCGCGGTGGAAGTGGTGCTCTCGCAGAACGGCTTCCCGACGGCATTCGATCTATCGCTCTCCGCGGTGGATGCGGAAGACGATGTTTTGAACTGGTCGATTGAGCGCCCCCCGTTGCACGGCACCGCGGCGGTCGAGCCGTCGGAAGCAGCGGGCACGGTATCGGTTGACTATCGGCCCCACCTGAATTTTGCGGGCCTGGATTCCTTTGAGGTGCGAGTTGCGGATCTGCTGGGGGATAGCGACACAATCCGCGTGGAGGCGATTGTCGAGGGGGTGCCGAGGAAAGACAGTTGGAAGTTCGAGAAACTCCGCGAGCGGGGGGTCGACCCGAAGGTCGAGCCGGAGTTCTGGTCGGACTTGGGCGACCCCGAGGGGGATGGGATTCCCAACCTCCTCGAGTATGCGATCGACGGAAACCCGCTTGAGAGGGGTGAGGCGGGCAGTTCGATCCTCGCGGCGGTCGAGCGGGAGGCCCCCGCGCTCCCGGACGAACCGGAGGAGCATTTCCTGACCTTCCAATACAAGCGGATGAAGCCGACCGTAGATCCTACGATCACCTATCAACTCCAGTATTCGACCGACCTTGAGATTTGGTATGATGCGGAGACGATGATCGAGGCGACGGTGCCGCCCGAGGATCTGGGTGGTGACTACGAGCGGATAACCGTTCGAATGAAGGACCCTCTGCTTCCGGGGGAGTCGCTTTTCCTTCGCCTGAAGGTGACACGCACCGAATAATCCTCCGCGGTTCGGTCCGCCGCTCGCAGTCCCGGAATTAACTTTGGAGCGGCGGAGGAAAGAAGTTTGGACACGGTTCAGGTAGGGGTATTTCGAGGTGGGGACGATTCTGCAGCGGGAGGGAACCGGTTGGGACTGGGTTCCGATGTTTCTCCTTCATTTTCGGATTGCCGGAACGCTCTTCTTTTGAGCATTTAATGAGACATAGAATGTGGTTTAATACCTCGAAAGAGTATAAGTTTACGCTTGTCTCATGCACCATTTCTAAAAGAATTGCTTATAGCATGCGACGAGGACCGTCACTGGACTGCATCCAAAGAACCGATCAACGGGGGAGGGATAGAGTATGAATCGGCGCACCTTCATGACGCTTGCGGTCGGGGGCGCGGCCACCGGATATTTCGGGCTTCGCGCGTTGAAGGAAGAGGTCAGGTCCGGGCGACCGGGTGCTCTGGTTAAGGTTCAGCGGCAGGCAGGTGCTCTCGGGACGACGGTCACCTTGACGGTCTACGGATCCTCGGAAGCGGACTGTGAACGCGGGCTCGACTCTGCCTTCGCAGCGATCGAGGAAGTGGAATCGGAGATGAGCCTCTACCGTCCGGAAAGCGCGCTCTCGCAGTTGAATCAGGACGGGTTCCTGGAAGGACCTCCGGATGGGCTCTTCGAGGTATTGAGTTTTGCGGGCGCGGTGGCCTCCATTACGAACGGTTTGTTCGACGTTACGGTCCAGCCCCTTTGGCAGGTCACTTCGGAGGCTTTCCGGGTGGGCAACCGTCCGGATCCGGGAGCACTGGAAGAGGCCCTCGCGCGGGTGAACTGGGAGGCGATTCAAGTATCTAGAAAAAGGATACAGCTGAACATTCCGGGGATGGCCCTGACTCTGAATGGAATCGCGCAGGGGTATGCGGCGGACCGGGCGGTTTCGGCCCTCCAGCAAACGGGAATCCTGCACGCGATGATCGATACGGGGGAGGTGCGGCCGCTTGGGGAGCCGACCGAAAAGCCGCATTGGACGGCGGGGATCCGGCATCCG
>CAYQKH010000240.1:0-3927 GCA_964417945.1 uncultured Opitutales bacterium
CCATGGTGGTATTGGCGACGACGGGGAAAAAGCCGATCATGAAGGTGATGGCGGTAATGCTGGGGAGGCCCTGTCCCATCCAGATGACAAAGATGGGGGCGAGAACGACGACGGGCGTCATTTGAAGAACGAGGACCCACGGATAAAGGGCCTGTTTAACCCAGACGGCGGAGGCGAGGACCATGGCGATGAGGTAACCGGCACCGACGGCGGCGACGAACCCGAGGATGGCGGCCTTGGTGGTTTGAAGGGTGGAGCGCCAGAGGACCTCCCGTTCCTTCCAGCCGGCATCGATAATCTCATGGGGGAAGGGAATCATGATCCGTTGGCTGACGTAGGAGACCTGTTGGCCGTAGAGGTGACCGATCGCGTACCAGAGGCCGAGAAGGAGGCAACCGGAGAGCAGCGGGAGGAGCCAGGGTAAGGTACGTTTCATGGGAGAGATCAATGAATGAGGACGGAGCGCAGGGCGTGGGTGGCCCGGGCGAGAAGCTCAAGAAAGCGGGGATCTTCCCGGAGTTCGGCGGTTCTGGGGTAGGGGAAGTCGATCTCGATAATGTCAGCGATCCGTCCGGGATTGGCGGAGAGGACGACGACCCGGGTGGAGAGAAAGACGGCTTCGGCGACGGAGTGGGTGACAAAGAAGGCGGTGAAGGGGTCCTGTTCCCGGATGAGGAGGAGTTCCTCGTTAAGGCGGTCGCGGGTCATTTCGTCGAGTGCCCCGAAGGGCTCATCGAGGAGAAGGAGGCGCGGCGAGGTGGTGAGGGCACGGGCGATGGAAACCCGCATTTTCATTCCGCCACTCAACTGCCAGGGGTATTTCCGTTCGGCATCCTCGAGCCCGACAAGTTTAATCATGTGAAGGGCCTTCTCGCGGCGCTGATCCCTTGGGATGCCGGCGATTTTCAGGGGCACTTCGACGTTTTGGCGGACCCGGAGCCAGGGAAGGAGGTTGGGTTCCTGAAAGACGAAGAAGGATTCCTCGCGAGCGTTTTTTGGGGCCATTCCATCGACAATGATCTCGCCCTCGCTCTTCTCGAGAAGGCCGGAGAGGAGGCGGAGGACGGTGGATTTGCCGCAACCGCTGGGTCCGATGAGGCTGATAAATTCTCCCTTGGCGACCTGGAGATCGAGGGAGTCGAGAACGAGGGGGCCGTCTCCAAAACGTTTGGAGAGATTATTGAACTGGATGAAGGGGACGGGAGGCATCAGGTGGTGAGGCGGCACTCCAGAGTGGAGGGGCAATCGGGGTGATGGAAAACAACCTGGGAAGCGCGTTTGAAATGGGAGGGGGCAGGGATGGAGGCGGGATCCGCAGAAGTATTGGGATGCCGGATAAGGAGGGGGAAGGCGGAAGAGGCGATATCGAGTCGCAGCCGGTCGCCGGGTTGAAAAGCGCAGGCGGTATCATCGATTTGGACCCGGACGCTTCCGCCGCCGTGGGAATCGGGTTGAAAGCGGGCGGCCCCGAGGCTGAGGAACCAGGCTTCACCGGAGGGGACGACCCGTGAGACCCGGCAGACAAAGACGGTTTCAGGTGCGGAGGTCGACACGGAGAGGTTACACTGGAGGGGGCCGAGAAGGCGGGTTTCCTGCTCGAAGGGTTCAGAAGTATAGACGAGGAGGTTGTTGCCTTGCTGGGAGATGGAGAGATCGGAGGGACCCCAGGCGAGGGTCCCACCGGGACCGGCACCCGGGGCGAGGACGGGGACTTCGGGGTCGGCGACAAAGGAATCGGAAGGGCCGGAAGGGCCGGATGGATCGAGGCGGCCGTCACCGAATCGGGAATTGGCCCGGCCGGAGGAAGCGAGGAAGAAGGTTGTGGGCACGGATGTCGGGGGCGGCCAAACCGGAGCGGAGTCCCATGTATTCTCTCCAAGGACGAAGTAACGGCAGCCTGAAGCGGGTGCGGGATCGGGTTGTTCGGGGCGCATCCATCGATCGAACCATTGGAGAAGAAGGGCATCGGTGTCGAAGCGCGCATGTGGACCGAAGCCCGGTCCGGTGTGGGCGCGGTCTCCCCAGGGGATGTGAACCCATGGACCGAGGACGAGGTATTGCCGGTCCGGGAATCGGGGTTGGAGAGCGGCATATCCCTGGAGGGTGCCGCGGAGGTAGTAATCGTACCACCCGCCGAGGTGGAAGACGGGAAGGTCAAGGGCATCGATCTGCTGCAGGCAATCGAGGTTCCGCCAGTAATCGTCGTATTGGGGATGCCGGAGCCAGTCGGCTACGTAGCCGGGCAGGCCATCCTGGACGAGGGGAGCGGCGGAAGAGACAGGAAGCTGGCGGGAGAGGGAAGCGGGATTTTCCCAAGCTTTTTCGAGAGCCTGATAGGCCTGGTTAAGCCCGGCACGCGCCGCGTCTTCCCGGAGCATCTGGTTTCCCCAGGCGAGGGTGGTATTGAGTTGGAGGAGGCCATCGCGATAAAACCAGCCTGAATAGAGGTCGAAAGCGGTCATGTGAGGCGCGATAGCGATGAGCGGCTCGGGTTGGCGGGTGGCGGCAAGGAGTTGGGTGGATCCCTGATAGGAAAAGCCGTACATGCCGACGCGACCGTTTGCCTTTGGAAGATTGGCAGCCCATTCGATGGTTTCGACGCCGTCCTCCGCCTCATGAAGAAAGGCATTAAAGACACCTGTTGAATTTCCTCTTCCCCGGACGTCCTGAACGACGACGAGGTAGCCTTGGCGGGCAAAATAAACCGGAGGGGCGTAGACGACGGTGGAGGCAATATCTTTCCCGTAGGGCTGCCGCATGAGGAGGACGGGGAAAGGCCCTTGACCCTTTGGAGTGTAGACATCCGACGCGAGGCGGGTGCCATCCTTAAGGGTCAGAAAGACATCCATCTGAATGTGGATATCGTCTGCGGGCGGAGGCATGAAGCGCTTTAGTTCAGGAAACGAATGGATTGAGGGGGAAGGATTTCATTTTTCCGGGATTAAGAATCCCGCTCGGATCCACTTCGATCTTCAACTGTCGCTTCGAATCGATATCCGGGTGTTTACCTCCTTCTTCGAGGATACAGGTATGAGGGTTGGCGGTGAAGACGCCGATGGAGTCGCAGAAATCGATGATTTCCTGAAGACGATTTGCATCGCGGTAGCGGACAATCGGCAGACCACCGACGAGGACGTCGTCGCCGGAGGTCATGCGAACACTCTGGTTTTCCATTTTGGAATTTCCGACGGTCCACTCGAGGTGGAAGAGGATTTCGCCGGGGAACTGCTCCCAGAGCAGGCGGAACTGTTCTCGGAAATTTGGGGAAAAGCCGGATTGGAGGTAGGTTAGGGACTCGTCGGATTTCAAGGCCCAGAGGGTGGTATGGTTCCAGGTATAATCGGTAATGTAAGGAGGCTTGGGCGGGTCGGCATAAGGGAGGCGGAAGGTATTTCGAATTCCGGAGGCATCGGCCCTTTTTAGGACCTCGTCGACAAAAGAGCTTTCAATATAAAAAAAGGCGGCGTGGTGCTCGCTGGGGAGGTGTTCGACAATGGGGGTGAAAAAGCCGGGGATGGGGGATTGGAAGAGAGTGACGAGGCGTTTGGGGATATCGACATCCCGGGCGAGGGCATCGGTCCAGTCGAGCAGGCGGTCCCAATCAGGGTGCACAAAGATGAGCTGCTCGTAGTCGCGCTTGGGGGCGAGGCGCATTTCAATATCCACCACGAAGCCGGTGGTGCCGTAGGTGTGAAGGGCCTTGAGGGAATCCCGCTCTTCAAAGCGGATTTCCCGCGGTTCGGCTTCGGCGGTCATAATCGTAACCGATTTGACATTATCGGCATTGTTGATGCCACCCCAGGTGATTGACCCGACGCCCCCGGATCCGCCACAGAGGAAACCGCCCATCGTAGCGGTGACGATTGTGGAGGGGTAGCATCGGAGCTCCCAGCCGGCGGCGCGCGCCTCGGTCTCGATTTTGATGAG
>CAYQKH010000241.1:0-3881 GCA_964417945.1 uncultured Opitutales bacterium
GGCCGAGGGGTTCGCTACCGCGGTCGATGGCTTCCACCCGGTAGGTCCCGGAGCTGCCGTTGAGGAGAGGAGGCACAAGGGTGAGTCCGGGGCGTCGGAGAGCGCCGAGGACCCGCTCCGGGTCGCCGGAAAATTCGAGGTGGTAGCGGTTCTCGGGAAAATAGGTTTCCCGCAGGCGGGCGGGCGGGCCATTGGCGACGATCTGGCCCTGGTTGATGATGACGACGCGGTCACAATTCACTTCGATCTCGGAAAGGATGTGGCTGGAGAGGAGGATCGTCATGGAGCCTTGTAAGTTCGCGATCAACTCGCGAACGGCACGGATCTGGTGGGGATCGAGGCCGATGGTAGGCTCGTCGAGAAGGACGACCTCCGGCTCGGAGAGGAGGGCGTCGGCAAGGCCGACCCGCTGCCGAAATCCCTTCGACAAGGTTCCGATAATTTTGCGCTGGGCCTTGCGGGAAAGGTCGCAGAGCTCGAGGACTGCGCCGACCCGTTGCTTGAGGCGCTTGCCGGAGAGTCCTTTGAGGCGGCCGCGGAGACGGAGGAAATCGCCGACCCGCAGCTCCTCGGGGAGAGGGTTGTGCTCGGGCATGTAGCCGATATAACGCTTGGCTTTTTCCGGGTGCCGGGCCACGGAAAGGCCATGGATCCAGGCTTCGCCGGAAGTCGCGGTGAGAAGGCCGGAAAGGATGCGGAGGGTGGTGCTTTTCCCCGCTCCGTTGGGCCCGAGAAAGCCGACCACTTCGCCTTGGGGAATGGAAAAGGAGACGCTGTCGATAGCAGTGAACATCCCGTATTTCCGGGTGAGGTTCTCGACCCGGATACCGGGCTCCGGGGAGGAATCTTCCGGACCAGAGTTCGCCGGGGGGCCGGTGGGGTCCGGCCCCGGAGAGGGGGGACTGGATGCTGGGGTTGTTATATTCAAAAGGTCGGGAAAATACGGCGGAAATTCAAGCGAAGAGTGCGGTTCAGTCCGGATAGGACCGGGTCAGGGAGACATCGCCGGCCAAGACCCGAGTGATCTCCCCGGATTCGAGCTCAAGGAGGAGGGCACCGCGTTCATCGATACCGCGGGCGATGCCGGAGAGGTTTTGGAAACCGTTGTCGAGGGACACAGGTTGGCCACTGAGACAGTCGAGGTCGTCCCACTGTTTCTTCAGGGATTGGGAAATGCTATCGTTTTCGATCTGGTGATAGGCTTTGAGGAGGGTGGAAAGGATTTCCGCGACAAAGAGATGGACGGATTGGTGGCGCCCGCCCTCGAGGAAGATCGACGTGGCCTTCCGGCCAAGTTCCCCGTCGAATCGTTTGGCATTGATGTTGACACCGAGGCCGAAGATGAGGTCCTTCAACCGGTCGTTGTCAATGCGGGCCTCGGTGAGCATACCCACCATTTTGCGTCCTTTACAGAGGACGTCATTGGGCCATTTGATCTGGAGGGGGAGGCCGGATAAGCGGCGGAGGAGATTGACGAGGTTGACCCCCATCCAGAGGGTGAAGCATTGCATGCGGTCGAGCTGCAGATTGGGGCGGAAGGCGACGCTGAGGTAGGCGTTTCCTGCCGATTGGCTTTCCCAGTTCCGTCCCATGCGGCCCCGCCCGCGGGTCTGCTCCGAGGCGACGACGGCGAAAGGGGGAACCTGTCCCGAAATCAGCAGCCGCTCGATTTCGCTGCTGGTGCTATCGATCGTGGGGTGGACGGCGATCGGCAGGTCGAGGCCCTTGTGGCGGGCATAGGCCTCCATGAGGAGGGGATGTAAGGTGGCAGGTTCCTCGACCATGCGGTAGCCGCGGTTGCGGACGGCCTCGAAACGGAATCCGTCCACCTCGAGCCGGTTCATGCGGTTCCAGACGCTGACCCTGCTGACCCCGGCTATCTGAGCAAGCTTCTCGCCGCTGATGTAGGCTCCCGGGGTCTCGAGGAAGGGGAGGAGGATTCGGGGGTCGTTGGATTGTCCGCTGGGCATGGTTTAATTCAACTCCTTTACATCAAAATCGTTTTGGAACGGATCGAGCACTTCGCCGCCGCCGCAGGTTTCTCGATGCGATAGCTCTTCCGATAACAGCACGGGCACTGGGATTTTTTCGCCGCTCCGACGATCAACGCATCCCACCAGGAAAAGGCATGTTGTTCACGCAAATGAAACGCCTCCAACTGCAGCGAAAAATCCATGGGAAGGGGATTCCACGCCTGGAGGGTTTGGTTGTCGTCCCAGGCTTCCGCGTGGGTGAGCCCTGGTTCCAGTTTCTCGGTCACGTGGACAAAGTATTCGTTCAAGACCTGCACGGAAAGTCGCCCCCTCCATTTTCTCCCGCAAGACCTCGCCTAGCATCCGGGGTATGCAGGTGTCAGGCTGGGCGGCCCATACCTTGGCCCAACGCGCGACCTCCTCGTCTAAAACATTGGTCACGTTTTTCATGTTACACGAAAACTGTGGGGATGCCGGTGCGGTGTCAACGCGACGCCGTTCGCCACCCGGTCAGGAGATGGGGCATGCATCAGGGCGCGGGGGGAGAGGAAGATGGGGAAAAAGAGGAGGAGGGGGAACGGTCCGCGTGCGCATTACTTTTGTCCAGGCCGAGTGCGTTGAGGACCTTCCTGAAGGTGGGATCGGGTGGGCAGGTGAGGGTGAGGGTTTTCCGGGTTCGCGGATGGACCAAGCGGAGGGTAGTAGCGGCGAGGAGGAGCCTGTTGCAGCCGTAGGTTTCACGGAAGTAGCGGTTGTAACGGCTGTCGCCGTATTGGGTATCGCCGACGATGGGGTGGTCGATCCGTTTGAGGTGGCGTCGGATCTGGTGAGTGCGGCCGGTCTCGGGGAGGGCTTCGACGAGGGCGAGGCGGGTGGTCGGGTAGCCGCTGATGGTAACGGGAAGCTCGGCGGTATCGCAGCATCGGTAGCGGGTTCGCGCAGGTTGGGGTTCCGCGGGAGTGACCTTTTTGCGGGACATCCTGACCTTCCGGAGCGGGCGGTCGACAGAGCCCTCGGCGGGGGGCCAGCCCCGCACAACGGCGAGGTAACGCTTTTCAACCACGTGGCATTGAAAGGCCTTTCCGAGGAGGCCCGCGGTCTCCGGATCGAGAGCGAGGAGGAGGATGCCGGAAGTGGCGCGGTCGAGCCGGTGAACGGGATAAACATGACATTGGTAGAGGTCCCGAGCCTGTTGGAGGGCGAAGTCGGAGGCCTCGGCGGCGATCCCGGTCCGGTGGACGAGAAGGCCGGGGGGCTTGTGCACGGCGGCGACCCAATCGTCGCGGTAGATTGGAGTGATGCGGTCGGGTAATAGGGCGGGGTCACCCGGCATAGGGCAGGAGGGCGACCCAGAAGGGGATCGTCAGGAGGGAGAGGGCGTAGGCGAAGAGGTAGATGCTGCCGATTCGGTGGAGATCCCCGCCATAGGTCCGGATCGCGAGGAGAAGGGTGGCGACCGGAACGGTGGCCTGCCCGAGGAAATGAGCGGAGTCCGCGACCGGCTGAGGGATGCTCTCACGAAGCCAGGAAAAGACGAAGGCGAGGGCGAGGAGGTTGGCGAGAAAGGCCCCGGTCATTCCGGATTCGCTTCCGTTTCGAGGAAGGCGTTGAGGAGGAAGGATTCCGGCAGCTCAAAGACGGTGTTGCCATCCCGGCCGGTCAGGGTGCGGGCGGCGACGAGGGCGTTGAGAACGGCTTCCTCGGTGGCTTCAATGGCGGCGTCGAAGACGGAGTCAATTTCGGTGTTGGCGAGGAAGCGGGCGCTCCCGGTGGGCTCCAGGCTCCAGGCCTCCGGATTGGCGGTGGAAAAGGCGAGAAAGAAGTCGCCGCTGGAGTTCTTCCGGGTGCCGCCGCCCCGGGCGACGCCAAGGGAGCCGCGCTGGGCGAGCCGGTCCAGCTGATGGGGTA
>CAYQKH010000242.1:0-3857 GCA_964417945.1 uncultured Opitutales bacterium
GAATCCACCGTATCGGGGACCTCGTGCACGCGGGAGCTGATCGCCTGCGTCCGGTGCTCGGAAGCGGAACAGAGGGGGTCCTCGAACGCGCACGGGGAATCGACCCGACGCCCATCCGGCTCGAACAGGAGGCGGCGAAGAGCTACGGCAAGCAGGAAACCTTCGCGGAAGACAAGGGGGATTTTGAAGCGGTCGTCCGGATCCTCCAGGAGATGATCGATGCGTTGATGCCCCGCATCCGGGAGGATGAGAAGCAGGTGCGCACGCTGTCCCTGCGGATCCGTTACACGGATATGGAAGAGGCCACGCACGCGCAGAGCCTCGACGAACCGAGCGATGTGGAGGACGCCTTCTACGGGCGGGTGCGCGGGATGCTGCGACACGTCTGGCGTCGACGCGTGCACCTCCGTCTCGTGGGAATTTCCTTTTCCAATGTCTATGCGGGGTGGAGCCAGCCGGACCTCTTCAATCGGCGCTACGAGCAGCAGCGCCGTCTCGCCTTCGTGGCCGACGAACTGAATACCCACTACGGCGCAAAAAACCGGCCGACTCTCCAGCGTGCGTGTCACCTTCTCAGATAAGAAAAGGAAGGGGGGCGAACGGGCGCGGTGCTTGAGCCTGCGCCTGGCCAGGCTGAAGCACTGGCCTACCGGGCTGGGTCGGCTTTTTCTGCTTTGGGCCAGGCTGAAGCACTGGCCTACCGGAGATTGCGGACTCCCGGCAGGGCTCGGGCAGCCTTTTCAAAGGTCAGCATGAAGGCGGAGGTGCGGGAATATTCGGCGCGGAGTTCGCTTCGCTTAAAAAGGGGAGACGGAGATCAGGATTAAGATGGGATGTCCACTTGGCTTCGGGGAAGAAGCGGGGTAGGTTTTCGGACGATGGAATTTGAACTGGAGTCGAATTATCAGCCGACGGGGGACCAACCGGAAGCGATCCGGCGGCTGGAGGAGTCGGTGCGCGCAGGAAACCGGTATCAGACGCTGCTGGGCGTGACGGGTTCGGGAAAAACGTTCACGATGGCGAACGTAATCCAAGAGCTGAAGCGTCCAGCGCTGATTATCTCGCACAACAAGACGTTGGCGGCGCAGCTGTTTTCGGAGTTCAAGACGTTTTTCCCGCGAAACGCGGTGGAATATTTCGTGAGTTACTACGATTACTATCAGCCGGAGGCCTACGTTCCGCAGACGGACACCTACATCGAAAAGGATTCGTCGATCAACGACGAGATTGAGCGGCTGCGGATCGCGGCGACGAGTTCATTGATCAGCCGGAGGGACGTAATCGTGGTAGCGAGCGTATCGTGTATCTACGGCCTCGGGTCGCCGGAGGATTTCGAGGAGATGATGATCGAATTGAAACCGGGCCTGGAGATCGCGCGCCAGACCTTCCTGGAGCGGCTGGTAGAGATCCTCTACAACCGGAACGACATCCAACTGAAGCGGGGAACCTTCCGGGTACGCGGGGAGGTGGTGGATGTCTTCCCGGCCTACATGGAGCGCGCGATCCGAGTGGAATTCTGGGGGGATGAAATCGAGACGATCCGGGACCTCGATCCATTGACGGGGGAGACCGGAGAGGCGATTGGGCACTTCCGTTTGTATCCGGCGAACCAGTACATCACGCCGAGGCGGAAGCTGGAGGTAGCAGTCAAGGAGATCCGTAAGGAACTGGAGGAGCGGGTGAGCTGGTTCGAGAAGCAGGGGCTGCTGCTTGAGGCGCAGCGGATCCGGATGCGGACGGAGTATGACATCGAACTCCTCCAGGAGATGGGGTTCTGCAGCGGGATCGAAAACTATTCCCGGCACCTGACGGCGCGGCGACCGGGAGAGCGCCCGTTCTGTCTGATCGACTTCTTCCCGAAGGATTTCTTGCTCTTCATCGACGAAAGCCATGCGACGGTGCCACAGATCGGCGCGATGTACAATGGCGATCGGAGCCGGAAGGAGCGGCTGGTGCAATACGGCTTCCGTTTACCCTCGGCGCTCGACAACCGTCCGCTGAAGCCGGAGGAATTCGAGGAAGTAACGAAACAGACGATTTACGTATCGGCAACGCCAGCGAAACGGGAAGCGGAGGTCTCTTCGGTGATCGCGGAGCAAGTGATTCGGCCAACGGGGTTGCTGGACCCGGAGATGATCGTGCGTCCGGCAAAAGGACAGGTCGAGGATTTCATCGGGGAGATCCGCAAGGCGGTGGTGGAGGGAGAACGGATCCTCGCGACGACCCTGACAAAGCGGATGTCGGAAGACCTCGCAGAGTTCCTGAGGGAAGCGGACATCCGGGTCGAATACCTCCACTCAGACATCGATGCAATCGAGCGGGTTGAGATCCTGCGCAACCTCCGGAAGGGAGATTTTGACGTCCTGGTGGGGGTCAATCTTTTGCGTGAAGGGTTGGACCTGCCGGAGGTGGCGCTGGTGGGAATTCTCGACGCAGATAAGGAAGGATTCCTACGCAGCGAGACCAGCCTGATTCAGACGTCCGGTCGCGCCGCACGGCACGAGCGGGGGCGGGTGATCCTTTACGCGGACAAAATGACGGAGTCTCTGCGGCGGACGCTTGAGGTGATCGGGAGTCGTCGGGAAAAACAACTTTCCTACAATCAGGAGCACGGGATCACCCCACGCAGTGTGGTCCGGGGCATTCAGGAGAGCCTGCACCTCTACGGGAAGCCGCGGGAGGAAGACCCGATCCTGGTGAAGGAAGGGATAAAGGATGAGGATCTGCAAGCCGTGCTCGCAGAGTTGGAGGAAGAAATGTTGGAGGCCTCGCGTCAACTGGAGTTTGAGCGGGCGGCGATCCTGCGGGACCAGATCGAAGCCCTCAAAGCAGGGAAGCCAGTGGCTCCGGCACGATCCCGGAAAGGCGGAGGAAAAAAAGCCTATCGCTCGAAGAAGGTCCACAAGGGGAGCCAGTTCAAGCCGGGACGCCGATCAGGGGGCCGGTAGGCGGAGATCGGAGGGCAGGGATCAGATATCAGAGGCCCGTTATCGGAGGGCGTAGGGTGACGAGCGGGAGGGAGGAAATGAGGGCTCCGAGGCGGTCGGAGCGTTTGGCAACCTCGGAAACCACGACGACAATCAGAGCGGTGAGGGCGTATTTTCCAATAAGAAGAGCCATAAGGGTTACTTCTTCGGGAGGCGGAGGGAGTTGGGCAGAAACATGATGAAGGATTGACTGACGAGGAGGACGGTCAGGTAGAAGAACAACCACTCCTCGATGGGGACACCGAGCGGGTTGATGCCGAGAATGCGGTTTTTATCGAAATACCAAATTCCCCACCGGACGGCGAGGACGTCGGTAGCGATGAGGTAGGATCCGAGGACGAGGGTGACCTTGAGGAGGACGCTTCGGTGCCGCCAGAGAATGCCCCTGGCAAGGACCCACTGCAGGAGTAAGACTGGCCCCATCCAGAGAAGAAGGTGGACGAGGTAATAAAAAGGTGAGGAAAGCCAGGACGCGTAGATGTCCATAGCCCAAAGATAATCCGCAGGAAGGAAGGATGCGCAACCCGATGTTACGCTTTATAGACGGAAAAGAGGGCCTCGGCGATATCGCTGGGAGTGGGTGCGACGGCGACACCGGCATCCTTCATGGCCTCAATCTTGGCCTCGGCGGTTCCGGTGCCTCCGGAAACGATGGCTCCGGCGTGACCCATACGGCGGCCGGGAGGGGCAGTCGCGCCGGCGATGAATCCGGCGACGGGCTTGTCCACGTTCTCTTTAATAAAAGCGCAGGCCTCTTCCTCGGCGGTCCCGCCGATTTCCCCGATCATGATGATGGCTTCGGTGTCAGTGTCTTCCTGAAAGAGCCGGATGGCATCGGTATGGCTGGTGCCGTTGATGGGGTCGCCGCCG
>CAYQKH010000243.1:0-3856 GCA_964417945.1 uncultured Opitutales bacterium
GATCCTGCGCGCCCGCGCCGATCGGAAAAAATCGGGCGAGCCGTCCTACCGCTCCCGGATCATCTCCTTTCGCGATGGTCTCGAATCGCTGCCCCGGGCCCTCGCCCGCGACCTCGGCGATTCCGTCCTCACCCATACCCACCTCAGCAGCATCCGCTGCGATTTCAACACCCGAACCTGGCGGCTTACCCTCGAGGGAATGAATGAAGAACCCGCGCGTGAAATTTCCACCGCTCATCTCCTTCTCTGCCTCCCCGCTTTTGCGATCCCCGCATTGCCCTGGCCCGAGGAGCTGCAGGCCGCCCTCCGCTTCCTTGAAGATATCGAATACCCACCCGTCACCAACGTCGCCCTCGGATTCCCACGGGTTGCGGTTGCCCACCCCCTTGATGGGTTCGGTATGCTCATCCCCTCACGCGAATCCTCCTTCATCCTCGGCACCCTCTTTTCCTCTACCCTCTTCCCCGGTCGCGCTCCCGCAGATTCCGTCCTCCTGACGTCCTTCGTCGGCGGGTCTCGCCACCCCAAGCGCGCCGCCCTCCCCGAGTCCGAATTAATTGATGCTGTAGTTCAGGATCTCCAAACCTTCCTCGGCGTTTCCGGTGCCCCCGCTTTTTCCCAGATCACCCGCTGGCCCCGCGCGATCCCGCAGTTCACCGTCGGCTACGAGCAACACCTCCAACGCATGGAAAAACTCGAGTCCGATTTGCCCGGTCTCCGCTTCGGGGGACACTACCGCGACGGAATTTCTCTCCCCAATTGCCTCGAAGCCGGGGTCAGGCTCGCCCGCTCGATTACCGCCTCAGAGGATTAACCTCCCCTCGTTGACAAACCCGCGGGTTCACCGTCCTTTACCATTATGAGTCAAAAAGCCGTTCTCCTGCTGAATCTGGGCTCCCCGGATTCCACCGAGGTTGCCGATGTCCGCGAATACCTCGGCGAATTCCTCATGGACGAACGGGTCATCGATGTTCCCAAACCCATCCGCTGGATGATCGTCAATGCCTTCATCCTCCCCTTCCGTCCGAAGGAATCCGCCGAGGCCTACAAGAAGGTCTGGATGGACGAGGGTGCTCCTCTCATTGTCTACACCGAACGCGTCCGCGACCAACTTCGCCGCTCTTTCGACTTTCCTGTCGAGATCGCCATGCGTTACCGCAAGCCCTCCGTCCCCGAGGCGCTAGAAAGATTGAAGGAACAGGGCGTTGAGGAACTCTTTCTCATCCCCATGTATCCCCACTACGCCATGTCCAGCTACGAGACCGCCATCGTTCAGGTCAGCGAGGAAATGGAGAAAATCGGCGCCAACTTCAAGACCACGCTTATGCCGCCCTACTATGAGCACCCGGATTATCTTGAAGCCCTCGCCGCCAGTGCCGAGCCCCATCTCCAGGAAGAGTGGGACCTCCTCCTCTTTTCCTTTCACGGCATCCCCGTCCGCCACCTCCAGAAAACCGATCCTTCCGGCATTCACTGCACGCGGACCGGGGATTGTTGCAATTCCTGCCACCCCGCCCACGCCACCTGCTATCGCCATCAGTGCCTGACCACTGTTCGGCGCCTCGTCGACCGTCTCGGCATTCCCGAGGAAAAGTATACCGTCTCCTTTCAATCCCGTCTCGGTCGGAACCCCTGGCTTGAGCCCTACACCGACCAGGAACTGGACCGCCTCGCCCACGAAGGCGTCAAACGCATCAAGGTCATTTGCCCCGCTTTCACCGCTGATTGCCTCGAAACCATCGAGGAAATCTCCCAGGAGGGACGAGACGAATTCCTTGAGGCCGGGGGCGAGTCCTTCGACCAGATCCCCTGCCTCAACGACAACCCCGCCTGGATCGGTGTCCTCCGCAAGTGGATCAACGATTGGGCCGAGGGTCGCAACCAGTCCACCCCCCTCCGCGATCCCATCCTCCAGCCCTACTCTCCGCCCGCCCGCGTGCCCGCCGCCCGTTGAGCAGCGAACCTGCGTTGACGAGGCAGGCTATTTTTGCATAGCCTATCCGGTTTTCCATGGCGCACTGGTTTCAGGATGATGCCCGATTCTTCCTCGGGATTGCCCTCGCCCTCTACGGACTGGCGTTTCTTTTTGCAGGCATATCCCTCGTCCAGCAACGCCGCTACCTGCGCCCCGTCCTCCTTTCACTGATCGTCGGGGCATGGGTCTTCAATACCTTCGGGCTCACCCTAAGGGGCTACGAGGTCCGGGCCTGCCCGCTCGGCAACCCATTCGAGATCATTCAGTTTATCACCTGGTCGGCTGTCGGCTTCTACGTCCTCGTCTTCCCTTTTTACCGGATCAATCTCCTCGGCTTTTTCACCACCGCCTTCGCCTTTTTCCTTGGCGGCGCTTCCCTCCTCGTCCCCGGCTGGGACCACCCCTACGAGAAGGCCCTCTTCGGCGGCAATCCCTGGGTCGAACTCCACGCCGCCCTCGCCATCTCCAGCTACGGAATCTTCGGCCTCCTCGCCCTCATCGCCCTCATGTATCTGCTTCAGCAGCACGCCCTCAAGGCCAAGCAGTCCAAACCCTTTTTCCGTTTCCTCCCCTCCATCAACGAACTCGACGCCGTCGGCCTCCGTCTCCTCGCCGCCGGACACCTTGTCTTTACCGTCTCCCTCCTTGTCGGCTCGCTCTACTGGGTTCCCCACTTCGACAATGTTTCCATCCTGAAGCTGCTCAGCTCACTTCTCCTCTGGGTGGCCTACTCCGCCTCCCTCCTCTTCCGGGTTCGCAACCGCCTCGTCGCCCGAAACTTTGCCTGGACTTGCGTCGCCCTCTTCGGCTTTGCCCTCCTCTCTCTCTGGCCGGTCGATTCCAGCCGCCACCGCGACGCGCCCGCCCTCGCCCAATCTCCCTCCCCGGAGGTCCGTCCATGATGGGAAACCGCGAGAACACCCTGCTCGAGAGCAACACCCTCTTCGTGATCGGAAGCACCCACCATACCGCGCCGATCCAGGTCCGCGAACGCATCGCCCTCGACGAGGATAAGCTCGAGGCCCTTTACGATCGCCTCCGCACCGAACGCAATCTACGGGAGTGTCTTATCCTCAATACCTGCAACCGTCTCGAGGTCTACGGCGTCGCTTCCAACCTCGACTACCGCCACCACCTCACCCGTTTGATCAGCAGTTTCCATAAAATCGAACTCGAAGCCCTCGAACCCTACCTCTTCCATAAAACCAACCACGAAGTCGCTGAACACCTCTTTCAGGTCTCCGCCGGCGTTGACTCCCAGATCGTCGGCGAAACCGAGATCTTAGGCCAGGTTAAGCAGTCCTACGCCGACGCCCTCCACCGCCAGACCCTCGGCCCCGTCCTCAACCGTCTCTTTCAGCGCAGCTTCAAAGAGGCGAAGTGGGCCCGCACCCATACCGGGATTTCCCGCGGCCAAGTCAGTATTGGTTATGTCACCGTCGAATTAGCCACCCGTATCTTTGGCGATCTCAAGACCTGCTCCATTCTTTTCCTCGGCTCCGGCGAGGTCGCCGAGAAAACCATTCAATCCTTTCAGAGCCGTGGCTTACGACGCATCACCGTCGCCAGCCGCAATTTCGAAAACGCCCACCTCCTCGCCAACCGCTTCTCCGGAAACGCCCTCGATTTCGATCATTTCCGAACCCACCTTTCCGAGTTTGATATCGTCGTCTCCTCAACCCGCGCCCCCGCGGCCATCCTCCGCCCCGAGCTCCTCCGCTCCGTCATGCACAACCGACCCGCCCGCCCGCTCTTTCTTATCGACCTCGCCATCCCCCGCGATGTCGATCCCGCCTGCGCCCACATCGATAATGTCTTCCTCTACAACCTCGACGACCTCGCCGAAATCGCCAACGAAAACCTTCAATCCCGGATCACCGA
>CAYQKH010000244.1:0-3839 GCA_964417945.1 uncultured Opitutales bacterium
TGCCGTAGTGCGCAGCTTCAGCAAGCATCTGAACACGCAGAGCGGCTTCCTTCAATCCGGGGCGGAACCCTTGCTAAAGCTGCGGGCTACGTAGGGCGCAGCTTATAGCAAGCATCTCTCGTCGACCGACACGAACGCTGAACCACCCGGGAACCCTTTCCGGCAGCTGCCGGATGCGGGCTACGAGCCTTCGTGCGCAGCCAATCACTTGTAAAATACACGCACCAAAATGTGTATACGCCTCAAGGCACGACCCCAAGATGGGGATCGGGCTACGTGGCGGGGGAGCTTTCCACCCCATTGAGCGAAAGAGGGTAGGGCAAGGAGCAAAGGACGAAGCCCCCGGTTCGCGGACGCAGGGGCCTGCGAATGGAAAAAGCGGCGGCAGGGCTTGACGCAGTCCAAGGTGCGGCGCACCGGGGATGTTACTGGGTTGGGATCGATCAACAAAGTGACGACAGGTCCGTGCCGAATGGGATGGCTTCGATGCGCTCGCCCAGCGGGTAGCGACGTTCCCCGGGGTAAATCGCGTAGAGCCGTTTCAAGCCGAGGTCTTGTAATGCGATGTCCATGGACCGTGTGCGCTTTGGAGCGTCTTTGCGCTTGATTTCAAATCCGATTCCGAGTCCCGGCAAGTAGAGGTCGAGCTCCGACCCGCTGTGGATGGCGTAGAAGTAGGCCTCTTCGCCGGGGAACTGAAGGAGAATTTGTTCGAGGGCAAACCCTTCCCAGGAAGCTCCGATTTTTGGGTGCGCGACCAGCGCACTGGTGTCGCGGATGCCTTGCAAGGTGTGGAACAATCCGCTGTCGCGGAGATAGATTTTTGGCGACTTGACCAGCCGTTTGCCCACATTGGCATACCAGGGGAGCAAGCGGCGAATCATGAAAGTCTGTTCGAGTGCATTGAGGTAATTGTGGGCGGTCTGGGTGCTCACGCCGAGGGCCGCCGCGATTTCGCTGCCGTTAAAAATCTGGCCGTGGTAGTGCGAGAGCATCGTCCAGAAGCGTCCGATGGCGGCGGGCGCGATGCGGAAACCGAGTTGGCCGATATCGCGTTCGACAAAGGTCCGGATAAACTGTCGCCGCCATTCGTAGCTGTCGGCCTCGCCGGCGGCCAGAAACGAACGCGGAAAACCGCCCCGCCGCCAGAGGGTGTGCCCGTCGGCCGGAGCCACTTCGGTTTGGTCGAAGCCAGCCATCTCAATGATTTCAACCCTTCCGGCCAGGGATTCGGAGGCCTGTCGCGAAAGCTCAGGGGAGGCACTGCCGAGTATGAGGAAGCGGGCCGCGCTTTTCTTCCGGTCGGCCAATACCCGCAATACGGGGAACAATTCCGGCCGCCTCTGCGCTTCATCGATCACGATCAGGCCCTCCAGGGGAGCAAGCGTGGCCATCGGGTCGGCCAGGTTTTCCGCGACGACCGGGTCCTCCAGGTCGAAGTAGCAGGAGTCGGACTCCGGCAGAAACGCTTGGGCCAACGTTGTCTTTCCGCACTGACGTGGCCCGATCAGTGCCACAATTGGGCTGCGCGACAAGGCCCGGCGCACCCGCTTCAAATATCCGCTTCGGTTTAGCATACCCGAAATTATCCAAACAAAATGGAATATTTCAAGTAAACAGGCGGCCATCCTTTTGTTCTCGCCGAAGGTTTCCCCCGACGCGCTCATCCTTCGCTTGATGAGCTATGGATGACAGGTTCGCGCTTCCCCCTACGCTCTTCGAGCTTCGGAGGACAGGTCGGAGGACAGATCGAAGGCGGAAGGCGCCCCGCCCGGCGGTGTGGATAACCCTGGGTTTGGGTCTTTTTCGCAGCGATACCGATACCGATACCGATTGGGAATGGCTCGAATATGACACTCAAACCCTTGGTTAAAGAGGGCTGGTGGACGATTCGGGGGCGGCCACGATGACGAGCATCGGGTCCTACGGGTGGGGACTTGTAGGGCTCCTGGCACCTGAGGTGGGCGCTGGTGGTAAATATGGATGGATTTGGCAGCACCTCCAGCAACCTGTTTTACGACATCGGCCTGGAAAACGGTGACACCGTGATCACCTACAATGAGCTGAAGCTCGATTCCCAACTGGCGGATTTGGTCTGGCAGTCCTGCTCCTCGGCAGCGCGGCCCTGGGCCTGAGTGCTTGGAGATGGCGGAAGCGGTGCGAATGCGCAATGGCCTTCGATGAGCTATAGGACTCGACCGATCGCGATGCCGGAAAATTGGGCACCGGACCGGACGATTGACAGCGGTCAACTTCTGTGTATGGATCTGTGTATGGCAACAAAAACTTTGTCAGTTGATGAAGAGGCGTATTTACGGTTGGTTCGTGCGCGTCGCCATGCCCGTGAATCGTTTTCCCAAGTGATCAAGCGGGCGAGCTGGGATCAGGACAAGAAACGTTGTGGGGATTTGCTGGTTAAAGCATCTGGCGAGGTATCGGAAGCGACCCTGGACCGGCTTGAAGCGGCACAGCAAGCGGATCTTCCGCCAGAAGATAAATGGAATCGCTGAGTTTCGACACAACCTTCCTGATCGACTTTCAACGGGAGCGTCGGGGCGGAGCGGGATCGGCTCAAGCCTTTTTGCAGTAGAATCGGGAAGCCGTCGCCTATCTGTCGGTAGTGGCGTATGCAGAGTATGCTGAGGGGTTTAATGACCTGACTTCGTCGGCCTTTTTGTCAGTGGTGGAGTCCTTCGAGTATCTTGGGATTGATCGTGCGGTTGCCGACCGCTACGCAGCAATGACACGAGCGATGAGGCTGGAAGGTCGGTTGATTGGAAGCAACGACCTGTGGATTGCCGCCGTTGCGCTGGAAAATGAGCTTCCTATCGTCACGGCCAATCAGGAGCATTTTCAGCGAGTACCTGGTTTACGGGTTATTGGGTATCGCTGAAAGGGCTTGCCTAGGCACCAGGGCCCCGACCCCAAGGGGATCGGGCTACGTAGCGGGATTACCTTCTCAGGTCTCCCAATCCTTCGCCTGAGGCTTCGGAGGGCACGGCGCCGAAGTTTTCCCCCTACGCTCTTCAAGCTTCGGAGGACAGGTCGGAGGACAGGTCGGAGGTGAATGGCGAATAGATTGACAGCCTGCATCTGATGCGATTGCATCACATGAATGAGAACGACACTGGATATCGACGCGGATTTGCTGAAAGCCGCCAAAGAGCTGGCTGCGGTGGAAAAGACGACCACTGGTCGGATAATCACCCGGTTGGCGCGGCGTGGTCTCAGTCCGGAGCCCTGTGCGAGGGATTCGATTCGCAATGGCATTGAGATGTTACCGCGCCGTGGAGAGCCCATCACCCTTGATCATGTGCAATCGATTATGGACCGAGAAGGCATTTGATGCGCGCACTACTCGACATCAACGTTCTCATCGCGCTTTTTGATGCCGACCACATTTTTAATGATCGTGCGCACACCTGGTTGGAGACTCATGCAGCAGAGGGGATTGCGACCTGTCCTATGACAGAGAATGGCTTGATTCGCATCCTTTCCAATCCCCAATACAGCAAGAAAGTCCGCCTGACTCCCTCGGAGGTCATCCGCCGCTTTAAGGCATTTGTCGATAAGCAAAATCACCGTCTCCTCAAGGACACGATCAGCCTGACCGACGCGGGTCTCTTTCATCCGGACCAGATCCTTGGTTCAAAGCAAATTAACGACATTTACCTGCTTGCCCTGGCCCTCAAGCATGGCGTGAGGTTTGTCACATTTGAATCCAGTATTAATCTCAGAGCTGTAAACGGAGCCAGTGAGACCCGTTTGGAGGTGATTGGTTTTGTGCCCGCCGAGTAACTTTGGTGCAGTGGTTTTCTCGGAAAGTCGCCGCTGCCGAC